>NZ_PVBL01000004.1:0-341479 GCF_002968555.1 Neorhizobium sp. T6_25
TCGTCAACGCCCGCCCGGTTCTTGTTGACCCCGGCACCCGCCGTATCGTCCACATCTACGATTGAGCTCCACCGTAAAAGGGCGCTGTTCGGCAGCGCCCTTCCCGGTGGCTCCCAGCGCTCCCGCCCTCCCCAACAAATGCTGTTGATTGTTCAGCCTGATCGCGCTTTATGACGTGCGGCAGGTTACAATGCGAGATCGGCAATAAGAGCTTCGGCCCCAAGATCTTTGGACCCTGGGGCAAGCAGCCATAAAGGGAAAGGAAACGCGAGTGTCGCGCGCATCGACGGGAAAAGCCGTCAAGAAGGTCATGCCGACAATGCCGGCAGTCGACGAAGCCCAGATCGACTTCGAGACCATCGAACTGCTTTTCTTCGCCTACCGCGATTTCGTGTCCGACCCAGATGCGATCCTCGCCAAGATCGGCATGGGCCGCGCCCACCACCGCGTCGTCTATTTCGTCTGCCGCCAGCCGGGCATGATGGTCACCGACCTTCTCGACACGCTGCAGATCACCAAACAGAGCCTTGCGCGCGTTCTCAAGCAGCTGATCGAATCCGGCTATATACGCCAGATGGCCGGCGCCAAGGATCGTCGCGAGCGCAGGCTCTATCCGACCCTTGCAGGCCGTGAGCTGGCTCTCGCCCTTTCCGAGCCGCAATCGCGCCGTATCGCTCGCGCCATGGACGAGCTGCCCCCCGACACGCGGGCCTCGGTCAAGGAATTCCTGCGCCGCATGCGCGGCCGCGACGAAAGCCTTGAGCCTATCGACAGCGACTTGGACTAAGTGGGACCTTTGAGATGACGACACCGCCCCCTTCCGATGATGCGCCCCATCTTCTCGTCGTCGATGACGACACGCGCATCCGCGATCTTCTGAACCGCTACCTGATGGAGCAGGGTTTTCGCATCACCGTCGCGGGCGACGCCGCCGAAGCCCGCCGCAAGCTCGAAGGCCTGCATTTCGACCTCATCATTCTCGACGTGATGATGCCCGGGGAATCCGGCATTTCGCTCACCCAATCGCTCTACCAGAAGAAGACGGTTCCGGTGATCCTGCTGACGGCCCGCGCCGAATCGGAATCCCGTATTGCCGGTCTCGAAGCCGGCGCCGACGATTATCTCTCGAAACCTTTCGATCCGCGCGAACTGGTGCTGCGCATCAACAATATCCTGCGCCGCAGCACCTCGCCCGATACGCCCAAGATCGAGCAGATCATGTTCGGCCCCTTCACCTTCTCGATCCCGCGCAAGGAATTGCGCAAGGCCGCCGAAACCATCCGGCTGACCGATCGCGAACAGGAGATCATGCTGCTTTTCGCGCTGCGGGCCGGCGACACCATCCCCCGCCACGAGCTGATCGGTGATGATGCGGAGGTCGGCGAGCGCACGATCGACGTGCAGATCAATCGTTTGCGGCGTAAGATCGAGGAGGATCCGGCCAACCCCGTTTATCTCCAGACGGTGCGCGGCATCGGATACAGGCTGAGTATCGATTAGCCGGAAGAGACCGGCACAGGCTGAAGGCAGGATGGCACTTTTCGACCCACTGAAGCGCGACATGGACCGGCTCGCCTTGCCGGGCTGGCGCCCGATGACCCGCTGGCTGCGCCGCCGCCTGCCGACCGGCCTCTATACCCGTTCGCTTCTGATCGTCATTCTGCCGATGCTGCTGCTGCAGGGGATCGTCGCCTCCGTCTTCATGGAACGACACTGGCGCATGGTGACCGAACGCCTGTCGGAAGGCACCGTCCGCGACATCGCCGGCATTATCGAGGTGATCCAGGCCTACCCGCAGGACAGCAATTACGACGTGGTGAGCCGCATCGCCAACGACGCGCTGAACCTCACCATCGCCGTCGAGGAAAACGGCCAGCTGCCGCCGCCCCGCCCCCGCCCCTTCTTCGCCATCCTCGACGATATTCTCGCCGAACAGATCACCCGCCAGATCCAGATGCCCTTCTGGATCGACACGATCGGAGACAGTCGGCTTGTCGAGATCCGTATCAAGTTCGATACCCGGGTGCTGCGCGTCTTCGTCCGCCGCGGCTCCACCTATGCCTCCAACACCCATATCTTCCTCGTCTGGATGATCGGCGCGGCCGTCGTTCTGGTGATAATCTCCATCCTTTTCCTGCGCGGCCAGATCCGGCCGATCCTGACGCTCGCGCGTGCCGCCGAAAGCTTCGGCAAGGGACAGAAGACCGATGGTTTCGCCCCCCGCGGCGCTGACGAAATCCGCCGCGCCGGCCTTGCCTTCATCCAGATGCGCGAGCGCATCGAGCGGCAGATGGAGCAGCGCACCGCCATGCTCGCCGGCATCAGCCACGATTTGAGGACCATCCTCACCCGGTTCAAGCTGCAGCTGGCGCTTGCCGGCGACAAGCCGGAACTGGCCGGCATGAGCCAGGATACCGACGACATGCAATCGATGCTGGAAGGTTATCTCGCCTTCGCCAAGGGCGAAGCGGAAGAAGATTTCGGCGAACTGCGGTTGAGCGAACTGCTTGAAAAGCTCCGGTCGGAATTCGCGCTGCACGGCAAGACCATGACCTACGAGATCGACGGCGAGGACGAGATCGCGGTGCGTCCGAATGCCTTCGCCCGGCTTGTCGGCAACTTGGTGTCCAACAGCGAGCGCTACGCCAAGACGCTCCATGTGGACGCACGGCATAGCGCCAAGTGGCTGACGCTGACGTTCGACGACGACGGTCCGGGCATTCCGCCGCAATCTCGCGAGGATGTCTTCAAGCCGTTCTACCGCCTGGACGAAGCTCGCAACCTCAATGCGTCCGGCACCGGCCTCGGCCTTGCGATTGCTCGCGACATCGCCCGCGCCCATGGCGGCAACGTCACGCTCGCCGACAGCCCCCGCGGCGGCTTGCGCGCCGTCGTGCGCGTCCCCGCCTGATCATTCTTTCGAGGAACCGATGCCGATCGACCTGTCCCACATGACCTGGCTGAACCCGCCTCCGGAAAGCCGTGAGGAGAATGGCAGTCTGGTCGCCCGCTCCGGCTTCGAGACCGACTTCTGGCAGGGCACCTATTACGGCTTTCACCGCGACAGCGGCCACTTCCTCCATCGGACCCGAAGCGGCGACTTCACCGCCGAAACCTCCTTCGTCGGCCGCTACGAGGCGCTCTACGACCAGGCGGGCCTGATGATCCGCCATGACGAAAAACACTGGATGAAATGCGGCGTCGAATTCACCGACGGCGCCCGCCATTTCAGCGTGGTGGTGACCAACGGCCACTCCGACTGGTCCGCCTTCCGCCTCACCGACGATTTCGAGGAAATCTCCGTCCGCGTCACCCGCATGGGCGACGCCCTTTTCGTGCAGTACCGAACCGACACGCAGCCGGACTGGCGCATGGCGCGGCTCGCTTTCTTCCCGCCCGAGCTCACCGACCTCTCCGTCGGCATGACCTTCTGCTCGCCGCAACGTGAAGGCTTCGAGGTCGAGTTCCGGTCGTTCAGCCTGACCGAGGTCGACAGCCGCGATATCCACTGACAATCCGCATGCGGATCAGCGCCCGGGCTACATCAGCTTCCGGCCGTTCGGCACCGGCTGTTCGACGGAGGCAAGCACGATTGCACCGTTTTCGTCCTCGAATCCGAGGGTCAGCACTTCCGAGCGGAACGGCCCGATCTGCCTCGGTGGAAAATTGACGACGCCTAGCACCTGCCGTCCGACAAGCGCTTCCGGGGTATAATGCACGGTGATCTGCGCCGAGGATTTCTTGATGCCGATCTCCGGGCCGAAATCGATCTTCAGCTTGAAAGCGGGCTTCCGGGCTTCCGGAAACGGCTCGACCTCGACGATCGTGCCGACGCGGATGTCCACCTTTTCGAAGTCGCCGTAGGTGATGTCTTCAGCCATTCGAATTCACTCAGGCGCCGAGTTCTTCGGCTCTGTCGCGGGCAGCCGCGATTGCCTTGTCGAACAGCGGCTGCATGCCGTCGTCGGCCATCAGCACGGCAAGTGCCGCAGCCGTCGTACCGTTCGGCGAGGTAACGTTCTGGCGAAGTCTGGAAGCGTCGTCCGGGGACTGGTAGAGGAGCTCGCCAGCCCCCGAGACAGTTTCCCGCGCAAGCCGCATGGCGAGGTCCGCCGGCAGGCCTGCTTTCCGGCCCGCTTCCGCCATGCACTCCACGAGATAGAACACGTAAGCCGGGCCGCTGCCCGAAACGGCGGTCACGGCGTCGATATCCGCTTCGCTTGCAACCCATTCCACCGGCCCGCTGACCTTGAGCAGGGATTGCACCGTTTCGCGCTGGGCGTCGGTAACCTTGGGATTGGCATAGGCGCCGGTAACGCCGCGGCCGATCATTGCCGGCGTATTCGGCATGGCGCGCACCATGGCCGCCTCGCCGAGATGTTTTTCCAGATAGGCGAGCGTCTTGCCGGCGGCGACCGAAACCACGGCCGTGCCGGGCCCGACGACAGATTTCAGAGGCGGCAGGACCGCATCCATGAGCTGCGGCTTGACGGCAAGAAACAGGATGTCGGCGGAAGCACCATCGGGCACCGACGCAAAATGAGACGCGCCGGCTTCCGAGATCATCGTCTTCATGGCGTCCGAAGGCGACGGATCGATGACCGTCACGGACGCGCCGGGCACGCCCTTCTTCAGCCAGCCGGACAGCATGGCGCCGCCCATATTGCCGGCGCCGATCAGAATGATGGATCCCAAATGACCCGAGATCATCAGCATTCGCCCACGGTTTCGAACAGAACGGCTTCCATGGCGGCTTTCGCCTCCATGCCCGACCATACGACAAACTGGAACGCCTGGTAATAGGATTCGCAGGCGTCGAGGGCGCTCGAAAGCAGCACTTCGACCTGCTGGTTGTTGGGTTCGGCACCGCCGGCCAGCAGCAGCGACTGCCGGAAGATGACGACGTCTTCCTGGCGCCATACGTCGAAATGGCCCATCAGTACCTGGCCGTTGACGTGGCTCAGCAGGCGGATGACCTCGTTGACGCGGGCGTCGGGAATTTTGAGGTCGAAAGCGCAGGCGAGATGCAGCGCTTCGAACTCCTCCATCCAGGAGAAGGAAACATGGTAGTCTGTCCAGCGGCCTTCCACGGTCATGGCGATCTCGTCTTCACCCGACCGTTCGAACGTCCAATCGTTCGAGGCAGCAACGAATTCGATCATATCGACCGGATTCGACTGGCGTTCGATTTCCATTTCCATAAGCGTCATGCGGCACCTTCTTGACCGGAATGAATGCGAATTCGTGCGGTAAAACGCCAAAAACACGCGAACACTAACCGGGAACAACACTGTCGATGATCGTCCGACGCTTCCAGAATAACGCAGTCACCCTGTCTGGAGCTTACCAAGCCGTTTCGAATCATCCTTTAAAATCAGTGTACCTAGACGGAGTCCGGCTGCCAGCCCCTTCCTTGGTTTTTACATGGGCAAAACTCCAAACATGGTTCGCAGCAGAGATCAGAACGGAGTCATAAGCGACTCTGGACACTGGCTTTTTTGAATGTGTCCACAGGGCGTCATTTTTTTTCGTTTCAGCACCTGCGCCCGCGCCGAAAATCTGTTCGGCACGGTACGATCGGAGAGCCCACACGAATGCGGAACCTCGATTGGTTTTTTAATGGTGGCTCCGCATTCGCGTGGCCTTCGGCGTCTTTTCGGGGCTTCCGGCCCCTACAGGTGATCATCTCGCCTCGCTGCGTGGCTGTGTTCACGGCTTCCTTTCGGGAAACCTTGCCACTTGCACGGCTCAACCGAACCGGACATGGCTGTCCGGGGGAGGCTTGATAGGAAGGCTTGCCTTTCAGCGCGCCCTCTATGGCTTTCACCTCTTCCACCATTCCCGCACGTTACGGTTCTGACGAAAGCGCCGGCCCCCGCCTGCCCGCGAACGTCTCGCGAAACACTCCGGCGACGGAAGCGAGGCAATTGTAGGCATGGGTGGGGAGAGCGGGGAAGGTATCAGGTGCACGGCTTTCCTCTCCCCATGGGGCGAGCAAGGAAAAACAACGTCTTAGCCGACAAGCTGAGTGCCGGATTTTACCGGAGAGACACAGATCATCCCCGGAAAACGCGTGTCACTGTCCCGAAAGCTTCGCTTCCAGCGCTTCGATCCGCGCCTTCAGCGCCTCGTTCTCGTCGCGGGCGCGGGCGGCCATTTCGCGGACGGCCTCGAATTCCTCGCGCTTGACCACATCCATATTGTTGAGAAACCGCTCGGCCTGCGCATGGAATGCCGTTTCGACCTCCTTGCGCACGCCCTGGGCAGCGCCGGCCGCATCGGTCATCAGCCGCGCGAAATCGTCGAGAATGCGGTTCGTGCCGGTTGCCATGGTTTTGAACTCCCATATCGTCTGGCCGGCAATCCGGGCCGGCGAATGTCCATAGGGATCAAGTAGGGCCTGTGCGGGCCGCTTGCAAGCATCATCCGAGGTACCGCTCGCCGCGTCTCGGACAAATCGTCCGCTTGCCTCGCCGTCGGCCCTTCCTTGACATGCAATAATTTTATTGCATATTCGATGCGATGAACGATGACGATCTCGATCACATTTTCAAAGCGCTTGGCGACCCCACTCGTCGCAAGATCATCGATCGCCTGCGCGAACGCCCTGGCCAGTCATTGTTCGAAATCTGCGCTCTCTTTTTCGCGGAGAACGGCATGGCGCTTTCGCGCCAGGCGATCACCCAGCACATCGACATGCTGCAAAAGGCCGGACTGGTTCGTGTCGAATGGTCAGGCCGGACCAGGATCCATTCTCTCGATCCCGGTCCGCTGCGAGAGGCTGTTGACCTGTGGCTCCGCCACCATCTCTAGAAAGGATGTTTACATGAGAATCTACGTCACGAGCGTCCTTGTGGACGACCAATCGAAAGCCCTGGACTTCTACACCCGCGTGCTGGGGTTCAAGGTGAAGCACGATATCCCCATGGGGGAACACCGCTGGCTGACCGTCGTCTCGCCCGAAAATCCCGAAGGGACCGAGCTGCTTCTGGAACCGAGCGAACACCCGGCCGCCAAGCCCTTCAAGGCGGCGCTCGTCGAGGACGGCATCCCCGCAACCTCGTTCCAGGTCGACGACATCGATTCCGAATATGAGAGGCTTGTCTCGCTCGGCGTCTCCTTCACCCAGAAACCGATGGATGCCGGCCCTGTCCGTATGGTGGTGCTCGACGATACCTGCGGAAACCTCATTCAGTTGATACAGATGAAGGATAACTGAGGTTTCAGGCAGTTGCTGAACTTCACGGGGGGTAAAGGGGCGATCCCCGAGATTCGCCTTGACCGGCGATGAGCGCAACGCCATGTTCCGCGACAATTCGGTTTGTATGAGAACCTTGTAATTTGTACGAAGCGCTTCATCTTTTCGCTCTGATGCCGTTCCCGAATATCGATCCGGTGGCCTTCTCCATCGGACCGCTGGCGGTCCATTGGTATGGGCTCGCCTATGTCGCCGGCATCATGCTCGGCTGGTTTTATGCGCGTCGGCTGGCGGCGAACGCCTCGCTGTGGAAAGACGGCCAGTCGCCAATCACGGCCGTCCAGCTCGACGACTTCCTCGTCTGGGTCGCAGCCGGTATCGTGCTTGGCGGCCGCATCGGCTATATCCTGTTCTACGACATGGGGGCCGTGGCCGCGAACCCCATCCGCGCGATCGAGATCTGGAACGGCGGCATGTCCTTCCACGGCGGCTTCATCGGCGCGACGATCGCGATGATCATCTTCGCCCGCCGCAATACCATTCCCGTCTGGAGCATGTTCGACACGGTCGCCGCCGTCGTGCCTTTCGGCCTGCTCTTCGGCCGCATCGCCAATTTCATCAACGGCGAACTCTGGGGACGCCTCAGCAGCGCGCCCTGGGCGGTCGTCTTCCCGGCCGGCGGCCCGTTCTCGCGCCATCCGAGCCAGCTTTACGAGGCAGGCCTCGAAGGTATCGTACTCGTCCTCGTGCTTGCCCTGCTGATCTTCCGTTTCAAGGCGCTGAAGGTCCCTGGCACCATCGCCGGCACCTTCGTCGTCGGTTACGCGCTCTGCCGCATCTTCGTGGAATTCTTTCGCGAACCGGATGCGCAGCTCGGTTATCTGCTCGGCACCAACTGGCTGACCATGGGCATGATCCTGTCGCTGCCGATGATCGCTGCGGGTGTCTGGGCCATTCTCCGTGCCCGCGCGGCGGTAACGTCCGCGGCGAAGGCCTGAGGGGAGGCAAGGCCGTTGAGCACCCCCCTCACCGAAAAGATCAAGACCCTGATCCGTACCAACGGCCCGATCAGCGTGACCGACTATTTCGCGCTGTGCCTTGCCGATCCGGAATACGGTTATTATCGCACCCGCGAGCCTTTCGGCCGCCACGGTGACTTCATCACCGCGCCGGAGATCAGCCAGCTGTTCGGCGAGATGATCGGCGTCTTCATGGTGCATGCCTGGCAGCAGCACGGCACGCCGACCGGAGTCCGGCTGGTGGAGATCGGCCCCGGCCGCGGCACGATGATGGCCGACATGCTGCGGGTGATCAAACGCATCGCGCCCCGGTTTTTCGAAGACCTGCACGTGCATCTGGTCGAGACCAGCGAGCGCCTGCGCGGCGTGCAGCGCATCACGCTCGAAGCCTTCTCCACCAAAATCTCCTGGCACGACAGCTTTGAGGACATTCCCGAAGGTTTTACGCTGATCGCCGCCAACGAGCTGTTCGATGCGATCCCGATCCGCCAGTTCATCAAGACGCCGACCGGTTTTCGCGAACGTCTCGTCGGCCTTAACGCCGACGATGAACTCGGTTTTGCCGTCGGCATCGCCACACTCGACCCGCAGCTGCTGCCCTCGCCCGTCGCCGGCATTCCCGACGGCACGATCTTCGAACTTTCTCCGGCCCGCCAGGCGGTGATGCTGACGCTGTGCGAACGCCTGCGGACCTTCGGCGGCACGGCTCTGATCATCGACTACGGCCACCTGGTCACCGGTTTCGGCGATACGCTGCAGGCGATCCGCCACCATGACTACGATCCGCCGCTCGAAAATCCCGGCGAGGCGGATCTCACCAGCCATGTCGATTTCGAGGACCTCGCGCGCATTGCCGTCTCCACGGGCGTTCACCTGAACGGCGGCCTGCACCAGGGCGATTTTCTTTTCGGCCTCGGCCTTGCCGAGCGGGCAAACGCGCTTGCCAGGGACAAGGAGCCCACCGAGCAGCGCCTGATCGCCGCCGCCGTCGACCGGCTGGCCGGCGAAGGTGCCGGCAAGATGGGCGAACTCTTCAAAGTCGTCGCGGTATCGAGCCCGGCATTGAAGCTGATGCCGTTTCGCGCGGTGGATTAAACAGCGGCCGCCAATTCATCAACCGATTGACATCCGCCCTTTTCTTGCGCAACTCTCGCCCTAGATCGAAGCAGTGGGCAGGCCTTGAGAGCTCGCCCAAAACCTCTTCAAATCAACGGGATAGATAACGCCGATGCAGGACATACCCTTGCCGGAGCCGATCGAGAGCCCCCTGTTGAACGACAGGGCCGGCGCCCGTATCCGCCACGGTTTCTTCACCCGCAAGGGCGGCGTTTCGCAAGGGCTCTATGCCGGCCTCAACGTCGGTATCGGCTCGGACGACGACCGCGCGAGGGTCACCGAGAATCGCGCCCGCGTTGCCGCCTGGTTCGGCCTGCCGCTCGAAAAGCTGGCGACCGTGCACCAGGTCCATTCGCCCGACGTCTTCGTCGTCGACGAGACCTATGCGGGCGAACGGCCGAAGGTCGACGCGATGGTGACCAGCGTGCCGGGCGTGGCGCTCGGGGTGCTCGCGGCCGATTGCGGCCCGATCCTGTTTGCCGACGGCGAGAACGGCGTGATCGGGGCGGCCCATGCCGGCTGGAAGGGTGCGTTGACGGGCGTGCTCGAAAACACCATCGAGGCGATGGTCTCGCTGGGTGCCGCGCGCGAAAACATCACCGCCGTCCTCGGCCCCTCGATCGGTCCGGAAAGCTACGAGGTCGGACCGGAATTCGTCGAACGGTTCCTGAGCTACGACCCCTCCTACGAGGCTTTCTTCACGCCGTCATCGAGTGCGGGGCATTCCATGTTCGACCTGCCGTCGCTGACCATCAAGCGATTGACGGCAGCAGGCGTGCGGGCCCAAAGCCTCGGTCTCGATACCTATCCGGATGCGGAACGGTTCTATTCCTACCGCCGCACCACCCATGCCAAAGAGCCGGATTACGGCCGCCAGATTTCAGCAATCGCACTTCGGGAGAATTGATATGGCCCTGCATTTCGAGAGGAGCGAATACGCCGACCGGCTGACGCGGCTGACGGAGAAGATGCGCGCCGACAAGCTGGACGCGCTTTTGATCTTCGCCCAGGAAAGCATGTACTGGCTGACCGGCTACGACACGTTCGGCTACTGCTTTTTCCAGACCCTGATCGTCAAGGCGGACGGGGCGATGACGCTGCTCACCCGCTCGGCCGACCTGCGCCAGGCCCGCCACACCTCGATCGTCGAGAACATCGTCGTCTGGGTCGACCGGGTGAATGCCGACCCCACGCTCGACCTCAAGAACCTGTTGAGCGACATGGACCTGCTCGGCGCCAGGATCGGCATCGAATACGATACCCACGGCATGACCGGCCGCGTCGCCCGCCTGCTCGACAACCAGCTCGCCACCTTCGGCCAGATCAGCGACGCCTCCTATCTGGTCAGCACGCTGCGCCTCGTCAAAAGCCCGGCCGAGATCGCCTATGCCAGACGCGCCGCCGAGCTTGCCGACGATGCGCTCGATGCGGCGCTGCCGCTGATCAAGGCCGGCGGCGACGAGGCGGAAATCCTCGCCGCCATGCA
The DNA here is from genome assembly GCF_002968555.1 of Neorhizobium sp. T6_25. Classification (NCBI taxonomy): domain Bacteria; kingdom Pseudomonadati; phylum Pseudomonadota; class Alphaproteobacteria; order Hyphomicrobiales; family Rhizobiaceae; genus Neorhizobium; species Neorhizobium sp. T6_25. The sequence continues at coordinate 10,820 of NZ_PVBL01000004.1, forward strand.
GGGCGCTGTCTTTCTCGGCGGCGGCGATTATCCCGCCAACGAATTCATCATCGGCTCCGGCGCCGACGCGCTGCTCTGCCGCTACAAGGCCGGACGCCGCAAGCTCGACGCGACCGACCAGCTGACGCTCGAATGGGCCGGTGCGGCCGCGCATTACCATGCGGCGATGATGCGCACGGTCATCGTCGGCGAACCGTCGCCTCGCCACCGCGAGCTCCACAAGGCCTGCCTCGAAACCATCACGGCGATCGAGGAGGTTCTGCACCCCGGTCAGACTTTCGGCGACGTCTTCGACACCCATGCCCGCATCCTCGACGAGCGCGGCCTGTCGCGCCACCGCCTCAACGCCTGCGGTTATTCGCTCGGCGCGCGGTTCTCGCCTTCCTGGATGGAGCACCAGATGTTCCACTTCGGCAATCCGCAGGAAATCCTGCCGGACATGACGCTGTTCGTGCACATGATCATCATGGATTCCGACAGCGGCGCCGCCATGACCCTCGGCCACACCTACCTGACGACCGAAGGCGATCCGCAGCCACTTTCCCGCCACACCCTGGAGCTCATTCAGCGCTGAGCGCTGCGAAAATCAGGCAATTGACAGGTTGGGAACGCCAACCCTAAGCTCCGGCCGAGGAATCTACGGCAGGGGAGACGGATATGCGGCTTTTCGGAACACTGCTGTCCGCTGCCCTGCTGGCACTCGTGCTTGCCTCCTGCAACACGACGGAAGCATTGACGCCGCAGGCGAATGTCGGCGGCGGCGCGAGGGCCTCCTCGCCGGTGACCCAGGCCGAAGCCGACCGCATGGCAAGCTCCGCGCAGCCGGAAACCTATAGCGGCGGCTATCGCTCCGGCCCCCAGAACACGCTCGAAGCCCAGGCGCGGGCGCTGGAATCCGGCAGCGCCGTCTCGCCCTCCTCCTCCGGCGCGCCGCCGCAATGGGAGGGCCAACAGCAGACCATGCAGCAACCTCAGCCGCAGCAGCAACAATCCGGTCAGCAGCAGAGCGCCTCGCTGCCGCGCGCGTCCGGTCCGACCGTCCGCTTCCTGCCGATCATCGGCGCTCCGGTCCAGGCGGTGACGCCGCTGTCGCGCCAGCTCGGCGCCCAGGCGCGCGCCAACGGGCTGACGATCCGGCCGTCGAGCGACAGCAGCACCGAGCACATCCTGAAAGGCTATTTCTCCGCCTTCTCCGACAGCGGCAAGGTCACCATCGTTTATGTCTGGGATATCCTCGACGGTTCCGGCGCGCGGCTGCACCGCATGCAGGGACAGGAAAGCGTGCCCGGCAGCGGCCAGGACCCTTGGACATCGGTTCCCGCTTCGACCATGGAGACCATCGCCGCCAAGACGATCCAGGACTATGTGGCCTGGCGCCAATCCCAGGGCTGAGCGGTCCGGTCGGCCGATCTCGCACTGAACCTCAAAAGCCACGGGTCACAGTTTCTTCATAAAAAAGAGTGAGCGGGGACGAAACGCACTTGCATTCGAAGGCCGCGGCGGTAAAAGGCCCGCATCCAGCTTCAAAACAGGCGGACCGCAATGAAGGTTTTCGCAGGCAATTCGAACCGGCATCTCGCCGACGCGATCTGCAGCTATCTTAATGTTCCAGTCGGAAAAGCCAGCGTAAGGCGATTTGCAGACCAGGAAATCTTCGTTGAAATTCAGGAAAACGTGCGTGGCGAAGATGTCTTCATCATCCAGTCCACGTCATTCCCGACCAACGACCACCTGATGGAACTGCTGATCATGATCGATGCGTTCCGGCGGTCCTCCGCTAAGCGCATCACTGCGGTTCTGCCCTATTTCGGTTACGCCCGCCAGGACCGCAAGGCCGGCCCGCGCACCCCGATCTCGGCAAAGCTCGTCGCCAACCTGATCACCGAGGCCGGCGCCGACCGCGTCCTGACGCTCGACCTGCATGCCGGGCAGATCCAGGGCTTTTTCGACATCCCCACCGACAATCTCTTCGCGGTGCCGGTGCTCGCCCGTGACGTCAAGGAACACTACGACCTCAACAACGTCATGGTCGTCTCGCCCGACGTTGGCGGCGTGGTTCGAGCGCGTGCGCTCGCCAAGCGCATCGACTGTCAGCTGGCGATCGTCGACAAGCGCCGCGAGCGCGCCGGCGAGTCCGAGGTGATGAACGTCATCGGCGACATCTCCGGCAAAGACTGCCTGCTGATCGACGATATCGTCGATTCCGGCGGCACGCTCTGCAACGCGGCCGAAGCGCTCCTGAAAAACGGTGCCACCAGCGTCACCGCCTACATCACCCACGGCGTACTCTCCGGCGGCGCCGTTGCCCGCATCGCCGCTTCCAAGCTCAAGGAATTGGTGATCACCGACTCGATCCAGCCGACCACGGCCGTCCAGTCGGCGCACAACATCCGGGTTATCACCACCGCCAACCTGCTCGGAGAGGCGATCAACCGCACCGCGATGGAAGCCTCCGTCTCCAGCCTGTTCGACTGACCTTCTTCTGTCACAAGTATTTGGATAGACTCGCCTCCGAACGCAAACTGAGGGTGAGTCGCAATGTCTTCCTTGATCGGCCTGTCGAAGAAACTGGCCATTTTCCTTCTGATCCCGCTGCTGTCGGCATGCGTCGATAGCAGCAGCCGGCCTGGCGGCTATTATCCGCCGGAACGGCCTCGGCCGGACTGGAACCGTCCCCATAGGCCTGATCGCCCGGATTGGGACCGTCCGGGAACTCCTGACCGCCCCGGTCGGCCGGATCGTCCCGACTGGGATCGCCCGCAACGGCCCGACCGCCCGGACTGGAACCAACCCGGCAGGCCTGATCGTCCCGACCGGCCGGATCGCCCGGATCGTCCGGACTGGAACCAGCCTGGCCGTCCCGGCAGGCCCGAAGAGCCTCGCTTCTGCACGCGGGAGTACCGTCCCGTCTGCGGCCAGCAGGGTGGACGCACCCAGACTTTCCCGAACGCCTGCGAAGCGGCAAACGCCGGATTCGGCGTCGTCGCGTCCGGCGAGTGCCGCCGCTAGGGGACCTGCCTGAAGTAACTGTAAATGGTCGATGGAAAACGCCGGAACCTAGTTCCGGCGTTTTGCTTTGTGCCAAAGCTTCGGCTAGAAGGCCCCCCGAAGAAGGAGACAAGCATGGCCGCTCGCGACCGTTATTCCCGAAAGCTCGAATGTTCCCAGTGCGGCAATGTCGGTTTCGCCGAGGTTTCCGAGACCGACGACAGGCGGCAGGGCAATCGCGATTTTCGCATCGATGAGCTGCCGAAAGGTTTTCTGACGGAATTCGCCTCGACCGATCCGCGCAAATACATGATCCGCTGCAGCCAGTGCGGCCACAAGTTCCGTTTCGAACAGAAGACGGTCTATGCCCCGGGTGGCGAACCCCGGCGCTGACGCCGAGGTCAGGCGACCTTGGTGGCCGCCGATCGGATTTCGCCGCCGGCCTCGCCATTGACGAGATGCTCGATCAGCGCCCTCGGGCCGGGCCTTCCAAAAAGGTATCCCTGCACCTGCATGCAGCCCTCCTTGCGCAGGAAGGCCATATGCGCCTCCGTCTCCACCCCTTCGGCAAGCACCGGTATTTGGAGGCTCGAGGCGAGGATGAGGGTCGAGCGGACGATCCCCGCCGACTGGGAATTGTCCGAAAGCCCGTCCACGAAGGTGCGGTCGATCTTGATCTTGTCGAAGGGGAAGGACATCAGCGTCGAAAGCGACGAATAACCGGTGCCATAGTCGTCCATGGCGATCTTCACTCCGAGGCTCTTCAAGTGGCGAACGGTCTGCAGCGCCCGCTGATGATCGGCGATGATGCCGGACTCTGTAATCTCCAGCTCGAGCCTCTCCGCATCCAGCCCCGTCTCCTTGAGGATGTCGCGGACCTTGTTCGGGAATTGCGGATCGGCAAGCTGTTGGTCGGCGACGTTGACGGCAAAGCCGAACGGGTTTTTCCAGGTCGCCGCCTCCGCGCAGGCACTCCGGAGCACCCATTCGCCAAGCTCGATGATGAAGCCGGTGCGCTCGGCGATCGGGATGAACTCGTTGGGAGACACCAGCCCGCGGACGGGATGGTTCCAGCGCAACAGAACCTCGAAACCGATGACCTCACCGGAGAACGTATCGTTCTGAAGCTGGTAGTATAGCTCGAACTGACCCGCCACGAGCCCGGAACGCATGTCCATGGCAAGCGCATTGCGTTCGCGGGCCGCCTGGTCCATCGAAGAGTCGTAGAAGCGGATGGCGTTGTCGCCCGACTGTTTGGCGCGGTACATGGCGACGTCCGCCTGGGCCACGAGATCGTCGACCGTCTTTGCGTCCCCCGGATAGAGCGCAATCCCGACGCTCGAACCGACGGTGAGCGTGTTGCCGTTCCATTCGACCGGCTTGCAGACTTCCGCAAGCAGCCGGCCGGCGAGCAACATCGCATCGGAGCGACGGTAGTACATGTGTTTCAGCGCGACGAACTCGTCGCCACCGACACGGGCGATGAATTCGCCCTCGCCTGCCGCCTCGGCAAGCCTGCTGCCGATCGCGCGCAGCACCTCGTCGCCAGCGGCATGGCCATGGACGTCGTTGATTTCCTTGAAGCGGTTGAGGTCGAGCGAGAGAACTGCGATGCGAGCGGTCAGATCCGCCGGTCGCGCCGCGATCTCAGCAAGCTGCTCGTTGAACGCGGCGCGATTGGCAAGACCGGTCAAAGCGTCGTGCAGGGAAAGGTGGCGATACTGCTCGACGGCAGCCTTGGTCACGCAGGCATCGATCAGATAGGTGGCTGCCGTCAGCGCCAGCAGGATCAGCATCAGCGACAGCACGGCGAACCCGAGCACCACCGGCGGGACGACCTCGTTCGGCAGGACCGCACGCGGATCGAGAACGACCTCGATCGCCCCCATCGCGGTGAAATGGGTGGTGGCGATCGCAAGGATCATTGCCAGAACCGAACCGTACTTGCAGAACCGCGTCACCGGGTGCGCGACGCGATTGGTCACCAGAGCGCCGAGAACGGCGGCAAAGGTGAGCGAGGCGACAACATAGGACGGGTTCCAGTCGATGATGCCCTGCACCTCGTAGGCGGCCATGCCCGTATAATGCATCGCAGCGATACCGAGCCCCATGACGACGCCGCCGGCCTCCGCTAGCAGGGACCGGCCGCCATAGCTTGCAACGCCGAAGCCGATCGTCGCGCTCGCCACCGCGATCATGAAAGACAGAAGCGTCTGGGTCGGGTCATATCCCGCCTGCCCGCCTCCGAGATAACCGAGCATCGCGAGGAAGTGCGTCGTCCAGATGGTCGAACCGCCGATGAAGCCCGTCAGGAAAAGCCAGATGACCTTTTCGATCCCGCTGCCGCGCCGGGCTCTGGAAAAAAGCCGGATGGTCAGGAAGGATCCGATCACGCAGATCAAGACCGCGCAGGCGACATAGCGAAGATCGTGCTCGACGAAGATGCAGGAGAAAACGCGAAACATGAATGCCTGATACTTTTCAACTGTTTTGGTTGAGAAGTTCTAGCATCGAAACATGTTCGAAACGTTCCTGTGGATGGTAAATGCCGGCTGACTGGCAAACGTACAGCCGGCATAAGAAAGTGTGCAGGTCGTCAAATCATTGGATCGGCTGCCCGTTGACGCTGAAATTCTTGCCGTCCTCGAACTTGATGTCCCAGCGCAGGCGGCCGTCCGGTTCGGTCTTCGCCATGCCCTTCGCCATCATCATCGCGAACGAAACCTGATTGAATTCGGGATCGCTCTTGGCGGCGGTCTGGAAATACTGGATCAGCTTGTCGATGTCGCGGGCAAGGATCGAGGTCTCGAGCGTGTAGCGTTCCTTCTCGTCCGGATAGCCCTTGACCTTCCCGGAGGCTTCCACATCATAAAGAGCGGATTTCGCGGCAATCCGCGGGAAATCGAGGGTCAGCTGTCCATCATCGAGGAAGGCCTTGCCCAAACGCTCGCCCTCCGAATCCGGCAACGGGTCGGGCTTCGAAAAATCGATTTCCATGAAGGTGTCGATGAAGCGCTGGAAGTTGAGATCCGCGATCCCGAACTCCATTTCCGCCATGTCCGGCACCAGCTGGGCGTAAAGCGGGGGAATGATGCCGTCCGGTGTCGAGATGGCCTCGATGCGGGCACCGAAGCCGATCCGGGTTGCCTCGGCGGGCTCGCTCATCGTGAACGTATAGTCGAGCTTGTTGACGCCGAAATCGCCGAGCGGACTTGCCACGGTGAACTGGTTGAAGCTGATCCTTTCGGAAAGCGCCGTGAAGAACGGCATCGCTCCGCGGATGAGATCCTTGAGCTTGGTGATCTCGGCCTGCGACGGCTTTTCGTCGTTGACGAGTTCCAGCATGAAGGCGACGAGCGCGCGGATCTTCTCGGCCATCACGCCCTGGACGCCGACATCGAAATCGAGGCTTTCGGCGCGTATCTGTATCGGCGGGGTTTCCGGCGTCGCAATCCGTTCGTAGAAGCGCAGGAACGAGCCCTTGCCGGTGAAATCCGTGCCGCCGGGTGCCGCACTCGCCGTGGACGCCAGTGAATAGTTCATGCTGGCAAAGCTCGCCTCGACCTCTTCAGAGCCGCTCTTCGAGACCATGCGGATCGGGCCGGACGTCGCCTCGCCCGATCGCAGATAGCTGATCGCCGGATCGAAAATGCCGGAAAACACCATGTCGGTGACGGAGTAATTGAGGTTCGTCGGCTTGCCGTCGGGCATCTTGCCCTGCACGGTGAAATTCATGTCGCTGTCGCTGTTGAACTTCCACTGGCCGTTGTCGAGGGGTGCGGCGAAAACCGAAAACGGCTTCAGCCCGGAGATCTTGAAGTTCTTCTTGTTGATGGATTTCAGAAGCTTGGCGAAATCGTAGCTGATCTCGTAGCGCTCGCCGGCCGGCTTCACGGTCAGGAAGCCCGTGGTCTTGACCGTATCAGGCAGGAAGTGGATGAGGCTTTCCTTGAGGGTGCGGGCCCCCTTGTCGTTGATCTCAGCCGCCGCAACTGGGTATACGCAGGACGCAGCCATTACGCTGGCCGCGATCAAAGTCCGTTTCATGAATCAAGCCCTTCCCTCGTTCAACGGGCACCAAAATGGAAGTCGGGCCGCCGAAGTCAAGCGCAAGTCCTTTGTTTTCAGGCCGAAAAGCTTGCACATCCCTGCTCATTGTATTATAGCGCGCCGGTCCGCGTAGACACCCTTGGAGGCAACGCGGATGAAGCGCATCGGATGATGCCCTTCAGTTTGACGCGAGCCGACAACGCTTGCGAAAAACTCTCCAAACAACCTCGAAAGGATATGCCATGAGCCACGCATCTTACGAGCTCAAGGCCGAGGCGCGCGAACGGGTAGGTAAGGGGTCCTCCCGTGAACTTCGCCGCAACGGTTTCATTCCTGCTGTCATCTATGGTGACAAGCAGTCCCCCCTCGCGATCGCTCTGTCGACCAACGAAGTGACGAAGCGCATCCATGCCGGCGGTTTCATGACCACGGTTGCCACGATCGAAGTCAACGGCGAGAAGATCCAGGTCCTGCCGAAGGACTATCAGCTCGATCCGGTCCGCGATTTCACCATGCACGTGGATTTTCTGCGCGTCTCGGGCAACACGGAAGTTTCCGTTGAAGTTCCGGTTCACTTCGTCAACGAAGAGAAGTCCCCGGGCATCAAGGTCGGCGGCGTTCTCAACATCGTCCGTCACGCAGTCGAGCTGCTTTGCCCGGCCAACGACATTCCGGAATTCCTGACCGTCGACCTGACGGGCGCGAAGATCGGCGACAGCCTCCACATCTCCGCCGTCAAGCTGCCGGCTGGCGTACGTCCGGTCATCTCCGACCGCGACTTCACCATCGCGACGATCGTCGCCCCGGCTGCAGGCGTTACCGAGGAAGAACCGGCTTCTGCTGAATAACTAGGCCGAAATTCTTGAAATGGGACCCGCTTTCGCAAGAAAGCGGGTTTTTTATTGTCCGCTGAATACAGTTTGGTAACGCTGCTTCCGTAATTCGTTCGAATCTTGGCATTGTCGTTTCAGTGAAGTTTAATGAATACGTGAAACGATGCACGCTACTTCAGCATGACGGGGAAAGTCCGGCGGCAGCCAGACGATGAATGCGGGGAAGACGGTGACTCATTCCGTTGAGAGTCGTTTTATTGCGATCATTTCAGGCGCCCTTCTGGTCGTCGTCGCACCACTGTTCACGCTGTTCCTTGCGCTTTCCTCCCAGCAGGCCGCCAAGAACCTCAGCGAACACGTCAACGTCGTGTTGGTGACCAATTCCCAGGCCCTCGGCAAGCCGCTCTGGGATCTCGACACCGACAGCATCCACCAGGTCGCCTCGATGCTGATCGCCGATCCCGCCATCAACGGCGTGCAGATCAGCGACAATACGGGCAAGCTGAATATTTCCGAAGTCGACGTCAATCCGGCCGATTTCCGCGGCCTGGAAGCGATCTCCGAGCCGGTCTTCTACAAGTCGCAGCAGGGCACCCGCAGTGTCGGCAGCATTACCGTCTATGTGCCGAAGCTCGGCTGGTTCTCTGCCCTGCACCAGATGGAAATGGCCTTCATTTCCATCTTCATCATCACCATCCTGACGGTCTTCGGCGCAGCGATCCTCGGCAATCGCGTCATGGTCATCAAGCCGCTGATGCGGTTGACCGCGGCTATCGAGGCGACCCGCAGGCTCGGTTCGCGCCACCATGTCGACTGGCGCTCGAACGACGAAATGGGGCGGCTGGCGAAGAGCTTCAACGAAATGCAGACGCTGCTGGAGCGCGAGGAACGCGAATTGAAGCGCGCACATCAGCAGACCACCGAAATCTACAATCTGACGCCCGCCATGCTGTTTTCGCTGACCGGAGACGACCAGATCGCGGCGGTCAGCGACTATTGGCTTCTCGCGACCGGCTATCGCCGCGAGGACGTGATCAGTCATCCCTTTTCCGAACTGGTGGCCCCTGCGGACCGCCAGATTTATGCAAGGCGCAAGCAGCAGGCAAAATCGAGCGGCCCGGCGATCGAAGTCACGGTCCGGTTCCTGTGCGCCGACAGCCGCCTTATGGACGTGCTGATCGTAGAGACCGAGCTTGGCACGGCCGGCGGCAACATTCCCGGCTCGCTGAGCGTCATGACGGATGTCACGGAACTCAGGCAATCGGAACTGCGTAACCGCCAGCAGGCCATCTCCGACCATCTGACCGGGCTCCTGAACCGTCAGGGTTTCGAGGCGGCGCTCGACCAGAAGATCGCCGAGGCCGACAAGGCGCGCACCGAGGTCGCCTGCCTGTTCGTCGATCTCGACCGCTTCAAGGCGATCAACGACAATCTCGGCCATGCAGCCGGCGACGCCGTGCTCTGCCAGTTCGTCGAACGGACGCAGCCGATGCTCAACGACGGCGATACCGCCTCCCGTCTCGGCGGCGACGAATTCGCCATCCTGATTGCCGGGGACGGTGCCGAGCGCCGCGCGACCGAACTCAGCCAGAAGATCGTCGACATGTTCGAGGTTCCCTTCCGGATCCAGGGCACCGGCGTGCGGTTGAGCGCCAGTATCGGCCTTGCCTTCTATCCGAGCCATGCCGCCAGCGCCGCCGAACTGCTGCAGAAATCGGACATGGCCATGTATGCCCGCAAACGCGACGGCAAGAACGGCGCGCAGGTCTACGATCCCGCCATTCTCGACCAGACGCGGGAACGGGCCGAGATCGAGAGCGACATCGAAGTCGCCATCGCCGCAAGCTGGTTCGAGGCGCATTTCCAGCCGATCGTCGACATCGAGACCGGCATTCCCTCGGGCTTCGAAGCGCTGATGCGGATGCGCCATCCCCGCAAGGGCCTGCTGTCGCCGGCCGGTATCATCAGCGTTGCTGAGGAGACCGGCTCGATCGGCCAGATCGGCAACCTCATCCTGGAAGACGCGATGGCGAACCTCGCCCGCGTCTCGCGCCTGCCCGGCATGGGCGAGACCTATGTCGCGGTCAATTTCTCGCCGCTGCAATTCGAGCCCGGCCTGCCGGCACGCCTTGCCGGACTGCTCGGCCGCTACGGCATCGATCCGTCGCGCCTGGTGGTGGAAATCACCGAAGCCGTGCTGATGCACGACAACCCGGAAATCCGTACCATCCTCAACGAACTCCATTGCTTCGGCTGCCGCATCGCGCTCGACGATTTCGGCACCGGTTATTCGTCGCTGAGCTACATGAGCCGTTTCCCGGTCGATATCGTCAAGATCGACCAGTCCTTCATCCGTTCGCTCACCGAACAGACGGGCGACATAGGCAGTAAGAACAGGATGCTCGTCGAAGGCATCAGTGCTATTTCTCACAAGATGAACTGCAAGGTCGTCGCCGAAGGCGTCGAGACGGAAGAACAGCGCTCGTTGCTGCGGCAAATGGGTATAGACTATGCGCAGGGCTATCTCTTCTCGAAGCCCCGCGAGATTTCCGAACTGCTCTCGGCCCTATCCACCCGGCAGGCCGAAATCGAGTCCATGGCGAGCTGACACGTTCTCACCTCCGGACCAGATGCTGGGTCAGAAATGACAACATGCGCGTTTGGAAGGTGGACAGATGAAAATCGCAGCGCCGCTTCTTGCCAGCCTCAGCCTTGCGTGTGGCGCCCATGCCCAGCAGACGATCGTCTTTTCGACCGAGTCCTACCCGCCCTTCAGCTACCAGGAGCCCGGCGGCAACTATCGCGGCGTCGGCATCGATCAGGTGGTAATCATCATGCAGGACGCGGGCACGCCTTACACGCTGGAGATTATGCCCTGGGCCCGGGCCATCGCCATGGCCGAGACGCAATCCATGCACTGCGTCTTCGCCGCCGCCCGCACGCCGGAACGCGAGCCGCGTTTCAAATGGGTTGTGCCTCTTTTCGTCGACCGCAGCATTCTCGTACGCCATGCGGGTTCGAAGGTCGCGACAACCACCCTGGAAGAGGCCAAGCAGTACACGGTCGGCACCCATCGTGCCGACTATACCGAGGCGCTTCTGAAGAGTTCCGGCTTCCCGAAGATCGATCTCAGCGCCGACGTCGATACGACGCTGCGAAAACTGCTGCAGGATCGTATCGACATGATGCCCATGTCGGAAGGCGTCTATCAGAAGCTGAAGGCGGACGGGACGCCGATCGAAAAGGTCATCCTGTTCACCGAACAGCATCTCGGCATTGCGTGCAATCCGGATGTACCCGACGAACTGATCGCCAGGATGCAGGCAGGTCTCGACCGCCTCATCAAGGACGGCATCCAGACTGAAATCCTGAAGCGCTACGGCATCGGCGTGCAGCAATAGAGGCTCAGGCGTTGAAACCGGTTGACTTTGGCGGCGTTTCGCGGTGGTGAAAAGCCAGCAGTCAAGGATGGACGTCTCCATGCTCATCATCGCCGGCCTCGGCAATCCCGGTTCCCAATATGCGGGCAACCGCCACAATATCGGCTTCATGGCCGTGGACGCGATCCAGCGCCGTCCCGGCTTTTCGCCGTGGTCGAAGAAGTTCAAGGCGTTGATCTCGGAAGGCGAGCTCGCCGGCGAAAAGGTGCTGCTGATCAAGCCGCAGACCTTCATGAACCTCTCCGGCGAAGCGGTCGGCGAGGCCATGCGTTTTTACAAGCTCGGCCCGGAAAACATCATCGCCATCTACGACGAACTGGACCTGCCTGCGGCCAAGGCCCGCATCAAGACCGGAGGCGGCCATGGCGGCCATAACGGCGTCAAGTCGCTCGACGCCCATTGCGGCCGGGAATACCGCAGGCTTCGCCTCGGCATCGGCCATCCCGGCGCCAAGGAACTGGTGCACAATCATGTGCTCGGCGATTTCGCCAAGGTCGACCAGACCTGGCTCGCTCCTCTCCTCGACGCGCTCGCCGACAATGCCGAGATGCTGGTGAAGGCGGAAGATTCGCAACTCATGAACAAGCTGGCGCTCGCGGTCGGCGGCAAGCCGGATGAGGAAAAACCGAAGCCCGAAAAGAAGCCTGCCGCCAAGCCGGCCGGGCAATCGCATATCCACCAGGCCCGCAGCGGCGGCAAGCCGAACCTGCCGACCTCAGGCCCGATGGCCGAGATGCTCAAGAAGATGTTCGGCGGCAAGGGCGAATAGTATCAATGCCCTCAGGAATGAAAGACCAGGACCAGAAGCGCGAAATGACCAAGACTTCGAATATCGATGACATCACCGGCGAACTCGTCACCCTTCGCGATTACTGGCGTTATGCCATCTCCCGGTTCAGCGCCGCAAACCTCAGCTACGGTCACGGCACGACGACGGCGAGCGACGATGCCGCCTTCCTGGTCCTCGACAGCCTCGACCTGCCGATCGACGCGCTCGATCCGTTTCTGGACGCACGCCTGCTGCCGGCCGAACGGCGGCTGCTGGCCGAGCGGATCGACGCCCGCGTGACGACCCGCAAACCGACATCCTACCTGACCGGCCACGCCTATATCCAGGGCGTCCGCTTCCTGGTCGACGAACGGGTCATCGTCCCCCGCTCCCATATCGGCGAAATCCTGTTCAGCGAATATCTCGGAGAAAACGGTTCGTCCTTTCTGCCCGATCCGCTGGGCGTCGAGAGCGCCGTCGACATCTGCACCGGCTCCGGCTGCCTTGCCATCCTCGCCGCAAAATTCTTCCCGAACGCCGCGGTCGATGCCGTGGACCTCTCGGCCGATGCACTCGAGGTGGCAAAGCTGAACGTTGCCGAGCATACCGTCGAAGATCAGGTCACGCTTTTGAACGGCGACCTCTTCACGCCGCTCGGAAGCAAAAAATACGACCTGATCATCACCAACCCGCCCTATGTCGACCACGAGGCGATGGACGGTTTTCCGGAAGAGTTCCGCTCCGAACCGGCCATGGCCTTCGACGGCGGCGTCGACGGTCTCGACCTCGTCCGCCGGCTGCTGGCGGAAGCCCCAGTGCATCTCAATCCCGAGGGCGGCATGATCTGCGAAATCGGCTCGGGCCGCGAAATCCTCGAAGAGGAATTCCCCGACCTCGACTTCCTGTGGCTGGAAACGGCGGAATCGCAGGATGCGGTGTTCTGGATCAGCGCCGAAGCGCTCGGAGTGAAGGCCGGGAAAAAGAGGAAGTAACCTATTCCTCGGGCTCGGTGATGAACATCAGCGGAAAACCGGCCTCCTTGGCGAGGTCGACCGCTTCCTTCGCCTTGGTCTCGGCAATGTCCTTGGTACAGACGACGACGACCGCCAACCCCATCCGGTGCGCGGTCAGCATCACGCGGTAGCCGGTTTCCTCGCTCATCCGGAACACGGCTTTCAGCACCATGGTCACGAATTCGCGCGGCGTGTAGTCGTCGTTGACGAGCAGAACCTTGTAGAGTTTCGGCCGCTCCAGCTTGGTCTTGGTTTTCGTCTTCGGTTTTAGGGTGGTATCTTCGGCCATCGGCCTCTCCTGACGATGCAATCCTATCGGGAGAACATGCCGGCTATATCGCACCGCAACCGGAAAATTTCAAGCAACCGGGTGTGAACGATGGATCAATTGGCGTCCAGTAAAAGGCAATCGCGACCCTTTGCGCGGATGATCGCTGCGGCTTCCTTATCGAAGGTCGCGAACGTATCGCCGCCGAGCTTGCGCCCCTCGAATTCGATCACGCCGTCGGCGAAATCGCCGCCTTCCGCAAAGAAAGTCAGTCCCGCCTCGACTGCCTCTTCGTTGCAGATAACGTTACCGGCGTTGGTGAGTCTGAGAACCGAGGAGACGACTGTCTCCCTTCGGAGCTTGTAGCTTCGCGACATCACCCATACGAACTCGCAAAACGCGTAAAGCGGAATTACGATCTGGTCAGCCTCGGCGAGATATTTTTGGGCGATGCGTGACTGTCTGGAATCATCGTCCAAGGACGCGCGCAGCAGTACATTGGTGTCAAAGATGATCACTTTTCACCTGCCCAGGCTTTTTCGATCTCCTCCTTGATCTCGTCCAGAGTCAGATGGACATTATGCTCGTTCTTGAGGCTGCCGAAAAAATCTTCGATTTTTCCTGCCTTCTTCTTCACAGGCCTCAATTCCACCGTGCCATCCGCACGCTGACTGACGTCGAGATGATCTCCCGGCTTGATGCCCAGACGATCGAGAACATCTTTCTTCAAGGTTATCTGCCGTTTCGCGGTAACTTTGAGCCTTGTCATTCGCTGTCTCCTCGCTTGAACGTAAGGCACATTTACCTTACTTTCAAGCCGGCGCGTCAGCCAAGCCTTGACCGCCCGAGCACTTTCCCCCATAGCCACACCAACGAAATTTCTTCTAATACAGGGTCCGGACCCATGGGTTTTAAATGCGGTATCGTGGGCCTGCCGAATGTCGGCAAGTCTACTCTCTTCAATGCGCTCACCAAGACGGCTGCCGCCCAGGCGGCCAACTATCCTTTCTGCACGATCGAGCCGAACACCGGCGAAGTGGCGGTTCCCGATCCGCGCATGCAGAAGCTGGCGGCAATCGCCGGCTCGAAGGAAATCATCCCGACCCGCATTTCCTTCGTCGATATCGCCGGCCTCGTGCGCGGCGCCTCGAAGGGCGAAGGCCTCGGCAACAAGTTCCTCGCCAATATCCGCGAAGTGGATGCGGTGGTGCACGTTCTGCGCTGCTTCGAGGATGACGACATCACCCATGTCGAGGGGCGCATCAATCCTGTCGGCGATGCCGATACGATCGAGACAGAGCTGATGCTCGCCGACCTCGAGAGCCTGGAGCGCCGCGTCGAACAGACCCGCAAGCGCGCCGCCAGCAAGGACAAGGATTCCGTGGCGCAGCTGCCGGTCATGGATGCGGTTATCAAGCTCCTGAACGACGGCAAGCCAGCACGCCTGCTTCTGAAGACGCTGGCGCCCGAAGAGATCGAGATCCTGAAGGGTCTCAACCTTCTGACTTCGCACCCGGTCCTCTATGTCTGCAACGTCGCCGAGGCCGATGCCTCGACCGGCAACGAGCACACGCAGGCCGTGGCCGTCATGGCCAAGGAACAGGGCGCCGAATGCGTGGTCATCTCGGCCGCGATCGAATCCGAAGTGGCCCAGCTTCCGGAGGAAGAGTCCAAGGAATTCCTGTCGGCACTAGGCCTCGAGGAAGCCGGCCTCGACCGGTTGATCCGCGCCGGGTACCACCTGCTCGACCTGATCACCTATTTCACAGTCGGCCCCAAGGAGACCCGCGCCTGGACGATCGTGCGCGGCACCAAGGCGCCTGCCGCCGCAGGCGTCATCCATACCGACTTCGAGCGCGGCTTCATCCGCGCCTTCACCATCGCCTTTGACGACTACATCGCCTTCAAGGGCGAAGTCGGCGCCAAGGAAGCCGGCAAGGGCCGCGACGAGGGCAAGGAATATGTCGTCCAGGACGGCGACGTGATCCACTTCCGCTTCAACACCTGAGACCGTGGGCGGGAGGGCCACATGACGGAAGCCGCGTATTATTTCGAGGACTTTTCGGTGGGGCGGGTTTTCCCGCTCGCATCGAAGCTGGTGACGGCGGACGAGATGGTCGAATTCGCCGCGGAGTTTGATCCGCAGCCCATGCATCTCGACGAGGCGGCCGGCAGGGCGAGCATTCTCGGCGGCCTGTCGGCCTCGGGCTGGCATACGGCGAGCATGTTCATGCGCATGATGTTCGACGGCTGGCTGTCCAGTTCCTCGTCGGAGGGATCGCCGGGCATCGAGTTCATGGAATGGAAAAGGCCGGTTCTGGCCGGCGACACACTGTCCGGCCGCTCGACCGTGCTCGAATCCCGCTCGCTTCGCTCACGCCCCGGCATCGGCATCGTCAAGTTCCTGCACGAAGTGGAGAACCAGCGTGGCGAGATCGTCATGCGCGGCGAGAATCCGATCATGATGCGGCTGCGCGACGCCGGGGAGGACGCTGCATGAGGCTGATCGAGCTTTCGCCGCCCGGCCAGAAAGTCATCACCGGCACGCTTCTCTTCACCGCCGAGGACATCGTCCGCTACGCGAAGAAATTCGATCCGCAGCCCTTCCATGTGGATGCCGAAGCGGCGCAGAACTACGTTTTCGGGGCTCTCTGCGCCTCCGGCTGGCACACCTGCGCCGGCTGGATGAAGACCTATATCGCCTACTGGAAAACCGAGGTGGCGCGGCTCGAAAGCCAGGGCATCACGGCCCCGAAGCTCGGGCCTTCGGCCGGCTTCAGGAAGCTGCAATGGCTGAAACCGGTCTATGCCGGCGACAGCGTCACCTATTCCGTCGCGCTGACCGAGAGCCGCTCGCTTGCCTCGCGTCCCGGCACCTGGATCAACATGACCGTCTGTGACGGCGTGAACCAGCATGGCGACGTGGTGATGCGCTACGAAGGCACAGTGCTGGAATTCACATAGGGCTTCCTATGCGAGCCCCCTCGCCCGGCCTGCCTTCGTGGCTGGGACTTCAGTGACCTGAGAATTCGACCAGCGTTCTGACTTCCACGCCGAGCGCTTCGAGCTTCCGGCGACCGCCGAGATCCGGGAGGTCGATGACGAAGCAGGCCGAGACGATCTCGGCGCCAAGCTGACGCAGCAGCTTCACCGCACCTTCCGCGGTGCCGCCTGTCGCAATCAGGTCGTCGGTGAGGATCACCTTCTCGCCGGCCTTCACCGCATCCACATGGATCTCCATCTCGTCGGTGCCGTATTCGAGGCTGTAGGCCATCCGCACGGTCTGGTGCGGCAGCTTGCCCTTCTTGCGGATCGGCACGAAACCGGCCCTCAGCTGGTGCGCCAGCGCGCCGCCGAGGATGAAGCCGCGCGCCTCGATGCCCGCGATCTTGTCGATGCCAAGGCCCGCATAGGGCGCCACCAGCTCATCCACCGCCTGCCCGAAGGCAACGGCGTCGCCGAGCAGCGTGGTGATGTCGCGGAAGATGATGCCCGGTTTCGGATAGTCCGGGATGGAACGGATGGCGGCGGAGAGAGCGTTTTTGGAAGACATGTGACCCACATATTTGGCGGCAGGAAGGGAGGACGAGCCTAGCAACTGATGGCTCCCCTCCCAACAAAAAAGGCGACCCGCAGGCCGCCTTTTCGCAATCACGAGGTAAAACCTCAGTGTTCCTTGCTGGCATAGACCGACTTCTTGGTCAGGTAGATCAGGCCAGTGAAGATCACCAGGAAGATCATCACCATGAAACCGGTGCGCTTGCGCTCTTCGAGATGAGGCTCCGCAGCCCACATCAGGAAGGCCGAGATATCCTTGGCATACTGATCGACCGTCTGCGGCGCCCCGTCGTCATAGGTCACCTGGTCGGCGCTGAGCGGCGGAGCCATGGCGAGCGCCGCGGCGCTGGCGAAATACGGATTGTAATGGGTGCCGGGAGCAACCTCGACGCCGGCCGGCGGCGGCTGGTAGCCGGTCAGCAGCGAATGGATGTAATCCGGTCCGCCTTCCTGGTACTGGGTGAATATGTCGATGACGAACTGCGGGAAGCCGCGGGTCACGCCGCGGGCCTTGGCGATCAGTGACATGTCCGGCGGTGCTGCGCCGTTGTTGGCGGCAGCGGCAGCCTGCGTGTTCGGGAAGGGCGACGGGAAGTGGTCGGACGGAACGGCGGTGCGTTCGAACATTTCGCCTTCGTCGTTCGGGCCGTCCTGAACCTTGTAGTTGGCGGCAAACGCCTTCACCTGGGCTTCCGAATAACCGAGGTCCTCCAGGGTGCGGAAGGAGACCAGACGCATCGAGTGGCAGGCGGAACAGACTTCCGTATAGACCTTCAGGCCGCGCTGCAGCTGGCCCTTGTCGTAATGGCCAAACGGACCCGCGAAGCTCCAGTCGGTTTCCTTGGGATGGTGGATCGGAAAATGCGGCGTTTCCGCATGTTCTGCGGCCGGGGCCGCAGCGTGATTTTCCTGCGCAACGGCCGAGGCAACGCCCATTCCCGCCAGAAAGGCCAGCGAGACGAGGCTTGTAACAAGCTTGTTCATAATTCTAATCCCTCTCGGTCGCAGGCGTCAGGCGCGGGCTTCGGCGGATTTGCCGTTCTTTTTCTCAAGAACCGCTTCCGTGATGGAGTTCGGAATGCGCCTCGGCGTTTCGAACAGGCCGAGAAGCGGCATGATCACCAGGAAGAAGCCGAAGTAGTACAGCGTGCCGATCTGCGACAGCGCGGTGAAGATGCCTTCCGCCGGCTGGGAACCGAGCCAGCCGAGCATGATCGCATTGGCGACGAACAGCCAGAAGAACAGCTTGTACCAGGGACGGTAGACGGCGGAGCGGACCTTCGACGTGTCGAGCCAGGGCAGGAAGAACAGGATGATGATCGAACCGAACATCACCAAAACGCCGCCAAGCTTGGAGTCGATGAAGAGGACGTTGAACGTGATCGCGCGCAGCATGGCGTAGAACGGCAGGTAGTACCATTCCGGAACGATGTGAGCGGGGGTCTTCAAGGCGTCGGCCGGGATGTAGTTGTCCGGGTGGCCGAGGTAGTTCGGCATGTAGAAGATGAACCAGGCATAGACAATCAGGAAGACGGAGACGCCGAGCGCATCCTTCATCGTCGCATAGGGCGTGAAGGCGACGGTGTCGGTCTTGGTCTTCACCTCGACGCCGGTCGGGTTGGTCTGGCCGGTGACGTGAAGGGCCCAGATGTGCAGGACGACGACGCCGGCGATCATGAAGGGCAGCAGGTAGTGCAGCGAGAAGAAGCGGTTCAGCGTCGGCTGATCGACGGCGAAGCCACCGAGCAGGAACTGCTGGATCCATTCGCCGACCAATGGGAAGGCCGAGAAGAAGCCGGTGATGACGGTCGCGCCCCAGAAGGACATCTGACCCCAGGGCAGGACGTAGCCCATGAAGCCGGTCGCCATCATCAGGAGGTAGATCACCACGCCGAGGATCCAGAGGATTTCGCGGGGTGCCTTGTAGGAGCCGTAATAAAGGCCACGGGCGATGTGCAGGTAGACGGCAACGAAGAAGAACGATGCGCCGTTGGCATGCATGTAGCGCAGCAGCCAGCCATGGTTCACGTCGCGCATGATCTTTTCGACCGAGTCGAAGGCGATGCCCGTCGAAGCGGTATAGTGCATGGCGAGCACCACGCCGGTGATGATCTGCACGATCAGCATGACCGACAGCATGGCGCCGAACGTGTAGGCATAGTTCAGATTGCGGGGAACGGGGTAGGAGATGAAGCTGTCATGGATCATGCGCGGCAGCGGAAGCCGCGAATCGATCCACTTTTCGATGCCGGTCGATGGCTGGTATGTGGAATGACCGCTCATAAATATTATCCCCTCACCCGATCCTGATCACTGTGTCGGACGCAAATGCAAAAGTCGGAATGGCGAGGTTCTGCGGCGCCGGGCCCTTACGGATACGGCCCGCCGTATCATAGTGAGAGCCGTGGCACGGACAGAACCATCCGCCGAAATCGCCGGACTGGCCGAGCGGAACGCAGCCGAGATGGGTGCAGGAACCGATCATCACGATCCAGTTCTCCTTGCCCTGGCCGGCGGAACGATCGATATCGCTTGCCTGCGCGTCGGCCGGCAGATTGGCGTTGCGGGCGACGGGATCCTTGAGATCCGCCAGCGCCACGGCATTCGCCTCTTCCACTTCCTTCGGCGTGCGGTTGCGAATGAAGACAGGCTTGCCGCGCCACTTGACGGTCAGCGACATGCCCGGCTGGAGAGCGCCGACATTCACTTCGATGGAGGCGAGTGCCAGCGTCGAGGCGTCCGGGCGCATCTGGTCGATGAAGGGCCAGGCAACCGAGACAGCGCCGACAGCGCCGGCCATGCCGGTGGTCAGATAAAGGAAATCACGGCGAGTGGGCTCGCCCAGTGTTTCGCTATGTGTGTCGTGCTCGCTCACGGCTCAATCATCCTTCTCACGCAATTCGCGGAAACCGCTCTGCCCCCGTCCGGGCGAATCTCAGTTGAACACAATTCGACCATAGATTCCCCAGCAATCCGGCGCGTTCTATGCTTGATCGCAAAATATGTCCAGCCTTGGCAAGGGGTGCCGACCAGTTTGTCGCCGGAAAACCCGGAGGGTTCCGGACCAGCGTGACAGGCAGAGCACAGGCCTGAGAAACAAGGCGTGCACTGGCCTGTTGGGGCCGGAAAAATCAGGCGTTTTTCAAGCGAAACAGCGGGGATGGCGCCCTTCCCGTTAACCGCCCTGCCGGGCACCGCATTGCAACAAATCGGGCCTCATGTTAGGCCAAGCCCACGACAGAAGGCGGCCGTCCCGGACAGACCCGAATGAGACAAACACTATCGGTTGCCATCTGCGTCATCGTGTCGCTTGTGCTGATGGCGATCGGGACGCGTTACATACACCCCCACTGGCTTTTGGGAACGCTTTACAGCCTGCAGCTGCACGCGGCACTCGGCTGCGTGGCGGCCATGGTGGTAGCCCTCGTCGTCAAGCGCCACTTCCTGGTCTGGCTGCTGTTCGCCGCCACGCTCCTCTTTGCCGGCCACGCGGTGCTGATGAGCCGCGACTTCGCCGCACCGATGACACCGGCAGAGGTGGATGCGCCGACCATCAAGCTGATGTCCTTCAACATCCTCAACGACAATTTCGACAATGCGGAAGACATCGTCGAAACGATCCGGTCGTCCGGCGCCGACCTGGTCAACGTCATGGAAGCCGCCCCGCTCAGGGTCTATATGGACGAGCTGGCGAAAACCTATCCCTACCGGGTGGGCTGCGGCCTGCTGATCGAGGATTGCGACCAGCTCATGCTATCGAAGGTGCCGATCGAAGCGCCGACGGTACAATCGCTCAGCGAGATCTTTCCGGATCGCTTTATCCTCGCCAAGGTGACCGTCCGCGGCCAAACGATCCATTTCGTCGGCATGCATACGACCAAGCCGTATTTCGACAATTTCCACTCCGTGGAACTGACCCGCGCCGCTCTCGCGATCAGCGAGACGAGCGGTCCCCTGCTGCTCTCGGGCGATTTCAACGCCTCGAGCCTGGCGCCGAACATGCGTCGGTTCCTCCGCAATGCCGACCTGACGACTGCCGGCTTCGAGCCCGCCACCTGGCCGATCCGGGCGGGTGCGTTCGGCGTCCCGATCGACCATGTCTATGCGCGGGCGCCGCTCAAGATAAAGTCGCTGACCCGCATTCCCCAGCCGCACGGCTCCAACCACTTCGGGCTGATCGCCGAGATCGCCGTTACCGGACAGTGAGCCGCAGCGCTATTGGGCTGCGTCCGCGGCAAGGAAACCGCCGGACTGCCTTGCCCAGAGCTCCGAATAGAGCCCTCCCCGCGCAATCAGTTCGTTGTGTGTGCCGTCCTCGATGATCCGGCCCTTGTCCATGACGATCAGGCGGTCGAGGGCTGCGATCGTCGAGAGCCGGTGGGCGATGGCGAGCACGGTCTTGCCCTGCATCAGCCGTTCCAGGTTCGACTGGATCGCCGCTTCCACCTCCGAGTCGAGTGCCGAGGTGGCCTCGTCGAGCACCAGAATCGGCGCATCCTTGATCATCACGCGGGCGATCGCGACGCGCTGGCGCTGGCCGCCGGAAAGCTTGACGCCGCGCTCGCCTACATGCGCGTCGAAACCCTTGCGGCCGCGCTGGTCTTCGAGAGCCGCGATGAACGTGTCGGCTTCGGCCTTGCGCGCCGCCTCGACGAGCTGCGCCTCCGTCGCATCCGGCCGGCCGAACAGGATATTGTCGCGGATCGACCGGTGCAGCAGCGATGTATCCTGCGTCACCATGCCGATCTGGGCGCGCAGCGATTCCTGTGTCGCCCGGGCGATATCCTGCCCGTCGATCAGGATGCGGCCACCTTCGAGATCGTAGAACCGCAGGAGCAGGTTGACGAGGGTGGACTTGCCGGCGCCGGAACGCCCGACGATGCCGAGCTTCTCGCCCGGCCGGATGGTGAGCGACAGATTGTCGATGACGCCCTTCGCCTTGCCATAATGGAAGCTGACATTCTCGAAGCGGATTTCCGGGCGTTTTACCACCAGCTGCGTTGCATCAGGCGCATCCACCAGTCCGATCGGCTGCGAGATCAGCTCGGCTGAGTTCTGGATGGTGCCGATATTGCGCATGATGCCGTTGAGCTGCGTCATCAGCCGGCCGAGCAGGAAATTCAGCCGCAGCATCAGCGCCATGGTGAAGGCGACCGCACCGGACGAGATCAGGCCGGAGAGCCACAGGTGCACGCTCATCGCCGCCATGGTGACGATCATCGTGCCGGAGAGGAAGGCCATGGAGGCGCGCACGCTGGTCAATAGCCGGGTGAAGGCGATGATCGTGTCCTGAAAGCTCTCGAAACCGGAGAGCATGTAGCGGTCGTTCGCCTCGTCGCGGCCGAACAGCCGAAGCGTCTGGATGTTCGAATAGGCGTCGACCATGCGGCCGCTGATCATCGACCCGGCCTCGGCCGAGGCCTTGGAGTGTTCGCGAATGCGCGGCACGTAATATCTGGCGAGCACCGCGAAGATCGAAAGCCATGCGACGACGACCACGGCCAGCCGCCAGTCGAGCCCGGCGACCAGCGCGATGGTCGAGACGGAATAGATGCCGACGAACCAGACGCTTTCCATGAAGGAGGTCAGAACGTCGCCGGTCGCCTGGCCGGCCGACCAGACTTTCGTGACGATGCGGCCGGAGAAATCGTTCTGGAAGAAGGAGAGCGACTGGCGCGATACGTGGATATACGACTGCCAGCGCACCAGGTTGTAGAAACCGGGCGTGATGATCTGCTGGTCGACCAGCGCCGTCATCAGCCCGATCAGGAAGCGGCCGATGCCGACCACCAGTGCCATGACGACGAGTTCGGTCCCGTGGTCGGAAAGCAGCCCCGACCATCCCTCGGAAGGCTGGGTCGTGTCGAGGATATCGACCAGCCGGCCGACATACCAGAACATCGCCGCCTCGACGCCGGCGGCAAGCCCGCCGAGCACCAGCATTGCGAAGAAGGGAAGCTTTGCCTGGCGGACATAGAACCAGATGAAGCCGACAAGGCCAACGGGTGGCTTCAGGTCGTCCCGCCTCGCAAACGGCTTGATAAAGCTCTCGAAGGTGCGGAAGACCGATTTCAACATGGACCGGATATAGGCGGATTCTCATTCCCGACAAAGCAAAAGCGGCCGGGCCGCGGCTTACATTTTCTTAATGTGCGTATCCGGCACCACCCGCGTCGACCGAATCTGAATGTTGCGGGCGATGCCGCAGAATGTTTGCTTCAGAGCGAAAAATGGGATGGCGGCGGAGCTTACTCCGCCGCCTCTTCCTCGATCACGTCCTCATGGCCGATGAAGCCGCCGGACTGGCGGTTCCAGAGATCGGCATAGATGCCGCCGGTCGCGGCCAGCTCGCGGTGCGTGCCGGCCTCGACGATCCGGCCGCGATCGAGCACGATCAGTCGGTCCATTTCGGTCAGCGTCGACAGCCGGTGGGCAATGGCGATCACCGTCTTGCCCTCCATCAGCGCGAACAGGTTCTCCTGGATCGCCGCTTCGACTTCCGAGTCGAGCGCCGAAGTCGCCTCGTCGAGCACCAGGATCGGCGCGTCCTTCAGGAAGACGCGGGCGATCGCGATGCGCTGCCGCTGCCCGCCGGAAAGCTTCACGCCTCGTTCGCCCACATGCGCATCGAGACCCTTGCGTCCCTGCATGTCGGCAAGTCCGTCGATGAACTCCCAGGCGTTTGCCCGCCTGGCCGCTTCGATGATGTCCGCGTCTGTCGCATCCGGCTTGCCGTAGGCGATGTTGTCGCGGATCGAACGGTGCAGCAGCGAGGTATCCTGGGTGACCACGCCGATCAGCGAACGCAGGCTGTCCTGCGTTACGCCGGCGATGTCCTGGCCATCGATGGTGATGCGGCCGCCCTCCAGATCGTAGAAGCGCAACAGCAGGTTCATCAGCGTCGTCTTGCCGGCACCGGAGCGGCCGACCAGGCCGATCTTCTGCCCGGCCGGGATATCGAGCGTCAGGCCTTCGATGACGCCCTTGCCCTTGCCGTAGTGGAAGTGGACGTTGTCGTAGCGGATATGGCCCTTTTTCGCGGTGAGCGTCGAAGCGCCCTTCTGGTCCACCACGTCATGCGCCTTGGTCATCATCGACATGCCGTCATAGACGGTGCCGATGTTTTCGAAGAGCGCCGACACTTCCCACATCACCCATTGCGACATGCCGTTGATGCGCATCGCAAGGCCGATGGCGATCGCGATCGCCCCGATCGAGATGGCGCCGTCCAGCCAGAACCAGATCGACAACGTGCCGACGGTAAACAGGGCGGCACAGTTGTAGAAATAGACCAGCGCCTGGAAACCCGTCACCTTGCGCATCTGCGCATGTACGGTTTTCAGGAATACGTCCATCGCGTCTTGCGCATAGGCCTCTTCCCTTCCCGCATGCGAGAAGAGCTTGACGGTCGCGATGTTCGTATAGCTGTCCACGACGCGGCCGGTCATCATCGAGCGCGCATCCGCCTGTTCCGCCGAGATCTTCCTCAGACGCGGCACGTAATAGGCAACCGTGATCGAGTAGAAGACGATCCACAGGACGAGCGGAACGGCCAAGCGCAGGTCGGCGGCTGCGACGATGGCGATCATCGAGACGAAATAGGTGAAGACGTAGACGAATACGTCGAGCACCTTCATCACCGTTTCGCGGATGGCGAGCGAGGTCTGCATCACCTTGGTCGAGACGCGGCCGGCGAACTCGTTGGCGAAGAACGTCATCGAGTGACTGAGCAGGAACCGGTGCATCTGCCAGCGGGCGATCATCGGGAAATTGCCCATCAGGATCTGATGCATGATCAGCGAATTGAGGGTCGCGATCGCCGGCAATGCGATCAGCACCACGAAGGCCATGAAGAACAGTTTCGGCCCTTCGCTTTCAAGGAAGGTCGCCCGATCGGCATTGGTCAGCCAGTCGACGATATCGCCGAGGAACTGGAACAGCGCCACTTCGCCGACCGCGATCAGCATCGTACAGGTCGACATGATGACGACCCACGGCCAGACGGGCCTGGTGTAGTGCCACAGGAAGGCCGCAAGGCCGGCGGGCGGTAATGAGGGCGCTTCGTCCGGATAGGGATCAACGCGCCGTTCGAACCACGAGAACATGAAAAAGCTCCGTAAATCGGATTGCCGTACCGGCTCGGCGCGTAAGGTGGCCAGAATCGGGCGGCGAAAACCTAGGATATCGAGGCCGGATGTCGGCCACGTAACGAGTCAGGAAGGGAAGAGTTTGCGAGAAACCGCGAACGCCTAGGCCAGAAAGCGAGTAATCTGGCGGCGGAGGCGCGAAAGCACGGTCATATCCATGTAGGCCTCCTTGAGTGGGCGTTGAGTGACGCAAGCCTTCTACCCTCTCGGGTATCAATTGAAAAGGGAAAATCGCCGTATCCCGCCACCCTGAGCTTTTCTGTTGCCCGATCGTCACAGCCATGCCGCGCATCGAAAGGGCTTGAGCCGCAGCCTCGGTTTCCCGTAAGGACGGTGTATGAGTGACATCTCCCGCGGGCTCCGCATCGCCCTTTACCAGCCGGATATTCCCGGCAATACCGGCACGATCCTCCGGCTCGCCGCCTGCCTCGGCCTGTCGGTCGATATCATCGAGCCGGCCGGCTTCGACATTTCCGACCGGAACCTGAAGCGCTCCGGCATGGACTATCTGGCGGGCGTCACGCTTGCCCGCCACGTCAACTGGCAGCGCTTCGACGAATGGCGCAAGGCGAACGGCCGGCGCGTTGTGCTTGCCTCCACCAAGGCCGCCCTGCCCTATACCCGCTTCGAATTCCAGCCGGACGACATCCTGCTCTTCGGCCGCGAAAGCGCCGGCGTGCCTGATCATGTGCATGAGGCGGCCGACGCCCGTATCCTCATCCCCATGGTCGAAGGCCAGCGGTCCATCAACGTCGCCATGTCGGCGGCCATGATCGCCGGCGAGGCGCTGCGGCAGAACGATTTTCGTCTTCATTGAACCGGGCTCCGGTTTTCTTTCACGGAGCTCCTGCTATAAAACCTCAAGTAATATTGAGGTCAACAGCGATGATGAAGAAAAATCCGGACGGGCGGCTGGAGCTTGAACTGACGGTCGGGGAAGTCGCGGCACGCAGCGGCGTGGCGGTGTCCACCCTGCATTTCTACGAGACCAAGGGACTGATCCAGAGCCGGCGCAACCGCGGCAACCAGCGCCGTTATCCGCGTGTCGTGCTGCGCCGGGTCGCGGTCATCAAGGTCGCCCAGAAGACCGGCATACCGCTTGCCGATATCGCCGAGGCGCTTTCCGTCCTGCCGCACGACCGGCCGCTCACCGCCAAGGACTGGCAGCGGCTTTCGGAAACCTGGAAACGCCAGCTCGACGCGCGGATCGCCAGCCTCACGGCACTCCGCGACCACCTGACCGGCTGCATCGGCTGCGGCTGCCTGTCGATGGAGGATTGCCCGCTGAGGAACCCGCTCGACATGCTTGGCGAAAAAGGCGCGGGGCCGATCTTGCTGGAGGCGGATGAAGTCGAGAATCTCGATTGATTGCACGGATAGGTTTAGCCTAAATTGATTGCGAAAATGCACTCCATAGAGTACAGTTCGCATGTTCACGATTTACTCGACCAAAGTCTTTGATGACTGGCTAGACGACCTCCGAGACAGGCGTGCCGCAATCAGAATCTTCGGTCGGATCGCCCGCGCTGAAGAAGGCAATCTTGGTGACATCAAATCCGTCGGCGAAGGCATCAGCGAGATGCGGATTCATTATGGCCCTGGATATCGCATTTACTTCAGCCGGAGAGGCGACATCGTTGTCCTGTTGCTTTGCGGTGGCGACAAAAGCAGCCAGACCAGGGACATCGCCGAGGCGAAACGCCTCGCCAAGGAATGGAAGGAATAACCTATGGCTTTGGAAATTCGGCGGTTCGATATTGCCGAACATCTGAACAGTGATGAAGATATCGAGGAATTCATGATCGCCGCATTCGAAGACGGTGACCCCGCCTTCATCGCCAAATGCCTTGGCATCGTGGCGAGGGCCCAGAACATGAGCAAGCTCGCCCGCGATGTCGGCATGAGCCGCGCCGCCCTTTACAAGGCCCTGAGCGGCGAAGGAAATCCGGAATTCGCGACGATCCTGAAGGTGATGAAAGCCCTCGGCCTCGAACTCACGCCAGTTCTCGCCAAGGCTGAGAATGCCGCTTGAGTGGTCGCTATCAGCAGCCTCCGTCTTCGTTTAGCATCTTTTGAAAAACGCTTGCCGGACCGATCGAAGCCCATGGGCCAAATCTCGGAAATCGCATATGTCTCCGCAACGGAGAACGTTCTCCCGAAAGCCATAAACACCAAGCCCCGGGAAATCGATGCGTAATTTTCTGCTTTGCTACCCGATCACCGCTGCCGCCATGATCCTGTTGGCCTCGCCCGTCCACGCCCAGGAGGCAGAGCGCTATACCGCGGTCAGCAAGACGGCGATGAGCGTCACCGGGGACGTCTGGCTCGACGACTTCGGCATCACCTTCGAGAATGAGGAAACCCTCGAATTCTCCGATCTCGTTGCCGATAATTTCCGGGTGGACGGCAGGCGGGTGCCGGGATCGGTCTACCGCGTCGCGGAACCGGCCGATCCGGAGCTCGAAAACGGCAACCAGCTCTGCGGATCGGGCGACGTGACCTATGTCGCCAACTGGGCGTCGGGCGAGGGAATGTCGGCGATCGCCGTGTTTACGGGCAGAAACCCGCCGAAGAGCAGCGCCGAAATGTGCGCGCTCTACACCTATGAGGACCCGAAGTGACGGATCGGATCAATCCGCCGTGGGCAACCTGCGCATGGTGAATTCGATCTGGTCGCCTTCGAGCTGGCGCCAGCTTTCCACTTCGGTCCAGTAGGCTGCCTTCGGAAATTCGTGAAACCATTCGCGCGCCTTTTCGCGGGCTTCTTCCCGCGAGAGCTGGAAGGTTTGCCGTACGAACATGCCCTGGCGCTCGCCGGCCTTTTCCTGCCGGTGGCGGTCGATCCTGCGTTTCAGCCCGTCGAGCGGCGGGGGTGTGAACTTTGCCATGAAAGCCTCTGATCAGCACCTGTTTATGCGGTAAAGATAATGCGCAGCGACACGCTTTGCGAGTCTCATTTTCCACCTGCGACAACCGATGGAATGGCTCGCGAAAGCCAGAAATGCTAATCCCCGATCGGAAAAATGCGAATCGCGCCAAGGGGATGGCGAGAGGAATAGAGACATGGAACGGCCGGTACTGCCCAAGGGATTGCCTGAGGACATCGAAGACAAGAAGGCGGCGGCGAAAGCCTGGTTCGAGAGCCTGCGCGACACGATCTGCGCCTCGCTGGAAGGCCTCGAGGCGGAACTGACCGGACCTCTTTCCGATCAGGAGCCCGGCCGCTTCAAGCCCAAGGACTGGCTGCGCGACGGCGGTGCCGGCGGCGGCGGCAGAATGTCGATGATGGAGGGACGCGTCTTCGAAAAGGTCGGCGTCCACACCTCGACCGTACACGGCGAATTCTCCGACGATTTCCGCAGCCAGATGCCGGGGGCGGATGAAGACCCGCGCTTCTGGGCATCGGGCATCTCGCTGATCGCCCATCCGGTCAATCCCAACGTGCCGACCGTCCACATGAACACCCGCATGGTGGTGACGTCGAGCCAGTGGTTCGGCGGCGGCGCCGATCTCACCCCGGTGCTCGACCGGCGCCGCATCCAGACGGATCCCGACAGCGCCCTCTTCCACCGGGTCATGGAAATCACCTGCAAGCGCCACGAGGCGGTCGCCGACTATGACCGTTACAAGGCCTGGTGCGACGAGTATTTCTTCCTGAAGCACCGCAACGAACCGCGCGGCGTCGGCGGCATTTTCTTCGACTGGCTGCATCCGGTCGAGGAAAAAGGCGGCTGGGATGCGGATTTCGCCTTCGTGCAGGACGTCGGGCGAGCCTTCAATCTCGTCTACCCGAAGATCGTCCGCGCCAATTTCAACAAACCCTGGACGGAATATGATCGCGACGAGCAACTGATCCGCCGCGGCCGCTATGTCGAATTCAACCTGCTCTACGACCGGGGCACCATTTTCGGGTTGAAGACCGGCGGCAATGTCGAGTCCATTCTGTCGTCGCTGCCTCCGGTTGTAAGGTGGCTTTAGATAAAAGATCACAAAATTAACGATTTCGGGTATAAACAGGCCCCAATATCTCATCCTTAACAAATGCGATATCGGAATCGATGCGATGGTGGTAGCGTCCCCTTGGTTGTACCGGAGGAGGAACGCCATGATGGCACCGAATAGCATGCCAATGCCGGATGCGTCTGAGGACAAGGACGCCCGTTCCCTTGATACTGCTGAAATGATCGACCGCCTCGCCACCGAAATGCGCGCGAGAACCGGCGGTGAGCTCCCCCATTCCTTTTATGTGGACCAGGTCAGGCGCCAGCTTACCGGCAGGTCGGTTGCAATGTCGGCCGCCAATGACGAGGCGGCGCGGGTAAAGGGGCAGGAACAGGCTTCCGTCTTTCACGCCTGGGCGTTTTCCGAATAAGCGTCTGGAACGGTCCTTGTAGTTTCCGAGTTATCGAGGGTGGCGCCGGCGGATATGGGAGATATCCGCCGCCTCCAGTCCAACGCTAACAGGAGGAAATGTCATGCGACTGTTCGAATGCGGGACGCTCGTGCCCGGTTGCCAGTGGCATACCCGTGCCGACGAGGACGCCGAAGTGGTCCGCCGCGCCGTGGAGCATCTGCGCACGGTGCACGGGGAAGAGATCATTCGCGAAAACATGGTCGAGAACATCAAGGCGCGCATCCGCGACGAAAACGGCGCGGCCGCGGCCTGACGCCTGGAGCGTAACGAGGCGCAAGCCGTTCTGCAGCAGAACCCTCACGGCCTCACTTCCAAGCCTATGTCAGGCAGCGAGTTGCCTGACGTCAGAGCGAATTTCGGATCATATCCTCCAGGCGGGCGGTCAGCGCCGCCCGGTCAAGGGCGAAGTTGCGCTCCACCCAAAAGTCTTCCAGTTCCTTCAGAATTTCCCCCACCCGCTTTCCGGCGGGTACACCGGCTGCGACGATGTCGGCACCACTGACCGGAAAGACCGGCTTCTCGTAGTTCTCCGCCCTCTTCAGCAAGACCGACAGCCGCGCGGATTTACGCATCGCCGCGGGATCGCCTTCGGCCGCAGTTCGAACAGAGGCAAGTGCGAGCCGCAGCCGCATGACCAACCCCTCCGCGCCCTGCCGGTAGAGCAACCGGTCGAAGCCGACATCCGTCACCTCGTCCGGCGGCACCGGCGCGTTCGCCCAGGTGGCAAGTTGCGCAGCCTCCGAATTCGACATCTTGAGCCGCTTCGCCAGTGCATCCAGCCGCTCGGCATCCGGCGGCACGATCGCCGCCAGCCGCAACATCGGGTCGAGCGTCCAGCCGAGCGACTTCTCTGCCGCCACGAGGCCGTGAATGCCGTCGATACCCCATTTTTCCGTCTCGGGCAGGATTTCGGTGAGCACGCCCGCCTGCCGCATCCACAGCAGCGCGCGGGAAGGATCGGCGGCGGACAGGAGTTTCTTTGTCTCGGACCAGACCCGCTCGGCCGACAGCGTCGAAAGCTTATCCTTGGCGCGGGCGCAGGCCCTCAGCCCATCCGCATCCGGCCGGCCAGAACCGTAGTGGGCAAAAAAACGGAAGAAGCGCAGGATGCGCAAATAGTCCTCCGCGATCCGCTCGGCCGCATCGCCGATGAACCGGACGGTGCGCGTCTCGATATCCGGAATTCCGTTCACAAGGTCGATCACAACGCCCTGAGCGTCCGCATAAAGCGCGTTGATCGTCAGATCCCGCCGTTCGGCATCCACCTGCCAATCGATACCGAAGGCGACCTTGGCGCGCCGCCCGTCGGTCTCGATATCGCGACGCAACGTGGTGACTTCAAAGCCGTGGCCTCCGATGACCAGCGTCACGGTACCATGCTCGAAACCGGTCGGTACCGCCTTGATCCCAGCCGTCACCGCGCGCTCGACGACCTTTTCCGGACGAAGCGTCGTGGCGACGTCGACATCGGCGACGGGAAGCCCCATCAGCGCATTGCGCACCGCGCCGCCCGCCACCCGCGCCTCGCCGCCGTCGGCATTGAGCAGGGTCAGGATGCGCTGCAGCGCCGGGTCCCGGAACCAGGCCTCGTCGGCTACACTGGTCATGCATAAAGCCTTTCATAGAGCGTGCGCAGAATGCCCGCGGTAATGCCCCAGATGTTTCGTTCCTCGTAGGGCATCACGTAGAAATGCCGCTCCTTGCCGTCCCATTCGCGGCTGCCGCGCTGGTGGTTCGCCTCGTTCATCAGGAAGGACAGCGGCACCTCGAAGACGTCGTCCACCTCGGCCGGATTGGGCGTGATCTCGAAGCCGCGCCTGACCACGGAGAGCACCGGCGTGATGCGGAAACCGGTCGCCGCGTAATAGGTCGGCAGGCGCGACAGCGTTTCGACGAAGGAACGGTCGAGGCCGATCTCTTCTTCCGCCTCGCGCAGCGCTGCCTGTTCCGGAGACCGATCCTGCGGATCGATCCCGCCGCCCGGAAAGGCGATCTGTCCCGAATGCTTGCGCATCGTCGATGTCCGCTGCGTCAGGATCACCTTCGCCCCGTCGCCGTCGTCGACCACCGGCACCAGCACCGCCGCGTCCTTCAGCTTCAGCCCCGCGGCAAAATCCACCAGCGTCGGATTGAGCAGATGGTCGCCGTGATCGCGCCAGGCGTGATCGATCGGCCCGCCGTTCTGGTTCAGCGCCCGGCGGCGGAAATCGCCGGCCGAAAAAAGGGGAAAGTCACTCATTGCGATAAGGCGTCCAATTCGGCCTTGGGCATCACCGGAAAGACCTCCGTTCCGGAGCGGACGGAGAACATCGGCACCCCGTCTATCACGATCGCCTCGCCCAGTTCCACGAGATCGTACATGACCGCGCGGGAAACGAGCGCCTCCAGCCGGCCGCGCACCAGGAGATAGGGTTTCAGCTCGCGGTTTTCGCCCGAGATTTCGAAGCGCAAGGGGTGTTCCGCGCCTGCCTCGACCACATCACCGACATTTGTCCTGAACGTGAGCACCTGCCGGCCTTCACGCTGCGTCACCTGCATCTCGACGGCGAGAAAGGGTGCGTCCACGACCCGGATGCCGACTTTTTCCACAGGTGTTACGAGGTAGGTCCTGCCGTCCTCGTCCCTGCGCAGCACCGTTGAAAACAGCCGCACCAGCGGTGCGCGGCCGATCGGCGTGCCCATGTAGAACCAGGTGCCGTCGGCACGGATTTCCATGTCGATATCACCGCAGAAGGGTGGATTCCACCTGTCGACGGGTGGCAAGCCGCGCTTTCCGTCGCCGGTTTGCTCGGAAGCGCGCAAAATCAGGGCCGCAAGCCCTGCGGCATCGGGTGCCGAATTTATCGTTTGCGCTGCCATCTTTCAGTCCCGGTTCGACCTTAAGCATTCACCAAAGCAATTGTTCCTCACGAGATAGTCATTCAATACGTGCTTGTCAGCCATATTTCGGGGAATAAGTTTGATCGGATAAGCCGGATGCTGCGATGCAGCGATTCGATGCCGGGATATGAAGACCCCGGCCTTGGAAAGCCAGTCGGTTTCTGAGTGCCTGCCGGTTCTGGATGCCAGCCAGTTTTGGATGATGGAGAACGACATGGGCCTGATGAATTCCACCGATACCGTCCTCGATGAGAAAGCCATCATCGCCGCCGCCGAAATGGCCCTCTCCGACATCGCCGCCATCCGCACCGAAGTCGCCAAGGTGATCTTCGGCCAGGAAAAGGTGGTCGAGAACACGCTGCTGGCCGTCCTGTCCGGTGGCCATGCGCTGCTCGTGGGCGTCCCCGGTCTTGCCAAGACCAAGCTCGTCACCACGCTCGGCACCGTGCTCGGTCTCGGCGCCAACCGCATCCAGTTCACCCCCGACCTGATGCCCTCCGACATTCTCGGCTCGGAAGTGATGGATACGGACGATGCCGGCCGCCGCTCCTTCCGCTTCATCAAGGGCCCGGTCTTCGCCCAGCTCCTGATGGCCGACGAAATCAACCGCGCCTCGCCGCGCACCCAGTCGGCGCTGCTGCAGTCCATGCAGGAATACCATATCACGGTCGCCGGCCAGCGTTACGATCTGCCCGCTCCCTTCCACGTGCTCGCGACCCAGAACCCGCTGGAGCAGGAAGGCACCTATCCGCTGCCGGAAGCGCAGCTCGACCGCTTCCTGCTGCAGGTCGACGTGCTGTATCCGGAACTCGCCGCCGAGCGGCAGATCCTGCTCGAAACCACCGGCCTTTCGGAATCCAAGTCCCGCGGCGTCATCGACGCTGCCCGCCTTCAGGAAATCCAGATGCTGATCCGCCAGATGCCGGTCAGCGACAAGGTGGTCGATGCGATCCTCTCGCTGGTGCGCTCCGCCCGCCCTGGCCATGGCAATGCCCATACCGACAAGCATGTCGCCTGGGGTCCCGGCCCGCGCGCCGGCCAGTCGCTGATGCTGACGGCCCGTGCGCGCGCCCTCTACGAAGGCCGTCTCGCCCCATCGCTCGACGACGTCTATGCGCTTGCCGAACCAGTGCTGGAGCACCGCATGGCGTTGACATTTGCGGCGCGCGCCGAAGGCATGTCGGTACGCGACGTCATCGCCGGTCTGGTGAAGCAGGCCCGCGGCTAAGTCCGCCGGCTAGAAAGGAACCTGCGTGGCATCCACCATTGGCCAGATCGTAGAGCAGACACCGAGTAGCGAACTCCTCTCCCGAGCCCAGGCCCGCGCGACGCTTGTGCCGGATTGCATGGTGGAAGCAAAGCGCATCGCCAACACGGTGATCGCCGGTTGGCATGGCCGCCGCAAGCGCGGCGTCGGCGAAAATTTCTGGCAGTTCCGGCCGTATGCCGAGGGTGAAAGCCTGTCTCGCATCGACTGGCGCCGCTCCGCCCGCGACGACCATACCTATGTCCGCGAACGCGAATGGGAAGCCGCCCACACCGTCTGGCTCTGGGCCGACATGTCGCCGTCGATGATGTACAAGTCGACGCTCGCCATTGCCTCGAAGGAAAGCCGGGCGCTGGTGCTGATGCTGGCGCTGGCCGAAATCCTTGCCCGGTCCGGCGAGCGGATCGGCTGCCCCGGCATCATGGAGCCGGTATCGGCACGCAACGCCGCCGAACGGCTTGCCGCCTCGATCATGCACGCGCCACTGACCACCGGCCTGCCGGACACCGCGATGATCCGCGGTCACAGCGACATCGTGCTGATCGGCGACTTCCTCGACGACGCCGACCGGGTGATGGAACGCATCGCCCCGCTCGGCCGCCGCGGCCTGCGCGGCCATGTGGTCGAGATCGCCGATCCGGCAGAGGAGACTTTCCCCTATACCGGCCGCACCGAATTCACCGATCCCGAAACCGGCGAAAAGCTCGTGTCCGGCCGCGCCGAGATGATCCGCGAGGATTACCAGCGCGCCTATTTCGCCCGCCGCGACGCGCTCGGTGAATCGCTGCGTCGCCTCGGCTGGAGTTTTGTCTTTCACCGGACCGATCACCTCGCCTCCGAGGCGCTGGTCGCCGTGCATGGTTACCTGTCCGGCTTGCCGGCGCAAAAACCGGGCGGAGGCAGGTCATGAGCGCGCTCATCTTCGCAAATCCCGCCATCCTCTTCGGCCTGATTGCGCTGCCGGTCATCTGGTGGCTGCTGCGGCTCACCCCGCCGCGCCCGAAGGCGGAAGTCTTCCCGCCGCTCCGGATCCTGGCAACTGTCCTGAAGCGCGAGGAAACGCCCTCGAAGAGCCCCTGGTGGCTGACGCTGCTGCGGATGCTGCTGGCTGCCGCCGTAATCCTGGCGATCGCCGATCCAGTCATGAACCCGCGCGCCAACTCCCTGAATGCCGGCGGCCCGCTGGTTGTCGTCGTCGACAACGGCTGGGCGACCGCCGCCGACTGGGAGCGCCGCGTCCAGACCGCCAACCTCCTGATCGATGACGCCGAAAGCGCCGACGTGCCGGTGTCGATCACCTTCACAGCCGATGCCGGCCATGAGGCCGTGCCCGGCACGGCAGCCGCTGCCCGCGACAAGCTGACGGCCGCAAGCCCCAAGCCGCTGGTTCCCGATCGCGGCCGCGCCGCCCAGGCGGTGAGAGAAGCCATGAACGGCGCCCGTCCCGGCACGCTCGCCATCCTTTCGGACGGCATGGCGGCGGCCGGCGACAACGAAGCCATGTCGACGCTCGCAGCCCTCTCACCCGCCGAAATGCGCCTGATCGAAGGCGACGGCCACAGCGCCGTGGCGCTGACCGACGCGGTCAACAACGCCGCCGCCATGTCCGTGACCGCAACACGCCTTTCGACCACATCGGCGCAGCAGATGAACGTCAACGCGCTGGACGCCCAAGGGCGCGCGCTCGCCTCCGGCACGCTGCGCTTCGATGCGGGTGCAGCGACAGCGACCGCCGAGATCGCCTCGCCGTTCGAACTGCGCAACGATTTCGCCCGGCTCAACATCGACGGGCTTGCCACGGCCGGCGCAGCACACCTCCTAGATGACGGCTTCAAGCGCCGCCGCATCGCGCTTCTCGCCGGCGAAAGCGGCAGCGACTTCCAGCCGCTCCTGCAGCCGCTCTATTATATCAGCCGCGCGCTCCTGCCCTATGCGGACGTCATCCAGCCGAACACCGCAGACCTTTCGGTCGCCATCCCGCAGATCCTGCAGGGCAATCCGTCCGCCATCATCCTCGCCGATGTCGGCCGCCTGCCCTCCGAATCCTATGCGCCGCTGCAGCGATGGATCGCTCAAGGGGGCACGCTGATCCGCTTTGCCGGTCCGCGCCTTGCCGCCGCCCCCGCCGACGATCCGCTGGTGCCGGTCGTCCTGCGCCAAGGCGAGCGCGCGCTCGGCGGCGCCATGTCATGGTCGGAGCCGCAGTCGCTCGCCGATTTCCCGGGCTTCGGCCCCTTCGCCGGCTTGCCGCGCGCCGCCGACATCACTGTCACCCGCCAGGTTCTCGCCGAACCGACGCCGGATCTTGCCGAACGCACCTGGGCGAGCCTTGCCGACGGAACGCCGCTCGTCACCGAAAAGGAAGTCGAGGCCGGCCGCATCGTACTCTTCCACACCAGCGCCGAAGCGACCTGGTCCAACCTGCCCCTGTCGGGCAATTTCGTCGAAATGCTCCGCCGCCTGGTGCAGCTCGCCCGCGCGGGCGGTGCCGCGTCGTCCGGCTCGGGAGCAGAGGGGACCGCGGCGACGCTGGCTCCCTACCGGCTGCTCACCGCCGACGGTGTCCTCACAACCGAAACCGGGACAGCCCGACCGATCGCGATTGCCGCCAACCAGGTGCCGGTCGCAAGCTTCGACCACCCGCCCGGCCTTTACGGCACCGAGGACGGTTTCACCGCCGTCAACCTGCTGGCGCCGAAGACCGTCATTGCCCGCTTCGATCCGACGACAGCCGGTCGCCCGCTGGTGCGCGAAGGCCTCGCCGGCGGCGAAGCCGTGTCGCTGCGCCCCGCCCTTTTTGCAGCCGCCCTGGCGATGCTGATCCTCGACAGCCTTGTGGTGCTCTTCATGAACGGCGCCTTCTCCCGCGTGCCTACTCGTCGCCGCGCCGCCGGCAATGCCGCCGCGGTCATCGCCGCCCTCGCCTTCGGCCTCTTCGCCTTCGTCCCGAACCCGTCGCAAGCGCAGGAGATGCCGCCCGGTGCCGGAGCCAAGCCCGGTGACGAGCAGATCCTCGAACGGCTGGATACGACCCACCTCGCCTATGTCGTGACCGGCGAGAGGGACGTCGACAGCATTTCCGAGCAGGGTCTCGAAGGTCTCAGCCAATTCCTCACCTACCGCACGACGCTGGAACCCGGCGCCCCGGTCGGTCTCGACATCACCAAGGACGAACTCGCCTTCTATCCGATCATCTACTGGCCGATCTCCGCCACCGCGCCGATGCCCAGCCAAGCGGCGATCTCCCGGATCGACGCCTACATGCGCAACGGCGGCACGGTGCTCTTCGACACGCGCGACCAGTATTCGTCGCTCGACGGAGGCGGTACCACGCCGAATGGCGAACGCCTGCAGGCGATCCTCGCCAATATCGACATCCCGCCGCTGGAGCCGACGCCGGCCGACCATGTGCTGACCCGTTCGTTCTACCTGCTCACCAATTTCCCTGGCCGCTATACCGGCAGCCCGCTCTGGGTCGAGGCGCGGCAGGAAGCCAAGAACACCGGCGCGCAGCTCTCCTCCAGCGGAGACGGCGTGACGCCGCTGCTGATCACCGGCAACGATTTTGCCGGCGCCTGGGCAGTCGACAGCCAGGGCGGGCCTGTTCTTCCCACCGTCCCCCCGGACGAGATGCAGCGCGAATATGCCTATCGCTCCGGCGTCAACATCATGATGTACATGCTGACCGGCAACTACAAAGCCGACCAGGTGCACGTCCCGGCTCTGCTTGAGCGGCTTGGGCAGTGAGGGAAAACCAGCGTATGACGCGTTCCCCCTCACCCCGCCTCCGCTACGCTCGGCGACCCTCTCCCCAAGGGGAGAGGAGGAACGGCGCCGTCGCGGCAAACTCCCTCTTCACCCCAGCGGGGAGAAGTTGGTCCGAAGGATCGGATGAGGGGGTAACCGCAATTTCCCCGGCCAATAGAGGGAAATCCTCATGACCATCGAATTCGCGCCCTTCTTCTCCTGGCCGATCCTCGCCGCGCTCGGCGTCTTTGCGCTGATCCTCGCAGGCCTTGCCTTCTGGCGCGGCATCCGCGGCGCCACCCTGCGCACGCTGGCGCTCGCCGCCCTGCTCCTGGCGCTCGCCAACCCGACGCTGCTGCAGGAGGACCGCGACCAGCTTTCGACCGTGGTGCCGATCATCGTCGACCGCTCGCAGAGCCAGGATACCGCCCAGCGCAAGCAGCAGACCGACGAGGCACTCGCGAGCCTCAAGGACCGGTTCTCCCGCTACCCGCGCATCGAGACGCGCATTGTCGAGGTCGATGACGACGGCGAATCCGACACGCCGTCGACAAAGCTGTTCACGGCCCTTCGTTCCGCCATTTCCGACGTGCCGCCGGCCCGTATCGGCGGTGCGGTCTTCCTGACAGACGGCCAGATCCACGACCTGCCCGGCATCAATCAGGACCTCGGCTTCAACGCCCCCGTCCACGGCCTGATCACCGGCAAGCCCGACGAGTTCGACCGTCGCGTCGAAGTGGTCCGCGCGCCGCGTTTCGGCATCGTCGGCGAGGAACAGGAACTGACGCTGCGGGTCTTCGACGACGGTCGCACCGGCGGCGGACCGGCACAGGTGACCGTGCGCATGAACGGCCAGCAGACCGCGACGCTGCGCGCCACGCCGGGCCAGGAGACGCCCTTCTCCTTCACGGTTCCGCGCGGCGGCAACAACGTCATGGAGTTTTCGGTTGCCGAGCTTCCGGGCGAAGTGACGATCGCCAACAACCGCGCCGTCCACGTCATCGACGGCATCCGCCAGAACCTGCGTGTGCTGCTCGTCTCCGGCGAGCCGCATGCCGGCGAGCGTGCCTGGCGCAACCTCTTGAAGTCCGATGCGTCGGTCGACCTCGTGCATTTCACCATCCTGCGCCCGCCGGAAAAACAGGACGGCACGCCGATCAACGAACTGTCGCTGATCGCCTTCCCGACCCGCGAGCTTTTCGTCGAAAAGATCAAGGATTTCGACCTGATCATCTTCGACCGCTACAAGCACCGCGGCGTGCTGCCGATCCTCTATTACGACTACATCGCCCAGTACGTGAACAATGGCGGCGCGCTGCTGATCGCCGCCGGCCCCGAACATGCCGGCGAGGATTCGATCGCCTCGACGCCGCTCGAACAGGTCCTGCCGGCCGCGCCGACCGGCGAAGTCCACAGCGCCGCCTTTTATCCGCATCTGTCACCGGAGGGCGAAAAGCACCCCGTGACCCGCGGGCTCGACGGCTCCAATGCCAACCCGCCGGCCTGGGGCCGCTGGTTCCGCACCATCGACGTCGATACGCCGCAGGGCCAGACCGTCATGGAAGGCGACGGCGACCGCCCGCTGCTCGTCCTCAACCGGCAGGGCGAAGGCCGCGTCGCCATGCTGCTCTCGGACCAGGGATGGCTCTGGGCCCGCGGTTTCGAAGGCGGCGGCCCGCACGTCTCGCTCTATCGCCGCATCGCCCACTGGCTGATGAAGGAACCGGAACTGGAGGAAGAGGCGCTGACCGCCCGCGCCGTCGGCCGCACGCTCGAAGCCACCCGCCAGACGATCGGCGACGACCCGGGGCCCGCGACGATCAAATATCCGTCCGGCCGCACCGAGACCATGCCGATGACTTCAGCCGGTCCCGGCCAGTACCGGCTGGAGCGCCGCATGGAAGAGACCGGCCTGTTCGAAGTCACCAACGGCGAGTTTTCGACGCTGGTGCATGTCGGCACGGTGGATGCGCCGGAGTTCAAGGCGATGATCTCG
This sequence comes from Neorhizobium sp. T6_25, assembly GCF_002968555.1. Taxonomy (NCBI): domain Bacteria; kingdom Pseudomonadati; phylum Pseudomonadota; class Alphaproteobacteria; order Hyphomicrobiales; family Rhizobiaceae; genus Neorhizobium; species Neorhizobium sp. T6_25. Next base: position 50,190 of record NZ_PVBL01000004.1, read on the forward strand.
ACCGAGGCCACCTTGAAACCCTATGCCGACAAGACCCGCGGGCTCGTCACCCGCGTCGCCTCGGGCGACGGCATCTCGCTGCCGGACATATTGCCGGTACGCGGCGAAGTGCGCGTCAACGATCCCGACCGCATGGTGATCCGCCTGACCGACGAGACGGTGCTGCGCGGCATCAACACGCTGCCGCTGTTTGCCGGTTTCGCCGGCCTCTCCGCCCTGCTCTTCGCGGTCGCGGCGATGTGGTGGCGCGAGGGTCGCTGAGGCATGACGCAGCTTGATATGACTGCCTCGCCCCGGCCGGAGGAACTGGCTGCGATCAGCGAGGGACTGACCGCCTTCAACGAAGCCGATGTCGGCCCGTCGGAACGTGAAGCTCTCGCCATCCTGATCCGCGATATGGATGGAAAGGCGATCGGGGGGCTTTCCGGCTATACGGCCTGGGGCTGGCTCTTCACCCAATGGCTTTTCGTCCCGGAAACGTTGCGGGGGGAAGGCATGGCCGGCAAGCTGCTGAGCCAGGCCGAACAGGAAGCCCGCGCCCGCGGCTGCCATGGCGCCTGGATCGACACGTTCAGCCCGGTCGCCCGCAAGGCCTATATGCGCCAGGGCTACGAAATCTTCGGGGAACTGCCGGAATTTCCGAAGGGCCGCACCCGCACCTTCCTCAGGAAAGCTCTGTAGGTTATCCGTGCGCTCCGAAGATGGAGACGGGAATAGCCGCATGGATATCGACCTGAAAATCATCGAAGGCATGACCGCCGACGAGGAGGATTTCATCCTCGAACGGCTGATGACCCACAATGCAGCGACGTTCGGCCCCACGAACCGCCGCGAGCTGGCGGTGCCGCTGCATGACGACGACGGCAAACTCATCGGTGGGCTGACCGGCTATACCGGCCGCGGCTGGCTCTACGTTTCGATGCTCTACATCCCCGACGAACTGCGCGGCCGCGGCCTTGCCGCCCGCATGCTCGACATGGCGGAGGCCGAAGCCCGCGCCCGCGGCGCGATCGGCGCCTATATCGACACGATGAACCCCGCCGCACTCAAGCTTTATCTGAAGCAGGGTTACACAGAGATCGGCACGCTGAAAGGCCTCGAAGGAGGCCATTCGGTGACGTGGCTGCAAAAACGGTTCTAGCTCAGGCGATAGAGACCTGCCGCGTTTCCGCATTGATCATCGTCGCGGCAATCGCCGCGATCACCAGCAGGCCGGCAAAGATGCCGATCGTCAGGCCGAGCCCCTGAACCACGACATAACCGACCAGTGATGGCGCCAGCAGGCCGCCGAGACGGGCCATGGCGCCGGCTGCCCCCATGCCGGTCGCCCGTGACGCGGTCGGATAAAGTTCCGGCGTATAGGCATAGAGCGCACCCCAGGTGCCGAGCAGCGCAAAGCTCATGATCAGCAATGCCGCCCCGACCAGGAGGGCGCTGGGTGCGACGACAAACATCAGGCAGCCGAGCGCCGAGAGCAGGCAGAAGCCGATCAGCGTCGGCTTGCGGCCCCATCTCTCCACACCATAGGCGGCAAGCGCATAGCCTGGAAGCTGGGCAAGCGCGACCAGGACCAGGAAGCCGTAACCGCGCACGAAACCGAAGCCCTCGCCGGCGAGCCTCGCCGGCATCCAGGTAAAGACGCCGTAATAGGAGACCGAGACGAGGAACCAGATCGCCAGGATCATGATGCTGCGCTGGCGCAACTCGCCCGAGAAGAGGCCGGTTGCCTTGACCGGCGGCGCCGGGACCAGGCTGGTGCCAGCCGCGAGCTGCGGACGACCATTGACGACGAGCATCCGGTCGACGATAGCCCTCGCCTCGTCATTGCGGCCCGAGCGCATCAGGTAGAGCGGCGATTCCGGCACAAGGAAACGCAGGCCAATGCCGGCGATCGCCGGAATGGCGGTAACCGCAAAGATATAACGCCAGGCATCGGCGACGCCGGCAAGGCTTGCGGCCCAGGCGGCGAGCGCCACGATCAGCGTCCCGACTGCCCAGAAGCCTTCGAGCAGGACCAGCCAGCGGCCGCGGTTTCTGGCAGGCAGGAATTCCGCCATCATCGCATAATCGACAGGCAGCGTGCCGCCGACGGCAGCGCCGGTCAGGAAGCGCAGGACAAGCAGAATGGTGAAATCCGGGGCAAAGATGGAGAGCGTGCCGAACAGCGCATCGCAGCCAACCGTGACGATCAGCACCCGGCGGCGGCCGATCCGGTCGGCAAGCCTGCCGAAACCGAGCGCGCCAAGCAGCATGCCGAAGAAGAAGGCCGTGCCGGTCTGCAGCGCCTGCGGCACGGTCAGCCCGAAACTTGCCGCGATAGAGGCGGCGGTGAAACCGACCGCCAGCACCTGCATCGCATCGGCCGTCCAGACGAGGCCGAAAACCCCCATCAGCCGTCGCTGATAGGTCCCCGCTCCGGCGCGATCGAGCGCCTCGTCCATGGTGATTGCTGTCATGCGCCCGGTCCCTCGCTTCGACGAATCGTGCGGCCGGCTTTCGCCGACCGATCCGTCATCTGCTTAAAGGAAACGGCCTATCCGCGCCAGCCGATGACGCCCTTGAGCCGCGCATGCACGTCGGCTGCGATCGGCACGACCAGTACTCGGCCGGGATCGACAGGTCCCGGGAATTCCAGCGCGCCATAGGCAACCTTCTCGAACCCGAGCGGGCCGTAATAAGGCGGATCGCCGACGAGGATGACCGCTTCCGAACCCTGGCGCCTCGCCGCGTCGATGGCGATCCGTACCAGTTCCCGGCCGATGCCCTGGTTCTTGTGCGACGGCCGCACCGCAAGCGGTCCGAGCAGATGGCCTTTCACCGAACCCGCATGGACCGGCGTCATCCTGACCGAAGCGATCGTTTCGCCGTCATCGGCACAGACGAAGGAGAGTGTCCGGTCATGCGGCCCCTGCTCGCGGATGCGGGCGGCGGCGCGGGTATGGCGCCCGGGGCCGAAGGCTTCCGCGTTGATGAGTTCGATGACCTCATCATGGGATGCATCTTCCGTGAGATAAACGAGTTCGTGCTTATAGAGGGCGTTGTGCTGAGACATGAAGGACCGAAGCCGTAGATTGAGAGCGGACAGGACAAGGGATCTCGATGACGCCTGTTCAAGCGTCGTGGTCGATGATCAGCGTCGTCGCAGTGTCCGTACTTCGGTCATGGAAAAAGGTTTCTCCAAATTTCGGAAAGCGAAGTAGCAGGAAAAATTCTGATCGTCCAATGCAAAAACACAGCGTTCATAAAAACCCGGCTCGCAATCCGGTGAGGTTGCCGTATCTATTGCGGCAACGAACACGAAGGAGATCGCCATGGGCATGCTTGTCGATGGGAAATGGCATGACGTCTGGTACGACACCAAGGAAAACAAGGGTCATTTCAAGCGGGCGGAATCGCAGTTCCGCAACTGGGTGACCGCGGACAGTTCCGCCGGTCCCTCCGGCAGGCAAGGCTTCAAGGCCGAAGCCGGGCGCTACCACCTCTATGTTTCCTATGCCTGTCCCTGGGCGCACCGCACCCTGATCTTCCGCAAGCTGAAAAAGATCGAGGACCTGGTCTCGGTCTCGGTCGTCGATTACCTGATGCTGGAGAACGGCTGGGAATTCCGGAAACGTGACGGCGCCACCGGCGACGACCTGTTCGGCTCGGACTATCTCTACCAGGTCTATCTGAAGGCCGATCCCAACTATTCCGGCCGCGTCACCGTGCCCGTCCTCTGGGACAAGCTTGAGAACACCATCGTCTCGAACGAGAGTTCCGAGATCATCCGCATGTTCAACAGCGCCTTCGACGGCCTGACCGGCTCGACGGCGGATTTTTATCCCCAAGCTCTGCGCGGCGAAATCGACGAACTGAACGCGCTCGTCTACGACACGGTGAACAACGGCGTCTACAAGGCCGGTTTCGCGACCGTCCAGGACGCCTACGAAGCCGCCGTCACCCGGTTGTTCGAAACGCTCGACATTCTGGAGCAGCGCCTGTCAGGCAGCCGCTACCTGTTCGGCGACACCACGACCGAGGCAGACTGGCGCCTGTTCACCACGCTGCTGCGCTTCGATCCGGTCTATGTCGGCCACTTCAAGTGCAACATCCGCCGCATCGTGGACTACCCGAACCTGTCCGGCTATCTCGCTGATCTCTATCAGCAACCCGGCATCGCCGAGACCTGCAACCTGTTCCACATCAAGCACCACTATTATGGGAGCCACAAGACCATCAACCCGACCGGCATCGTCCCCGTCGGCCCGGTGATGGACCTCGACGCACCGCATGGGCGGGAGAAGCTGAAGCGGGTGGCTTGATGTTTTGGGGCGTCAGCGCCTCACCAGTAATCCGCCCTCTCCACCTCGCCCTTCAACTCCCGCAACCGCCGTAGCGTCGCGGCGGTCGTCTCCTCCGGCAGCGCATCGAGCGCAAAGAACCCGCTTTCGGCAATCTCCCGGTCCGGCGCACGCGGAGCCGTCTGCTCCACCGTCACCCGATAGAACAGGACATGGTCGCGTTTGCTGGCATTGCGATTGTAGTAGGCGTGAAAGAGCGAAATCTCCCCGACAATCTCCAGATTGCCCTCCTCGCGTAGCTCCTTGCGCAGAGCGTCGAACACCGTCTCCCCGCGCTCGACGCCGCCTCCCGGCATGTACCAGCCGGGCACATAGGTATGACGCACGAGGAAGATGCGGCCTTCGCCGTCGAAGCAGGCGGCCCGCACCCCGAGCGTCATGCCGCGCGTCAGCATGAAGACCCGGTGCAGCAGCCAGACGACGACCCGGGTGCGCATACCGCGGATTTCCGGCACCCCTTCCCGGCTCATTCATAACTCCGGCAGCGTTCAGAAAATCGATAACGATTTCTGCGCTCATGCGTTATGTCTGCGCCATGTTCAAATTCGCGCATATTTCCGACATCCATCTGGGGCCGCTTCCAAAACTCACGCTCCGCGAGCTTTTCTCGAAGCGGATCACCGGGTTTGTGAACTGGCACCGCAATCGGCGCAAGCACCTTTTCGTCAATACGCTCGACCTGCTCTTGAGCGATTTGAAGACGCGCGAACCGGACCAGCTCGTCATCACCGGCGATCTCGTCAACCTGGCGACCAAGATCGAGACGCGGCTTGCCGGCGAGTGGCTGCGCACCATTGGCGAGCCCTATGATACGACTGTCGTGCCCGGCAACCATGACGCCTATGTGCCGGGCGCGCACGACAAATCGGTCAACGAATGGTATCCGTTCATCAAGAGCGACGACGATCCGGCCGAATGGCCTGAAGAGGATCATATCTTCCCGACGCTGCGCCGGCGCGGTCCGCTGGCCATCATCGGCTGCTCGACCTCCAATGCCACCCTGCCCTTTTCGGCCTCGGGTTATTTCGGCTCGCGGCAGGCCCGCGAGACGGTCAACCTGTTGAAGAGAGCCGGAGACGAAGGCCTCTTCCGGGTGGTGCTGATCCACCATCCGCCGATCCGCGGTGCCGCTTCCTCGCACAAGCGCATGCTCGGCATCCGCCGGTTCGCCGCCGCGGTCTCGACCGGCGGCGCGGAACTGGTGCTGCATGGGCATACGCATCTCAATACGCTCTACTGGCTGCGAAGCCATACCGGCAACGTCCCGGTGGTCGGCATCGCGTCGGCGTCCCAGGGGCCTGGCGGACACAAGCCGCGCGCCGCCTACAACCTCTTCACGCTCTCTGGCGAGCCCGGCGCCTGGAACCTTCTTTGCGACCGTTATGGCCTCACCGAACGGGGCGACGGCGTTACGCTCGACAACAGCCGGCTTCTCTACGGCGAGGAGCCAGCAACGATGTCGATACCGCAAGTCGCGAGAATGTTGTAGAATCAATGGCGCGATTGTTGCGGAATCGCCACAATCCCGTCATAGCTATGAGTTCGTTCCGGTTATTTCAGTAAATCACAGGTAAGCCGCTCCTATACATGACCCAGCCGAGCCCATCGACCGACATCCGGCGCGATCTCGTAGCGCTCCTGCCGCGCCTGCGCCGTTTTGCGCTGACGCTGACGGGAAGCGCTGCCGAGGCCGATGATCTGGTGCGTGGAGCGGCAGGCCGGGCGATCCAGAAAAGCCATCACTGGAAGGGCGAAGGCCGGCTGGAAAGCTGGCTTTTCAGCATGATCCGCAGCACCTTCGTGGACGAGGCCAAGAAGCGCCGTCGCGCCGATATCCATGCCACAGACGACGCTTCCACGGCCGGAAGTTCCCGCCCGTCGAAGAAGGACGCCCTCGCCTGCCTGCCGGACGGGCTGGCGAGCGTTTTCCTGCTCGCCGATGTGGAAGGTTTCGCTTACGCGGAGGCCGCCGCCATTCTCGGCATCCAGCCGGATCTCTTTGCCGCCCGCCTTTGCACCGCACGTCTCAGCCTGGCGGCGGCCGCCGCCGAAACGAGCGAGCGGAGAGCGTGAGGATGAACATCCCCCAGCCTTCGCAGCTCGAACTCCGTCTTTCCGCCTATATCGATGGCCGGACCAGCGACGACGACAGGCATGACGTCGAGGAACTGCTGGTCAACGACCCGCAGGCGCGGTCTCTGCACGACGCGCTGAAGCGCGGCGCCGATCTCGGAAGGCGCGCGTTTGACGACATGCTGAAGGAGCCGGTGCCGCTCGATCTGGTGCGCACCATCAAGAATGCGCCGCTGCCGCGCCGGGCCGTACGCCTGCCGCAGGGGCCGCGCCCGACGCTTTCCTTCAAGCCGTCCGGCCTACAGGCAGTGGCCGCCTGCGCCCTGTTTTTCGTGTTCGGCGGCGGCATCGGCTATATGATCGGCGGCAATCCCGCGGTGCCGCAGTTTTCGATGATCTCCATGCCCGGCACCAGCAGCCGCGACTGGCTGGACGATATCATCGCCCATTACCGGCTCTATGCGCGCCAGACCAATCACCTTGCTGAAATCCCGGCCGACAGGCCTGCCGATATCCTCGAATGGCTGACCACCAATACCGGCGTCGGCTTTCGGATCCCCGATCTCAGCGACAGCGGCCTGACCTTCCAGGGTGCCCGGCTGTTTGCCGCCGGCGGCGGGCCGGTCGGCCAGCTTCTCTACCGCCGGACCGATGGCGAAGGAGACGGCGACGTGATCGCCATTTCCTTCACCAAGACCCGGCCCGAGAGCAACCGCTCGATCGAGGAAATCCGCAACGACACCGGCCTCGTCTCCTGGGTCACGCCGCTGGCCACCTATATGATCGTCGGCCCCTCGTCTGCGGCCGATCTGGATGATATCGCGGCCAAGGCGGCGGGGCTGATTTAGGCTACGACATACGGAAACGCCTGGCTGCCTAAGAGCGCCTTAGATTCAAGCGAGTTATCTGTGAGCGGTTAACCGCAGTAAAGTTAAAAGTAATGACAAAAACGGGGATGCAGCTGTCAGCGAAAATTGCTGCATTACCGCCGTGCAGCCGTCAATAATGTTCAAGATCTATTTTCTCGAAATTGCCCGAAGTATGTTGCTGTAAGTATCATCAAAGCAAGAAATGCAGCGCAAAAAATATACCAAGCGAATGACGCAAAGACGATGATAAAAGCGCCGCCAAGCAAAACCTCACCCGAGCCTCCATATCGCCCTTGCTGCGGATGCCAATATATTGCCAATAACAAGGCTAAAGAGAAAATTACACTCGAAAAGCTTTCCCTCATGAAATTCTGGAATTTATAACTTCCACTCTGGAATTGAGTAAAAATAAAAAAATGACGCACCATCAAAATAGAAAATAATAACGAAATTGCAAGCATAACGGCCGGAAACGTACATAATGACAAAATCAATCTGCAGCGCAACAAATCTGTATCACGCTCAAGTATCAATAGTGAATTGATACTTGAGCCGGCAGAACTCAAAAAATTATCGCAGAAAGAATGATCAAAGCGGAAAAAACCAATAAAAATACCTAAGCTGAAAAAAATGAAAAATGAGCACATGAGTATTTTTCGGAATAAAATTTTTAAATAAAAAAACTCGGGAATATCGAAAATCGAGATTTCTTTGAGATATGACGCTTCATCATCACTCATGGCCACAACCTATTCATAAAATCAGCCGAATAGACGTGATGACAAATTAAATCGCGTACTATGCGTGCTTTGGTTCCCGGCACTTACGTCTGATGCCCCCGCCACACTATGGGCAAATTGCACGTCAGGCGAGCAAAAACAAGTCCAGTTCTAAACTTCCTGCGACAATCAAGAGGCCGCCCAGATAGTCGAGCGGCCCTCTGCAATTTTTACAGCCCCGACCTTCCTCAGCGCCCCTCGATCACCCGGTTCGCCGCCGAGACGATCGCTTCGAGCGAGGCCGCGACGATGTTTTTGTTGATGCCGGCGCCGAACAGTTTTCCGTTCGGGTGCTCCATCTCCACATAGGCGATGGCAGACGCGTTCGAGCCGTGCTGCAGCGAATGTTCGGAATAGTCGGCGACCGAAAGTTCTATGCCGAGATAGGTCGACAGTGCGTTGATGAAGCCGTCGATCGGTCCCGTGCCCGTGCCTTCGATCCGCTTTGTCTCGCCGCCGTCGGTGATCTCCGCTGCGACGACGCGAACGCCCTTGTGATCGACCCCGGCCGGAAAGGTGTGGTGATCGACGAATTTCAGCCGTCCGCCGGGCTGCTCGACATAACGCTCGATGAAGCTTTCATAGATGCGCCTGGCGGGAAGCTCCACGCCCTCTTCGTCGGTGATCCGCTGGATCTCCTCGCGGAACTCCACCTGCAGGTTGCGCGGCAGGTTCAGGCCGTAATCCTCCGCCAGGATATAGGCGATGCCGCCCTTGCCCGACTGCGAGTTGATGCGGATGATCGCCTCGTAGGAACGGCCGACATCGCGCGGGTCGATCGGCAGGTAAGGCACTTCCCAGACGGGGTGATTGGCTTGCCTGATCGCCTTCATGCCCTTGTTGATCGCATCCTGGTGCGAGCCGGAAAAGGCCGTATAGACCAGTTCGCCGACATAAGGATGCCGTTCGGGAATGACCATCTGGTTGGAATATTCGTAGACCGCCTTGATCCGCTCGATATCGGAGCAATCCAGTTCCGGATCGACGCCCTGCGTGTACATGTTCAAGGCCAGCGTCACCACGTCGACATTGCCGGTGCGCTCGCCATTGCCGAACAACGTGCCTTCGACACGGTCCGCACCCGCCATCAGGCCGAGCTCGGTCGCAGCGATACCGGTGCCGCGGTCGTTATGCGGATGCAGCGAGATGATGATGTTTTCGCGGTTGTCGAGATTGCGGCACATCCATTCGATCTGGTCCGCGTAGACGTTCGGGGTCGCCATCTCCACCGTCGAGGGCAGGTTGAGGATCAGCTTGTCCTCGGCGGTCGGCCTGATCACCTCGGTGACCGCATTGCAGATTTCCAGCGCCACTTCCAGTTCGGTGCCGGTAAAGCTTTCCGGCGAATACTGGAAACGAAAACCGCCACCCGACTTGGTTGCCATGTCGGTGATCATCTTGGCCGCATCCACCGCGATCTGCTTGATACCGGCGACATCCTTGGCGAACACCACGCGGCGCTGCAGCTCGGAGGTCGAGTTGTAGAAGTGGATGATCGGCTTGTGGGCGCCCTCCAGAGATTCGAAGGTGCGGGTGATCAGCTCCGGCCGGCACTGGACCAGGACCTGCATGGACACGTCTTCCGGCACACCGCCCTCTTCCACGCACCAGCGGGCGAAGTCGAAATCGGTCTGCGAGGCGGATGGGAAACCGATCTCGATTTCCTTGAAGCCCATGTCGAGCAGCATGCGGAACATGCGGGCCTTGCGGTCATGGCCCATCGGGTTGACCAGAGACTGGTTGCCGTCGCGCAGGTCGACCGAACACCAGATCGGCGCCTTGGTGATGGTTTTCGTGGGCCAGGTGCGGTCGGGAATGTTGATGGGCGGGTAAGCGCGGTATTTCACAGCCGCGTCGGGCATCCCGGATTTATGGCCGGATTTGGCGGAATGGGTCTTGGCGTCCATTGTCGTCGTCTCTTCTCGCTTCACGCGTCACTCGGCACCCATCTGGGGAATTGGCCGTCGTCGATGCGGACCTTCAGCGGTCTTTGGTGGCTCGGTCTTGAATGTTCGTGAGAGGAGCTCTTATGCCGGGCGGGCCTTCGGCCGCCGGGCGCTCCTCAACGGACCCGGCAACCGCGCGTAAGGTCGAGGCTAAGAAGCGAGGAAAGCGCAAATACCATCGTCCCGGGCGCGATGCGGCGGGTAGACGAACGGTCGGACATGATTGCGCCTGTCATGGTCATGGGCAGGATGTATAGCCGCGTGTCCCGAATGACGCAAGTGCCCTCTACTTTTTCAGAGCCTGCATGAAACGCTGCAGCGCCATCATCACCCCACCGGCGACCAGCCCCCAGAAGGCCCCGGAAATCCCCGCAAACGAAAGACCCGACGCCGTCACGAGGAAGGTGATCGCCGCGGCTTCGCGCGTTTCCGGGTCGCGATAGGCGGCAAAGGCCGCGTTGGCAAAGGCGCCGATCAGGCCGAGACCTGCCACCGCCTGCAGCAGGATCGGCGGAGCCAGCGACACGAAGGCGATGATGCCGCCGGCGATCAGGCCGAACACGATGTAACCGAAGCCGGCGACGATTGCCGCCCAGTAGCGTCTGGCGGGGTCGGGGTGGGCATCCTCGCTGGCGCACATCGCCGCCGTGATCGCCGCCATGTTGACCGGCACGCCGCCAACCAGCCCGCCGAGGATCGAGAAGATGCCGGTGCCGACAAACATCACGCCCGGCGGCGGCTCGTAGTGGTGCACCTTCAGGATCGCCATGCCGGGAATGTTCTGCGAGGCCATGGTGACGATGAACAGCGGCAGCGCGACCGAGATCACCCCATGCAGGGTGAAGACCGGCGTGACGAAAGTGAGGCCCGGATGGATCGCCGCGCCGATCTGCGCCATCGCGTCGGGGGCAAGGTCGACGCCGAAGACCAGCACCAGGATCAGCGCGCCGAGCGACGCCGGCACCGCCCACAGCCGCCACCTGGAAACCACGACCATCCAGGTCAGCACGATCGGCAGGCCGAGCGCGGCATTGAAGGCGACAGCCTTCACCGGCGCGAGGCAAAGGCTGAGGAGAATGCCGGCCAGCATGGCATTGGCGAGCGGCGCCGGGATCAGCCGGATCGCACGGCTGAGCGGCCGGAACAGGCCGGAGAGAATGATCAGTACGCCGCAGACCACGAAAGCGCCTACCACGGCCGGAAACCCGCCTTCGATCATGCTGATGCCGGACAGAAGCGCCGCCCCCGGCGTCGACCAGGCGATGCTGATCGGCATCCGGTACCAGCTCGAGAACACGATCGCCAAGATGCCCATGGAGATCGACTGCGCCAAGAGCGCCGAGGCGATTTCCGGTGCGGTCGCACCCATCGCCTGCAGCCCCTGCATGATGACCGCAAACGAGCTGATGAACCCGACAAAGGCTGTGAGCAGCCCCATCATCAGGGCTGAAACGGAAAAATCCTTGAACATACCGGCGGGGACTCATGAATTTGAAAGTCCGCAATCGAACATAGGCCCGGCGGCAAAGGCAAGGCGCGTTTACCGCAAAGGGGTACGGCCGAACGGGAAAGCCATGGCTGCGACCGGCCATTTGCCTTTACCGGCTACCCGGCCACGCCTTTGTTCGTGCCTGCGAATATTCGCATCTGTTGATAATTTGGAAGGAGTTTGGCGGTAGTCTCTGGACCGTGCGCCCGTTGCTTCCGGTCGGTCCGGCCATGCAGCCCGGATTGCATCAACGCCCCGGGAAACGCAATGACGGCAGCTCACCTTGCGCCAGAGATCCAGATCGGACAGGAAACCGCCTTTTCCCGCGATCAGCTTTATTTCATTCTGTCGGCGCTCCCGGACCCCTGCTTCGTCCTGACCCGTAGCGGCCGTTATGCCGCGCTCTTCGGCGGCAAGGACACCCGCTATTATCACGAGGGCAGCTATCTCGTCGGCAAGAGCCTCTACGACGTCCTCGTCGTCGAGAAGGCGCAACGTTTTGTGCGGGAGATCGAAAAGGCGCTGGCCTCGCGTGCCCTGCATATCATCGAATATAGCCTCTCCGGCAGCGACGTGAAGGGGCTGCAGAACGATGGTCCCGCCCACCTGATCTGGTTCGAGGGGCGCTTGCAGGCGCTTGATTTCCAGGTCGACGGCGAGGATGCGATCGTCTGGGTCGCCAGCAACATCACGGAAAAGAACGCCGTCGAGAACCAGCTGCGCCACCAAAGCGAAACCGATGCGCTGACCGGCTTCTTCAACCGCCGAAAGCTGATGGACGTGCTCGCCCTGAAGTTCGAGCTTTTTCGGGACGAGCATATCCCGACATCCGTATTCATGTTCGACATCGATCACTTCAAGACCGTCAACGACGAGCTTGGACATGCGATGGGCGATGCGGTTCTGAAAGCGATCGCCGGCGTCTGTCGCCTGGAATTGCGCAAGACCGACTTTCTCGCCCGCCTCGGCGGCGACGAATTCGTCGTGGTCATGCCCGCCACCCGGCAGGAGCACGGCATCGTCATCGCCAACCGGCTACGCCAGCGCATCGCCACCGAGGTCCGGGAGACGCTCGGCCACCACGCCACGATCAGCGGCGGCTTGGCGAATTTCTGGCGGCGGATGTCTCCTCCGAGGACATTCTGAAGCGCGCCGACGACGGTCTCTACCGTTCCAAGCGTGCCGGCCGGAACCTTATCAGCCCCGCATAGGCACGGCCGAAATCCCCTGCGGTACAAAACAGAGGACTGTGCATCGGCGACACACGCGGATTGGCAAGCGCCATTCCCAATTATCACCCATACTCCATCGGTAGATCATCACTTTAGGCATGTTGTTGAAGATCGGTATCCTCGGCAAATTGCGACCATCTTTGGCGGAGCACGAGATGACCTGCTTTTCCTGCGGTGGGCAGACTGCCCCGTGGACGTATATGCCGCTCGACCCGTTAAAGGGCGCCGAAAACACCCATAAAGACTTCGTGGTCTGCACGGAATGCGGGCTCGGCGCCGTCAGCCCCATGCCCAGCTCGGAAGAAATCCCGTCTTTTTATGATACCGCGCGGTATTACACCCACGGGCAGAGCCATCTCGCGGAGGTCAATCAGACCCTCCTCGACAGGGCGTTGCTCCACGCCGCCTGGCGCCTCGACAAGGGCCAGTCGCTCGATCCCGAGCGCATCGCCAAGGATCTGCCGCCGGGCGCCTCGATCTGCGACCTCGGCTGCGGCGGCGGTGAGCTCCTCAGCCGTTTCAAGGCGCTCGGCTTCAACGTCCTCGGCGTCGAGCCGGATGCAGCGGCAAGAGCCGAGGCAGCCAAGGCGGGTATCACGGTGCTTGCGGGCACCTGCGAGGAGCTTCCGGCCGATCTCAAAGGACAGAGCTGCGATCTCGTGATCATGCGCCATGTGCTGGAACATTGCCGCGACCCGATCCTGGCGCTCCGGAAGGCCTTCTTCCTGACGCGTCCTGGTGGGATACTGTTCTGCGAAGTGCCCAACTGCGCGGCCACCCATTTCAAAAGCCTCGGCGTCTGCTCGGCCATGTTCGACGCGCCGCGTCATCTCTACTTCTTCACGCCCGCCTGTCTTCGCAAGGCGATCGGCCTCGGCGGCTTCACCTTCTCCTGCTTCCAATACATGGGTTATACCCGCCACCACCATGCAAGCTGGCGGCAATGGGAGGCCTCGATCTACGACCGGACCCGCGAATATACCGCCCATCCTTCAGGCCGGCGGCATACGGTGCTGCGGTCGATCCAGCTTCTTCTTTCGACGGCCTTTGCCTCCGACGAGAAGAAATACGATTCCGTCGCCGTCTACGGGCGCCGGCCGGGCGTGCCGGAGCGCACACCCGTATAGGCAGTTCTGGTGCGTCGATGCGGCCAGGCGGCTGGACGAGATCGCCGAAGCTTGAGGCGAGGCCTGTACCCGGATGACGCGAAAAGTGTCGCCCTTGAGGGGCGCCAGTGGCGATTGTCGATGCGGCAAGCGTTTTTCCCACCCTGTCGGACTTTCGATCGGCGCTATCCGCGCCAAATCTAACTGACGTGGGGATAAATTAGACAATCTTAAATTTTGTCGGCGACAGTGGGGGACACCATCGGAAATCCCAATGACCTCGCTGCCCTTCATCTCGAAATCGAAATCGTCTGGTCTTCAGTTCTTCGGCCTCGGCTATTTTTTCCCGGCCATCCTTGCGGTCGCCGGCCTGCTGGTCGGGGTGGTCCGCGCCGACATCGAAAAACGCGAACAATACCACGTGGCGCAGCAGGTCAAGGCAGCCGAGCAACTGGCCCGGGTTGCGGCAAGCCTTGAGACCAATATCCGTGGCAACGTCAACCTGATCTACGGGCTCATCGCCGCGATTGCCGCCAATCCGAACATCAACCAGCCGCAATTCACGGCGCTCTCCGAGCGGATTTTCGGGGTTCCGTCCCAGCTGCGCAACGTCGTCGCCGCCAAGGATCTGGTCGTCGGCCTCGTCTACCCCGAAGAGGCGAACAAGAAGGCCCTCGGCCTCGACTACCGCACCAACGAGCTCCAGCGTGATGCCGTGATGAGAGCCGTCGAGCGGCGGACGCTCGTCATCACCGGCCCGGTCAATCTGGTCCAGGGCGGCCAGGGGCTGATTGCCCGCTATCCGGTCTTCTCGCTTGCCAACGGCCGGTTCTGGGGTGTCGTCTCGGCGGTCATCGACCTCGACAGGCTTTATGCGGACAGCAACGTCAATACCCAGCGCCAGACACTGGACATCACAATCTCGCAGCGGCCCATTCCCGCCGAGCGCGACATCTTCCTCGGAAACGGCGCCATATTTTCGCAGGATCCCGTCAAGTCGAGGATCGAACTTGGTTATGACACCTGGTATCTCGCCGCAGTCCCGAAAGAGGGGTGGCAGGGCTCGCCGCCGGACATGTTCAGCTTCCGGATCACCGCCCTTCTGATCGCCTTCTGCATCGCCGCCCCGCTCTTCTGGGCCGGACTGCTGATGAAGCAGCGTCACGGCAACATCCTTACTCTGCAGCAGCGCGAGGAACAGCTGGAAACGCTGTCCCAGCGCCTCGAACTGGCACTTCAGGCCTCGGGCGTCGGCGTCTGGGAATATGAACCTTCGACCGACACGCTGATCTGGGACCAGCGCATGCGCGAGCTCTACGACGCGCCTCCCGACAGCGATGTCCTCGAATACACGGACTGGCGCGATGCGCTGCATCCCGAAGACCTGGAAACCGCCGAGACCTGCTTTCGCAAGGCACTCAGGGATGAAACGAGCTACCGTACCGAGTTCCGCGTCGTCTCCCGCAGCGGCGAAATCCGTCACATCCGCGCGCACGGAGCAACCTACCGGACCGCGGGAGGCGTCAAGCGGGTGGTCGGCGCCAACTGGGACGTCACCAGGGACGTGACGCTGCATTCCGAGCTGCGGCTGGCGCAGACGAAGGCCGAGTTGCAGAACGACGAATTGCGTTCGGCAAGGCGCACGCTCGAACACCAGTCGCTGCACGACGCCCTGACCGGCCTGCCGAACCGGCGCTTCCTCGACCAGTTCATGACCGCCGGGGAGAACCAGGCTGCGGGCCACCGGCTGGCATTCATCCACATCGATCTCGACCGCTTCAAGGAAGTCAACGACACGCTGGGCCATGCGGCGGGCGACGCGGTCCTGAAAGCGGCCACGTCCCGCCTGCTCGAACTGATCGACCACGACGAGTTCGCCTCGCGCATCGGCGGCGACGAATTCGTCGTCGTGACCGGCGGGGCGGAGCCGCAGCGCCGGGCGGAATACCTTGCCCAATCGATCGTCAACACCCTTGCCCGCCCCATCGATATCGGCGGGCATGAATGTCGCATCGGCTGCAGCGCCGGCATCGCCTGCCAGTCCGTAGCCGGCGAGGAACTGAGCCAGCTGCTGATCAACGCCGATATCGCGCTCTATGAAGCCAAGAAGCGCGGTCGCAACCGCGTCGAGGTTTTCTCGAAGGAACTGCGCTCGGCCGTCGTGCTGCGCAAGCGCATGTCCGACGAGTTCCTGAACGCGCTCGAAGGCGACCAGATCATCCCCTTTTTCCAGCCCCAGTTCGATGCGCATTCGCTCGACATAGTGGGCGTCGAGGCGCTGGCCCGCTGGCAGCATCCCAAACGCGGCCTGCTGGCGCCGGACAGTTTCCTGGCGATCGCCGAGAGCCTGCACCGGTCGGCCGATATCGATGCCATCATCCTCGAAAAGGCGCTCTTCCAATCGACGAGATGGAGGGCGCTCGGCCTCGATATCCCGCATCTTTCCGTCAACATCTCGGCGCAGCGCCTGAAGGACGAGAGGCTGTTCAAACGACTGGCCGAACTGCCGATCGCGCCCGGCACCCTTTCGTTCGAACTTCTCGAATCGATCTCCTTCGAAGATCAGGACAAGGAACTGAGATCCGCCATTCTCGACCTCAAGGCGCTCGGGATCGATATCGAAATCGACGATTTCGGCACCGGCCATGCCTCGATCGTCAGCCTTCTCGAACTCGGGCCCAAGCGGCTGAAGATCGACCGCAAGCTGATTGCACCGCTCGAAGCCGCCGGCTCGCAGCGCCGGCTGGTGGCCTCGATCATCGAGATCGGCCGCTCCCAGGGTATCGAGATCGTCGCCGAAGGGGTGGAGACGGCAGCACATGTGGACATCCTGCGCAGCCTCGGCTGCCAGACCCTGCAGGGATACGTCTTCGCAAAGCCGATGCCGGCCAATGAGTTCATCACTTTTGCGACGGACTGGCGGGCAGGCAACCATACGTGGTTCGTGCCATCGGTGGCGCTGGTCGACTGAGCGAACTGTCTTCGGAAAAAATCGAGCCTCGCAAAACAGATGTTGACCCGGCCCCTGGGGCTGCCCCGATAGGAGGAGCGGTCAACAACCGGCGAGGTGATTCCTTGAGTTCTTCCGCACGCTACCTGAACCCGTCCGACGCGGCCGAGCGGCTCGGCATATCTCCGAAGGCGCTACGCCTCTACGAGCAGCGCGGCCTGATCGCCCCGGTGCGCACCGCGGCCGGATGGCGGACCTACGGCCCTGTCGAAATGGCCCGCGCCGGCGAGATCGCCGCATTGCGAGCCCTTGGCCTCAGCCTCGCACAGGTGGCGCGGGTGCTGAAAGGCGAGGCGCAGGACCTTGCTACAGCGCTGACCGCCCATCAGGCGCGGCTTGAAACGGAAGCCCACAGGATCGCCGAGACGGTCGAAAAAGTCCGCGCTCTGCGCGCGGACCTAGCCGCCGGCGAACCGCCGCGGATGCACGAGTTGACGCGCCTGACGCGTCCGGCGGCCGAGATCGTCGCAGCGTTCGACCTTCCCTGGCCCTGGGGCGGCGAACGCTTTGAGCTCAGGGACGTGAGGCCGCTCAACTACATCATCGGCCCGCTCGGCAGCGGCAAGACCCGGTTCTCCAAGGCGATCGCCGAACATCTTCCGGGCGCGGTCTTCGTGGATCTCGATCGCGCCGCCAACGATGCCGCCGACGCCCGGGCACGGATGGAAACCGATTCGGCGCTAAAGCTACGCGTTGAGCAGGCGCTCGCCTGGCTTGTCGAGGAGGGCGCTACGGCAACGCCTGCGCTCACCGCCCTCCTCGTCGCCATCGAATCCGACGCGGACGGCATCCTAGTCATCGACATGATCGAGCAGGGTCTGCACCAGCCCTCGCAGGAAGCAGTCTCCGTCTATCTGCGCAATCGCGGTCCCGGCGCCCGTCCGCTCTTCATCATGACCCGCTCCTCGGCGATCCTCGATCTCGGTGCCGTCGGACCGGATGAGGCGATCATCCTCTGCCCCGCCAACCATAGCCCGCCGAGCCGCGTCGCACCTGTCCCGGGTGCACCGGGTTACGAGGCCGTCGCCACCTGCCTTGCCGCTCCCGACGTCCGCGCCCGCACGGAAGGCGTCATCGCCTGGCGTCCGCAGGTTGCCTGAACCGCATGGGCCATCCGCGGGCAACGCGAGCCTGCAAACAACAAAAAGCCCCCCCGGTGGCAACCGGCGGGGCTTTTTTCAATTCAGATGGAGAGAGCGATCAGATTTCGCTCTGCGACGTCACGATCCTCGAAACCAGGCCGTAGGTCTTGGCTTCTTCGGCCGACAGCCAATAGTCGCGGTCGGTGTCCTTGGCAATCTTCTCGACCGACTGGCCGGTTGCTTCCGCAAAGATCCTGTTCAGCCGCTCGTTCATCTTGATGATTTCGCGGGCCTGGATCTCGATGTCGGATGCCATGCCGCGGGTGCCGCCGGACGGTTGATGAAGCAGGAAGCGGGTGTTCGGCAAGCAGATGCGGCGCTCCTTCGGAACGGACACGTAGATCAGCGCGCCGGCCGATGCGACCCAGCCCGTACCGATCATCCAGACCTTCGGCTTGATGAACTTGATCATGTCATGGATCGAATCGCCCGATTCCACGTGGCCGCCGGGCGAGCTCACATAGACGCGGATGTCGTCGTCGCTGGCGGCGGCAAGCGCCACGAGCTGCGTGTTGACCTTCTGCGCCAGTTCCTGGGTAATCGTTCCATAGATGAAGATCGAACGCGACTTGAAAAGATTCGCTTCCGTTTCCTTGCCGAGCGGCAGTTCCTTGGTCTTGTCGTCCTTGTCGTCTTCGTCGTCGAGCACGCTGAGAGTCTCCTGCATCAGATTCATATACCGGACATAATGTGTTCGCCGCCGTAAAACAATGGAGCGCAGAGTCTAAGACGGCACCTTCCACGGACTAAGGTGAATGACGTAGTACCGAGCGTCCTGGCGCGACAATTGCCGATGGACAGCCATCAGGCGCTTGCCTATCCTCCGATGCCATTCCTTATTTGCATATTTCAGGGGACCCAAATGCTGAAACGCCTTTCGCTCGCCGCCGCCATTCTTGCCGCCGCCACCGCACCCGCCTTCGCGCATATCGACCCGGCCGAGCACGGCTCGTTCCTTGCCGGCTTTTCCCATCCGCTTTTTGGCGCCGACCATATCCTGGTCATGGTCGCCGTCGGCCTGTGGGCGGCACAGATCGCGCGCGGCAGCAGCCGCAATGCGCTGTGGATAATCCCCCTGGCCTTCGTCGGCACCATGGCCGCCGGCTTCCTCCTCGCCCTCGGTGGCGCCAGCCTCCCCTTCGTCGAACCGGCGATCCTCGCCTCGGTGATCGGCCTTGGCCTGCTCGTCGCAACGTCGGCGAAACTGCCGGTTTCGGCGGCGGCTGCCGTTGTCGGCGTCTTCGCCTTGTTCCACGGCCACGCCCATGGCGGCGAACTCGGCGCGGCAGGCGCGTTGCAGTTCGGCATCGGCTTCATGATCGCCACCGCGTTCCTGCATGCAGCGGGCATCGCGCTCGGCCTCGGCATCGCCCGCTTCAGCCCCTATATCGCCCGTATCCTCGGGGGCGTGACAGCGCTTCTCGGCCTGTCGCTGGTCTTCGGCTGAGCCCCCGGTAACTAGCCAAGATTACCGAAATGTAAGGGATTCCGGCTTTGAAATGCCGGAATCCCTGCCTACCTTCCTGGTGACGGCAAACGCCTGCAAGGAGGCAAACATGTCACCGGAAGAACGCCAGCTTCTGACTGCCCTTTTCGACCGTATCCGCACCGCCGCCGCCACGTCGCGCGACCGGGATGCCGAGACCTTGATAGACCAGGCAACCCGCGAACAGCCCTACGCCACCTACTATCTGGCCCAGGCCGTGATCGTGCAGGAAAAGGGCCTGGAAGCCGCGGCCAACCATATCAAGGAACTGGAAGACCGCGTCCGCCAGCTCGAAGCGGAGACCAGCGATCATCACCGTGCCGAACAGAGCGGCGGGTTCCTGAGCTCGATCTTCGGCACCGGCCAGGCCCAGCAGTCCCCCGCCCCGCAGCCCGGTCTTCGAACCGGTCCCGGTCCCCAGGTAGGCCCCCAATCCGGCCCATGGGGTACCGCCCCGCGTCAGAGCTACCGCACCGGCAGCGACTATGACGACGGGTATCGTGGGTCCCCGCCCTCGGCCGCCCCCTGGAGCGGCCAGACATCCGTCCCGTCAGCCGGCGGCAGCTTCCTGCGCGGCGCGCTCGGCACAGCAGCGGGCGTCGCGGGCGGCATGCTGCTCGCCAATTCGCTGTCTGGTATTTTCGGCAGCCACATGAACTCGCTCGGCTGGGGCTCGCCACTCGCCGGTGCGAACCCGTTCGGCAGCGGCAACGCCCCGGGCGAGGAAACCGTCATCAACAACAACTATTTCGGCGATGACGCGATCCGCCAGGCCTCGGATGACAAAAGCACCGCCGCCAACACCAATGACGCAGCCGACAATTCCGGCCTTCAGCAAGCCGGTTACGGCAACGACGACTTTTCCGACGACCAGGCGGATTTCGACAACAGCGATTTGGGCAGCGACGATTCGATGGACGTGTGAGCGGGGCGCGCCGCGCCATTCCGGCGCTTCGCTTCGGCTCAGCGCGTTCGTCACTGCAATCGATTCACTGGATCGATTGCTCCGGCTGCGCCGGACCGTTCCTCACCCACGTCCCCGATACGTCGCAACCCCCTGCTCCGGCAGCCACACGCCGGCCGGGGCCTCGCCCGTCTGCCAGAACACGTCGATCGGGATACCGCCGCGCGGATACCAGTAGGCGCCGATCCTGAGCCACTTCGGGGCGAGCAGGTCGACGATCCGCTTGGCGATATAGATCGAGCAATCCTCATGGAACGCGCCGTGGTTCCGGAAGGAATGCAGGAACAGCTTCAGCGACTTCGACTCCACCAGGAACCCGTCCGGAATATAGTCGATGACGATATGGGCAAAATCCGGCTGGCCAGTCATCGGGCAGAGCGAGGTGAATTCCGGCGCCGTGAAGCGCACCACGTAATCGGTGCCCTGGTTGCCGTTCGGCACCCTTTCCAGCACCGCGGTCTCCGGGCTCTGCGGAGCCTCAACCTGGGATCCGAGCTGCGAGAGCCCGGTGACATCGGTCATCGTCATTTGCCTGTTCCTTCGAATTCGACCTTCTGTCCATGCGGATTTTCGCTTTCGGGCTCCACATGGATCGCCAACGTGGCGCCCGCAATAATCTCTTTGATCGCATCTTCCAAGCGGTCGCAGATCACATGCGCCTCTTCGACGCTCATGTCGGCCGGTACGACCAGATGAAAATCGATGAAGGCGGCAGCCCCGGCCCGGCGCGACTTGAGATCATGGACGCCGAGCGCGCCGACCGAATGGGTGGCAATCGCCTCGCGCACCGCCGCCTCTTCGTCCGGCTCCAGCGCCCGGTCCATCAGCCCTCCGATCGAATGGGCGATCACCTTGTAGCCCTGCCAGAGAATGTTGATCGCGACCAGGATGGCGAGCACCGGGTCGAGGATCGCATAACCTGTTGCAATGGCCAGGATGAGGCCGACAAAGACCCCGGCCGAGGTGACCACGTCGGACATGATGTGCTGGCCATCGGCCGCCATCGCCGGCGAATAATGGGCGGTACCGATCCGGATCAGGGTTGTTGCCCAGAACGCATTGATGACCGCCGCAAGCCCGTTGATCGCAAGGCCGAGCACCGGCGCATCCGGAAGTCTCGGCGCAAAAAGCCCGTCCCAGGCCTCGCTGATGATCAGGATCGCCGCGACGATGATCAACCCGCCTTCGACCACCGCCGACATGTATTCCGCCTTGTGATGGCCGAACTGATGGTCGTGGTCGGCCGGCCGCTGCGCATAGCGGATGACGAAATAGGCGATGAAGGCGGCAGCGACGTTGACGAAGGATTCCAGCCCGTCCGACAGCAGAGCGACGGAACCCGTCACCCACCAGGCCAGCATCTTCAAGGACATGACGCCGAGCGACAGCGGCATGCCCCAGAAGGCCAGCCGCTCGACGATTTTGACTTCCCTCGGCACGATGTCTTCCTTTTTGCGCGTGCGAATGATTTGCAGGACCGGAGGCCCAAAACGGCGAAACCGCCGGAGCGAGATGATTTCGCTCCGGCGGTTTCGAATAGTCTGCATATCGCTCAGATGAGCGGGTTTGTCAAAGGGCCGGCTGGCCCAATCGCGCCTTGTCGGATTGCATCGCGGTGACCACTTCCTCCTCCTCCTCGAGTTCCTCCACCGTCTCGCTTCCCCGCCCGAGAAAGAAGGACACCACCACTGCTGTCAGCGCCGTGATCGCGGTCAGCAGCCACAGGAGCGACGAAAACCCGTCGCCATACCCCTGCAGCAAGGCCGCCTGGTTGATCGACGGCAGAAGCTCCGCGGCTTCCCGCAGGTCGCCGGTCACCAACCGCTGCGCGATCGCGCCCGCCTGGTCACCGGTATCGCTGCCGAGGTTCGCGCTGGTGAGCGCCGAAAGCACCGCCGTCACCACCGCAAGCGCAACACCTTCGCCGGCCACGCGCGTGGTGCTGAAGATGCCAGTCGCCATGCCGGCTCTTTCCTTCGGCACGACGCTGACGGCAAGACCGTCCATCAGGCCCCAAGGCAGGCTGATGCCGACCCCGATCGTCAGGAGCGGCGCAATCAGCAGTATTGGCTCCGAGCCGACCGGGAACCGGCTGAGCCAGAACAGGCCAGCCGCCGAGATCGCAAGCCCGGCGCCACAAATCGTCGCCGGCGCGAACCAGCGCGTCAGCAGGCCGGCGGCGATCGGCAGGACGAGGAGCGGCCCGGAGAGCGCGATCATCATCCGCCCGCCGGCGATCTCGTCCATGCCCTCGATGCCGATGAACCGCACCGGCAGGAGGATGAGCAGCACCACGAAAGCATAGGCCGGCGCCGCCGCCAGCAATTGCACGCCGACGAAACGCGGATAACGGAACAGCGTGAGGTCGAGCATCGGCCGCGCCACGGTCCGTTCGATCCGGCCAAAGGCCAGGAAAAGCATGACTGCCGCCAGCAGCATGACGATCACGAGCGGATCGCTCCAGCCGCTTTCCGGCGCCTGCAGCACGCCGAAGGTCAGAGCGGTCAGCGCCGCCGTGAAGCTGAGCGCGCCCTTCCAATCGAGGCCGGACGCGTCCGGATCGCGTGATTCCTGCATGAAGATCGCGCCGAGAACGAAGGCGATCACCGCAAGGGCGACCACCAATACGAAAATCGCCGGCCATCCGAACATGGCGATCATCCAGCCTGACGCGATCGGCCCGAAGGCGAGCCCGATGCCGAAACTCGCGCCGACGATGCTGAATGCCCTGAGCCGCGCCGCGCCGTCGAATTCCTGGGCGAGCGACGCCATGCCGCCGGAAAAGGCGGCTGCCGCGCCGATGCCCTGCAGCGCCCGCAGCACATCGAACCAGACGATATCGCCCGCGAAGGCGAGACCCGTCGAGAACAGCGCGAAAATGCCGAGGCCGCTCAGGAAAATCCGCTTGCGCCCGTAACTGTCGGCGAGCGCGCCGGCAGCCATCAGCGTGCTGCCGAAGGAAAGCATGAAGGCATTGGTGACCCAGTTGAGGGCGATCGGGCTGCCGCCGAGCGCACGGCTGATGGCGGGAAGGCCGACGGCCGTGCCGGTAAAGGTCAGCGGCATGGCAACCGCCGCGCAGCAGACTGCGATCAGAACGAACAGCCGTCCGGCTGCCATTACAGCATGTGTGTTGTCTCTCATATCCGAGATTCCGCTGTGTTGGAGCAATGAGGAAGGCGGGCGGCCCTTGGGAGAAGCCACCGCCTTGGACCCACCCGGCCGGAGGGCTTTATGTCACCAACACAAGATAAATCCGATGCAATGCTTGGAAAATCCCCGGTCCGTTCCTTATATGGCGGAAGAAAACGCTCGAATGGGAGACGCTATTGGATCGTCTGGGTGGACTGACGGCCTTCGTGCGCACCGCCGACCTCGGCAGTTTCGTCGCCGCCGGCCGCGTGCTCGGCCTGTCGGCTTCGGCAGTCGGCAAGGCCGTCACCAATCTGGAAAGGGAACTCGGCGTCCGGCTTTTCCAGCGCTCGACGCGCAGCCTGCGGCTGACCGAAGAGGGCCGGCTATTCCACGAACGGTGCCGCCGCGTGCTCGACGACCTCAACGATGCCGAAGCGTCGCTGGCGAGTGCCGTCGCCGTGCCGCGCGGAAAGCTCCGCGTCAGCGCCCCGATCGTCACCTATCATCTCCTGCTGCCGGTGCTGCCGGAATTCGTCGAGCGTTATCCTGAGATCGAACTCGATTTCGATTTCAACGACCGGGTCGTGGACCTGATCGACGAAGAGGTCGACGTGGCGATCCGCAGCGGCAACCTGCCGGATTCACGGCTGATGTCACGGACACTCAGGCCTTTCCAGATGCTTCTCTGCGCCGCGCCTTCCTACCTCGAACGCCACGGCACTCCCGAATGCCCGCGCGAACTCGACGGCCATCTGGCGATCCGTTTCCGCTATCCGAACAGCCGTAAGATCCAGGATTTGCCGATCACCCTGCCGCCCGAAGGCGCCGAACCGCGCCTGCGCACGGCGCTCACCTGCAACAACATGGAGGCGCTCCGCCACACCGTCATCGCCGGCCTCGGCATTGGCTGCATGCCGGATTTTTTGGCAAGGCAACCAATCGCCGATGGCCGGCTGCGGACCATCCTCGACGAGCACCTCAACGCCCCCGGCCAGTTCCACCTCCTCTGGCCCTCCAGCCGCCACCTGTCGCCGAAAGTCCGGGTGCTGGTCGATTTCTTGAGCGAGAAGCTGTTCGCGGAAACATGCGAGAGGTTGCCGGCGGCGGCGGAGGCTTCGCTGTTGGCGGGTGCCGCTGAATAGTGCCGAGTTAGCCAAACCGGCACGGTCTGCGAATGCGAAAGGCCACTACGCGGCCGCTTCGTATTCCGGAATATGCTCAAGTTCGTCCTTGAGGTTCTCGGCCTCGATCTTGAGATCGAAACTGTTCTGCAAATTCATCCAGAATTCCGGAGAGGTCTTGAAGAACTTGGCTAACCGCAACGCTGTATCCGAGGTGATCCCGGTCTTCTGCGCGACGATACGCTCTATTCGGGTGCGTGGGACATTGAGTTTCTTGGCCAGTGCATAGGGCGTCATCTCCAGCGGCTCCAGATAGAGATCACGCAGAATCTCGCCGGGATGGATCGGCGGAAGGTTGCTGACACTCATAGCGGTCTCCTGTGTGCCGTGGTGGGCTTAGTGATAGTCGGCAATCTCGACCTCCTCCGGCCCAGCTTCTGTCCAGACGAAGCAAATCCGCCACTGCTTGTTGATGCGGATGGAATACTGCCCTTCCCGATCTCCCGAGAGTTTTTCCAGGCGATTGCCTGGAGGAGAACGGAGATCTTCCAAAGAGGTGGCCGCATTCAACACCGTCAGCAGTTGCTGGGCGCGACGAACAAGATCGGGAGGAAAACCTTTCCTGACCGTACCGTCATCGATCGAGCGGGTAAGCTTGTCTTTGTACGATCGGATCACGGCTGGCCTCCCGATGAACGTATCATAGAGAGATACCAACAATAGTCAACAGAAAGGTATCATTCAATGATACCTTTCTGGACCACCTACCCTATGATCACTGCCATACTGATACTGTCGACAAACCGCCCGTCGATCCTCACCGCATCCCGCGCCACGCCCTCGCGCACAAACCCGACCTTTTCATAAAGCGCGATGGCGCGCGGATTGTCGGCATGGACATGCAGTTCGACACGGTGGAAGCCGCGGTCCCGAGCCTGCCCGATTGCAGCGCGGATCAGCCGAGTGCCGAGGCCTTTTTCGCGATAACCGGGAATGATGCCCATGCCGAGCGTGCCGCAATGGGCGGCGGTCGGGCGGGGATGCCGGCGGATGTCGCACCAGCCGACTACTTCTCCATCGACGACGGCGACGACCTGCGGATGGCCGTTCTCGATGTTGTCGAGCACGAAGGGCCGCACGTCTTCAAGCGGCGGCGCCTCCAGGAAGCTCAGGTATTTTCGCTCGCGCGAGACCATGTCGAGCGCCTTGTGAAAGCTCTCGATATGCTCTTCGCGGATGGATTCGATCGGGATGGTCTCGGATAACACCTTACGCCGCCTTGGTCTTTGCCCGCCGCGACAGATGCGCCACGACGTTTTCGATCATCCGCATGCCGGCATCGCCGCCAAGCGTCATGATCGATTCCGGATGGAATTGCACCGCCGCCACCGGTTCCTTGACGTGCTCGATACCCATGATCGTGCCGTCTTCGCTTTCGGCGGTGATCATGAAATCCGGGTGCAGCGTCTTCGGATCGGCGAAGATCGAGTGGTAGCGCCCGACGGTCACTTCCTTCGCGAGCCCCGAGAAGACGATGCCCGGCTCCAGCACCCGGATGCGCGACGGCTTGCCGTGCATCGGCAGCGCCAGGTGCCTCAATTCGCCGCCATAGGCTTCGGCCAGTGCCTGCAGGCCGAGGCAGACGCCGAAGATCGGCAGGCCCTTCGACCGCGCCATCTTGATGGTCGCCTTGCAGTCGAAATCCTTCGGATTGCCAGGTCCGGGCGAGAGCACGACGAGATCCGGATCGAAGCGGTCGAACACTTCTTCCGGCACCGGCGTGCGCACGGTCGAGACAGTCGCCCCCGTCTGGCGGAAGTAGTTGGCGAGCGTATGGACAAAACTGTCCTCGTGGTCGACGAGCAGGATCTTGACCCCCTGCCCCACCCGCGCCACGTCGCGGCCGGCCTTCGCCGCATTGCCGGCCTTTGCATCACGGATCGCTGTCAGCATGGCGGAGGCCTTCAGTTCGGTTTCGGCTTCTTCCTCGTTCGGATCGCTGTCGTTGAGCAGCGTCGCGCCGGCGCGCACCTCGGCAATGCCGTCCTTGATGCGGATGGTGCGCAGCGTCAGCCCGGTATTCATGTCGCCGTTGAAACCGACCATGCCGATCGCCCCGCCATACCAGGCGCGCGGGCTCTTTTCGTGGTTCTCGATGAACCGCATCGCCCAAAGTTTTGGCGCACCGGTGACTGTGACGGCCCAGGCGTGGCTGAGAAAACCGTCGAACGCGTCCATGTCGGGCCTGAGGCGCCCTTCGATATGGTCGACGGTATGGATGAGCCGCGAATACATCTCGATCTGCCGGCGGCCGATCACCTTCACCGACCCCGGCTCGCAGACGCGGCTCTTGTCGTTTCGGTCGACATCCGAGCACATGGTGAGCTCGGACTCGTCCTTCTTGGAGTTCAGGAGCTTGAGGATCTGCTCCGAGTCGGCGATCGGGTCTTCGCCGCGCTTGATCGTGCCCGAAATCGGGCATGTCTCGATACGCCGGCCCGACACCCGCACGAACATTTCCGGCGAGGCGCCGACCAGATATTCCTGATGGCCGAGATTGATGAAGAAGGAATAGGGCGACGGATTGATCGCCTTCAGCCGGTTGGAGATTTCCGAAGGCTTCGAGTCGCAGCGCTCCATGAACTTCTGCCCCGGCACCACTTCGAACAGGTCGCCGCGACGAAAGCTTTCCTTCGCCTTGGTGACGAGCGCCGCATATTCGCCGGGCCGATGATCGCCCTTCGGCGGTATCGTATCATTGCGCTGGAACGGGTCGGGTGCGATCTCCTGGTCCTTGCCTTCCGTCGTCACGCCGTCCTTGGAAAAGTCATAGCGGTCGATCCAGGCCTTCGCCGCATGGTGGTCGACGACGAGAATTTCATCAGGCAGGAAAAGCACCATGTCGCGCTGGTCTTCCGGCCGCTGCATCGAAAGCTTGATCGCGTCGAACTGGAAGGCGATGTCGTAACCGAAGGCGCCGAACAGGCCGATCGCCGAATCCGCTTCCGAATGGAACAGGTCGACGATTGCCCGCAGCACGGAAAACACCGTCGGCATCTTCGAGCGCTCTTCCTCGGTGAACACGCGCGTCGGCTCGTTGACGGTGAGATCGAGGCGCCGGGCCGTCCGCTCCCCGAGCGTCAGTTCGGTTACCGTCTTCAGCTTGTCCTCGACGAAACCGAGCAGCACCTCGCCGCGGCCGTTGAAGGCCTCAATCCACACCCTGCGGCCATTCGAGGAGATCCCGAGCGGCGGATCGGCGATCGCGGTATCCCAGCGGGTATAGCGGCCCGGATATTCATAGTTGGAGGAAAATACCGCGCCGCGCCGTTCGTCGAGCCTGTCGACATAGGAGGAGATCGCATCCGCATAGGGCGCTGCGCGCCGCTGCCTGCTGACCGCAATCCCGCCCCTCGTCTCGTAGACTTCCGAACCGTCATCCCGAATGATCGTTACCATTGTCCTGCCTCTCCAATGTCTTTGCCCGGGGGCCTGCGGCGGATAACAAAAAAGCCGCCTCGGGTCCCGGGCGGCTTGTGGTCTTGTCGATGGACATGACTGGTCAAGGCCGCGTTGAGCGTGCCGGCCACCAGTTAGCGATGTTCATCGAATTTATCATGGGCCGAATTGTTAGCTTGGCTTTTCGAGCCGTGCAAGCAAATTTCCATGACCGGGAAACGGAATTCTGGCGTCCGATGCGACCAAAACCGGCGATCGGCGTTTATAGTCCCGCAAGGACCGAAGAAACGCATCCGAGAAGGATACGGCATGCAGCATTCGTGGATCGCAATTCTGGCAGGCCTGCCCCTGATGGTCGGGGCGGGTGTGCCGCCCGAAAGACCGATACCGCAGGCGCAGCATTCCGGCGTTCCGGCGGGCGTCGTGGAGGTGAATTTCCTGACCCGCATTCTGCAGGACGGCGGATCGCGTGACCGCGCACCGCGTCGCCGCGCGTCGCCAAAATCGCAGGCAAGCGGCGCAGTGCCCCAACCGCCGGCACTGGAAGACGTTCCACTGCCGCTCCCGAAGCCTGTCGAGGACGTACAGAAGCCGAACAATGCAAGCCGGCAGGCGGAGAA
The DNA here is from genome assembly GCF_002968555.1 of Neorhizobium sp. T6_25. NCBI lineage: Bacteria > Pseudomonadati > Pseudomonadota > Alphaproteobacteria > Hyphomicrobiales > Rhizobiaceae > Neorhizobium > Neorhizobium sp. T6_25. The sequence goes on from NZ_PVBL01000004.1 coordinate 78,961, forward strand.
CACCGCCAAGCCCGCCCTTCCCGAGGCCCCGCCACCCGCGGCGCAGAACCGGCCGAGCGAAAATCCGCAAGGCCCGCCGCCAACTCCGCCTGTCGTCGAGCAACCCGGGACCGCCACCGAACCGGCACATGAGGCGGAAGTTCCAACGCCGCTGCCGAAACCGGGTACTGCGGCTGCCGACGCGCAGACGGCCGACAGACCCGACCAGGCGGTGACCCCCGGAGCGGATGCAGCGAAGCCTGAGGAGACCACGGAGGACGGCAAGCAACCGGACGAGCAGAAGGCCGAAGCTCCTCCACCGCCACCGCCGCCTCCGCTTGTCAAGGAAGAGCCCGAGGAGCTGAAGGCCTGCCTTGCCGAACTCACCTCGCTCGGCGCGAAATTCGAACCGACCGATCCGATCGACGAGGGCAATGGCTGCGGCATCGAAAGCCCGATCGACGTCGCCGCAGTCCTGCCGGGGGTCGAGGTCGGCGGCGCGACGATGCGCTGCAAGACGGCGGTCAGCCTGGCGCATTGGCTGAAGGACACGGTTCAGCCGGCGCTCGACATCGCCATGCCGGGCCGCAGGATCACCGGGCTAGTGCCCGGCTCCACCTACGCCTGCCGTCTGCGCAACAGCGCCTCGACGGGCAAGATTTCCGAACACGCCCGCGGCAACGCCTTCGACGTCGCCGCCTTCAAGCTCGACAACGGCGAGAAGTTGGAGATGAAGCCTCGGGCCGAGGACTCGACCATGGAAGGCGCGTTCCAGCGCACCGCGACAGCAGGCGCCTGCCTCCACTTCACCACCGTCCTGTCACCGGGCAGCGACGCCGCCCACCAGAACCACCTTCATCTCGATGTGCTCGAGCGGAAGGACGGGTATCGGTATTGCCGGTAGACGGCATGTCGCCCGCCACAACGCACGCATAACGCGCATTCCGGCCACACAGACATTGAGATTGAGACGATGGCGCGGCATATTTCCTTCTCCCCGTTTCAACGGGGAGAAGGTGCCGGCAGGCGGATGAGGGGCAACTTGCAATGCGGGAATCAAAAACAAACACGACTACTCGTGCCCGCTCGTTGCGCCGTTACGACAATGTTTCGGAGGCAAAGCTTTGGGAAGAGTTGCGCGCCCGGCGACTGAATGGATTCAAGTTCGTCCGACAGCTTCCGATCGGTCGCTACTTTGCGGATTTTGCTTGCCGGGATCGAAAGCTGGTTATCGAGGTGGATGGAAGCCAACACGCCAATAGCGATTACGACAGGCAGCGGGATCGCTTCATGAATGCCGAGGGATGGTCGATCGTCCGGTTCTGGAATGTGGCGGTGCTAACTGAAATGGAATCTGTGTTGGAGACCATTGTCGCGATTCTGGAGGGCAGGTTGAATGAACCTGAGGATGCGCCGGATCTGAAATTCATGCCGGCAGCCGAGGGATAGCGGCCCCTCATCCGCCTGCCGGCACCTTCTCCCCGCAAGCGGGGAGAAGGACATATGCCGCACCGTCTCCGTTCCTCGCAATGCCACACTGATGCGGCCGAGGAACAAGCCACAGCTCTACCCCCGCCACCCTACCTCGATCATCACCCGGCCGGGTGCCAGGCAATAGAAGAGATACCCGCCGCGCATCTCTCGCGGCTCCCCCACCAGCTCGGCATCGCCATCCTTCAGTTCCCGGTAGAGCCTGTCGACTTCGGCTCTCTCCGGCTGGATGAAGCCGAGATGATAGGTGACGACCCCGAGCGCCTGCTGCTCGGCCCCGCCGAATTTTTCGACCGGCTGGCTGACGACGATTTCGAGGCCGGAAGCGTCGTTGAGGATGGCAAGGCCGCTCCCACCGCGCATCTCACGCAGAGTCAGGCCGAAATGCCGGACGAGGAAGGCAGTGGTTGCCGCAACGTCGGGCACGTGGATATCGATATGGTTCATACGCATCGTTTTCTCGCAAGGTTACCCGGCGGTACGCGACGCTAAAAAAGCCACGAGAATCCGCCGAGAGCGGCACGGGATGTGCCGTTTCTCGTCGCGGGTTCTCAACGGTGGACCGAAGGATCAGAGCTTCCTTGCGGAAGGGGCCGTGCTTACCATATCCGGCCCTGCCTTTTTCGACGGATAAGCTTTAACACGAGCCGGCTCGGGCGCTCAAGCCCTCAGAACAGCCCCTCCACGAAACCATCCTCGTTCAGAAAGATGCGTTCCGCGGACGGCACGCGCGGCAGGCCGGGCATGGTCATGATCTCGCCGGTGATCGCGACGACGAAACCGGCGCCGGCCGAAAGCCGCACTTCGCGCACATGCACCACATGGCCCTCCGGCGCGCCACGCAGAGCGGGGTCGGTGGAGAAGGAATATTGCGTCTTGGCGATGCAGATCGGCAGGTCGCCGTAACCCTGCTCCTCCCAGGCCTTCAGCTGGTCGCGCACGCCCCGGTCGGTGGTGACTTCGCCGGCGTGATAGATCTTCGAGGCGATGATCTCGATCTTTTCGAGAAGCGGCAGGTGATCGGGATAGAGCGGCTGGAATTTTGCCTGGCCGCCCTCGGCAAGCTCGACCACCTTGAGGGCAAGCTCCTCGATGCCGGCAGACCCTTCCGCCCAGTGCCGGCAGACGATGCCGTCCGCACCGTGCCGGGCCACGTAGTCCTTGACGGCGGCGATCTCGTCCTCCGTATCCGAGGTGAAATGGTTGATGGCAACGACCACCGGCACGCCGAACTTCCGCACATTGGCGATATGGCGGCCGAGATTGGCAGCACCCCGCTTCAGCGCCTCGACATTTTCCTGGCCCAGATCCTCTTTTCTCACCCCGCCGTTCATCTTCAACGCCCGCACGGTGGCGACGATAACGGCCGCATCCGGCTTCAGCCCCGCCTTGCGGCACTTGATGTCGAAGAACTTTTCGGCGCCGAGATCGGCCCCGAAACCCGCTTCCGTCACCACATAATCGCCGAGCTTCAGCGCCGTGCGGGTAGCGATCACCGAATTGCAGCCATGGGCGATATTGGCGAACGGCCCGCCATGCACGAAAGCCGGATTGTTTTCGAGCGTCTGCACCAGGTTCGGCTGCATCGCGTCCTTCAACAGCACCGTCATCGCCTTGTCGGCCTTGAGGTCACGGGCAAACACCGGCGAGCGGTCGAACCGGTAACCGATGACGATGTCGCCGAGCCGCCTTTCGAGGTCCTTGAGGTCGGCCGCCAGGCACAGGATCGCCATCACTTCCGAGGCGACGGTGATATCGAAGCCGCTCTCGCGCGGAAAACCGTTGGCGACGCCGCCAAGCGATACGACCGTCTGGCGTAGCGCCCGGTCGTTCATGTCCATCACCCGCCGCCAGCTGATCCGCCGGGTATCCATGTTCTCGGCATTGCCCCAGTAGATATGGTTGTCGATCATTGTCGACAGCAGGTTATGGGCGGACGTGATGGCGTGGAAATCGCCGGTGAAATGCAGGTTGATGTCTTCCATCGGAATGACCTGCGCATACCCGCCGCCAGCCGCCCCGCCCTTGACCCCGAAACACGGCCCGAGCGACGGCTCGCGCACGCAGATGACGGCTCGTTTGCCGATCCGGTTCAGCCCGTCGCCGAGGCCGACGGTGGTCGTCGTCTTCCCCTCGCCCGCCGGCGTCGGGTTGATGGCGGTCACGAGGATCAGCTTGCCGTCCTTCTTTCCCGAAAGCGACGCGATGAACTCCGCCCCGACCTTCGCCTTGTCATGACCGTAGGGAGCGAGCGCCTCGACGGGAATCCCGAGCTTCGCGCCGATCTCCACGATCGGCTTCTTTTTCGCGGCGCGTGCGATTTCAATGTCGGATCTGACCTCTGCCATAGCTTCGCTCCCCCAAGTGCTTTCGGATCAAACATGTCCTTGGGGTTATGGTTAGCGAAGGAAAGGCTATGTGAATAGCCGCAACCGGATAGCTGCCGGGAGCGTGCACAAGGAAAAGGGCGGCGCGATCGCTCGCACCACCCTTCTCAGGCGCCCCCGCCCCTTTGTCTGGATCAGAACCGTTGGGTCAGCGAGAGTTTGAAGGTGCGGCCGGGTTCGGAATAGTAGTCTGCGGTGGCCGGCGGTACCGTCGTGCCCTTGTTGTTGAGTGCATCCCAATACTTCTTGTCGAGCAGGTTGTAGATGCCGGCATTGATGCGCAGGCCTTTGATTTGCTCGGGCTCCCACCACGTCGTCAGGTCGACAAGCCCGTAACCCGCTGCCTTGTAGGTGGCGCTGGACTTGTAGGAGACGTTGCCGACACCGGTCCACAGCACGTCGACGCCCCAGGTCTCAGTCTCGTATCCCGCGCCGACGATTGCCTTGACCGGTGCGACGGAAGCGAGGTGGGTGTGGTTGACGAGATCGATACCGCGTGTGAATGCCAGCCCGGCGCGGACGTTGAAGCCGCTGTCAAAGCGCTTGTGAGCCGAGAACTCTGCCCCGAAGATTTCGACCTTGGACAGGTTGATCTGCTGCTGGAAGAATTGGTAATCGAGCGGGTTGAGACCCCGAGCGGTGATTTCCGCAGCCGTCAGGTTCCGTCCATCGATGAAGTTCTTATAGCGGGTATAGAAGAAGTTCACCGAACCGCCGAAATTGTCGTCGCCCAGGCGTGAGCCCACTTCGAACCCGCTGCTGGTCTCCGGCTCCAGATCGGGATTGCCGATCGACGCGTAGCTGCCGACGCTTCCATAGCTCAGATAAAGCTCGGTCGCCGTGGGCGAACGGAAGCCCATGGCCCATTGGGCGAAAAGCGTGACGTCATCATTAAGCTGGTATTCGGCCAGCAACTTGGGTGAAAGTGCGCTATCCTGCGAACCGCCCGGCATGGAAGGGTTGGATGCATTATTCGTGAAAGAGGGAGTGTTCCTCGGCGAATGATCATACCAGTCGAAACGCAGGCCTGGCGTCAACGAGAAGCCGCTGTCGCCAAACGTCATGCGGTCTTGGGCGTAGATGCCGATCTTGGTGCTGTCCACATCCGGCATATCCGCTTGATTGGTGTGCAGCATGGCGCACCCCGCGAAGACACCGACATAGGGCGGCGCGGCCGGGCATGAGTCGACGCCCGCGGAATATTGCTCTGCCCTCGACAGGAAGAGGTTCGTGCCGAGCGTAAAGACGTGGTCGACCGTTCCCGTCCGGAAGTTGTTGTCCAGGAAGCCGGTAAAGCCGACGCCGGCTTCTTCTATCTGGTTGTCGCGCGTGTAGACGCCGGGAACTGTCGTAAAGCGGAACGAATCCTGGGTAAGCGCCCGCTCCTGACGCTGCCAGTAAAGCGTCGCCTGGGCAGCGTCGATCAGTCCGTCAGTGCTCGGCGCGTCGTATTCGTAGTCGAGCGAAACGCGTGTGCGGCGGTTTTCTTCGCCGGATTCGTGGTTTCCGGGACGATAGGTGCCGGTCAGCGTCTGCGCCTGGCGCAGATCGATATCCTTCTCGGTCGAGAAACGCTCAGCGGTGAAGCCGAACCGATGACCGGATTCGGTATCCTGACGCAGCTTGAACAGCAGGTTGCTCTGATCGTAGTCGGCCGGATTGGTCGCCGTGCGTGTCGGGCCGAAGCCCCCGACCGAACCGTGGTTCTGGCGCTCATGACCCTTCTTGTAGGTACCCAGAAACATGATCGAGGTGTTCTCGATCTTCTTGGCCACCGCGGCGCCTCCGTACCAGCTCTTGTCCATGCTGTCATAGCCAGTGCCGACCTTGCCGCCCCAATCCCTGCCTTCGCCGATGAGGTCTTCCGGCTCCAGGGTGCGAACCAGAAGCGCGCCCCCGAGCGCCCCGTCGCCTAGGCGGCTCGAATCCCCGCCCTTCACGACATTGACTGTCGTCAGCGCAAAGAAATCAATGGCGTCGGCGCCGCCGTTATTGCTGCGCGCGTTGTCACGCAGGTAGGTCAACGGAATACCATCGACGAGTGTCGTGACACGGCTGCCTTCCAGACCGCGGATGTTCAGCGAGTTCGTCGCACGGCTGAAGTTCACGCCAGGATCTATCGCGCGGCCCAGGTCCTCGATACTGCGGATCTGCTTGTTCTCGATCTGCGTTTCGGTGGTTTGCGTGGCGAGCGGCGTGCTCTCGGGATCGCCCGCCTTCACCCGTTTCCCCTTGAGCACGATCGGCTTCAGCGTCGTGTCCGTCTGCGGCTGGGTAGCCTGCTGGGCGGCCGCGCCGCAGGCGAGGGAAAGCACCGCGAGCGCGGTGCAGGTGGCAAGGGTGGATCGCAGACGCCGGGTGACCATGACTGTCCTTTCAACGGGGCACACGAAACCGTCGGCGCGCGCGAACGCACCGGAAAGGCGGCGGCCCTTTTTCAATTCTGGCAAGAATGTGGCGGGAGGCAGAAAATGCCTTATTCATGCCATTAGAAAACATGAGTGTTATTGTCAATTATTAAAACATGACTCTAATCATCATATTTATGCGAGGCTGGCCCGATGGCAAAAATACAACAGGACCGAATGCAAGAAGGCCCGGATCGCTCCGAGCCTTTTGGTTCTGGGTAGTCGTGCTATCTCGCGGCGCTAGACGCTGCGTCCCCTGAAACGCAGCCGCCTCCCGGCGCCTCGCTTTCGCTCCGCGCGTTCGTCACTGCAATCGATTCACTGGATCGATTGCTCCGGCTGCGCCAGACCGTTCCTCACCCTTCCCCGATTGCGATCAGGCTGGCGTTGCCGCCGGCGGCAGCGGTGTTGACGGAGATCACCTGCTCTTCGGCAAACCGCATCAGATAGGCAGGGCCGCCCGCCTTGAAGCCGGTGCCGGAAAGGCCGGAGCCGCCGAAAGGCTGTGTGCCGACCACGGCGCCGATCATGTTGCGGTTGACATAGACGTTGCCGGTATCGAGCGCCTCCGTCACCTTGCGGATCGTCGCCTCGATGCGGCTGTGGATACCGAGCGTCAGGCCGTAGCCGGTGGCGTCGATCGCCGAAAGCACCTTGTCGAACTCCTTCGCCTTCCAGCGCACCACATGCAGGACCGGCCCGAACACTTCCTTGGTCAGTACCGCGGCGCTGTCGAGTTCGATGATATGGGGGGCGAAGAAATTGCCGGTCGTGGGCGCGCCTCCGGCATACCGTATCTTCTGTTTTCTGGCTCGCATGTCCGAGATGTGGTCGGCCAGCGTTTTTTTCTGGTTCTCGTCGATGATCGGCCCGACATCGGTATTCTGTTTTGCCGGATCGCCGAGATTGAGTTCGGCCGCCGCCCCTTCGATCATCTTCAGCATACCGTCGGCGACATCCTCCTGCAGGAAGAGGATGCGCAGTGCCGAGCAGCGCTGGCCGGCCGAGCGGAAGGCGGAAACGACGACATCGTCCGCCACCTGTTCCGAAAGTGCCGTCGCATCGACGATCATCGCGTTGATGCCGCCGGTCTCGGCGATAAAGGGCACGATCGGCCCGTCCTTGGCGGCCAGCGCCCGGTTGATCGCATGCGCCGTCTTCGTGGAACCGGTGAAGGCGATGCCGGCAAGTTTGGGATGCGCGGTGATCGCCGAGCCGACATCCGGGCCGCCCGGCACCAGCGCCAGCACTTCGGCCGGAATGCCGGCCTGGTGGAACAGCTTGATCGCCTCATGAGCGATCAGCGGCGTCTGCGGCGCCGGCTTGGCGACGACCGTATTGCCGGCCACCAGCGCCGCCGAGATCTGCCCGAGGAAGATCGCCAGCGGGAAATTCCATGGCGAGATACAGCCGAATACCCCGCGCCCGCGCCAGAAATGGCGGTTGTCCTCGCCGGTCGGACCCGGCATCAGGCTCGGCATGGCGAACAGCTCGCGGCCCTTGTCGGCGTAGTAGCGGCAGAAATCCACCGCCTCACGGATTTCGGCGATCCCGTCATCCAGCGTCTTGCCGGCCTCGGCGGCAAGCAGCGCCAGCAGCCGGTCGCGGTTTTCCTCCATCAGCCCGGCGGCCCGCTCCAGGCAGGCGGCGCGGATTTCCACCGGCTGGCGCGACCAGGCCCGGAAAGCCTTGGCCGCAGCAGTGAAGGCGGCATCCACATCTGCCGGCGTCGCATCGCGCACCGTGCCGACAATTTTCGACCGGTCGGAAGGAGACCGAACCGGCTTTTCCTCAGCCCTGGAGGCGACGCCCGCCACCAGCGGCCCCGCCTTCACCTCGCCCCACGATCTGGAGACGCTCGCCATCAGCCGCTCGAGCTCGACCCGGTGGCCGAATTCGAAACCGGAGCTGTTCTTGCGGCGGCCGTAGATATCGGAGGGCAGGGGGATCTGCTTGTGCCGGGCGCTGATGCCGTCATCGAGGCCAAGCCGCGCGGCCGGTCGTTCGAGCAGCTTTTCGACCGGTACCTGCTTGTCGCCGGCAACCGCCACGAAGGAGGAGTTGGCGCCGTTTTCGAGAAGCCGGCGGACGAGATAGGCGAGCAGGTCGCGATAACCGCCGACCGGCGCATAGATGCGGCAGGCGATCCGGTCGTTGCTTTCGAGCAGGTCGTCGTAAAGCGCCTCGCCCATTCCGTGCAGCCGCTGGAATTCGAAGCCGGTGCGGTCGGGGCCGGCGAGCTCCAGAATGGTCGAGACGGTCAGCGCGTTGTGGGTCGCGAACTGCGGAAAGATCCGCGCCCGCTTGGCGAGAAGCTGCTGGGCGCAGGCGAGATAGGCAAGATCCGTCGCCGGCTTGCGGGTCCAGACCGGATAGTCCTCGATCCCCCGTTCCTGCGCCCGCTTCACCTCGGTGTCCCAATAGGCGCCCTTGACGAGCCGCACCATCATCCGCCGGCCATGCGTGGTGCAGAGTTGGTCGATATAGTCGATCACCTGAGGCGCCCGCTTCTGATAGGCCTGGATCGCCAGCCCGAACCCGTCCCAGCCGGAAAGCGACGGGTCGGAGAAGGTAGCGGCAATCACGTCGAGCGACAGTTCCAGCCGGTCGGCCTCTTCCGCATCGATGGTGAAGTTGAGCTGGTGCTCCTTCGCCATCCGCGCAAGGTCGAGAAGGTCCGGCACCAGTTCGGCCATCACCCGGTCATGGTGCGTGGCGAGATAGCGCGGATGCAGCGCCGAAAGTTTGACGGAAATGCCCATCCGGTCGGGAAGCTGCCTGCCCTTGCCATGCTTTTTCATATGCGCGCCGATCGACTGGATCGCGTCGGCATAGGAGCGGAAATAGCGCTTGGCGTCTTCGGCGGTGCGGGCCCCCTCGCCCAGCATGTCGAAGGAGTGGCGGTACCCTTTCTCCTCGCTCTTGGCGGCCCGGACAAGCGCATCCTTCATCGTCTCGCCGAGCACGAAATGGTGGCCGAGGAAACGCATCGCCTGCTTGGTGGCGGTGCGCACGGTCGGCAGGCCGACGCGCTTGACGAGGCCGCGCAGGATTCCTTCGGGCGTCTCGCCCGGGCCGATGACGCGCGCCGAAACCGCGAGCGCCCAGGCCGAAGCCGACACGAACCAGCTTTCGCCGGAGGCCTCATGGGTGCTCCAGCCGCCTTCGCGCAGCTTGTCCTCGATCAGCCGGTCCTGGGTCAAGGCATCGGGCACGCGGAGCAGCGCCTCGGCGAGCACCATCAGCGCCAGCCCTTCCCGGGTCGAAAGCCCGTATTCGCGCAAAAAGTCCTCGACGCCGCCGACCTTGCCGGCCCCGTCGCGGATGGCATTGACCATCCGCCGCGCCCGCTGGTCGATCGCCGCGTCCTGCGCCGACGTGAAGCTGGTGCGGGCGGCAAACTGCCGGATCAGCCGGTCGTCGTCACCGGCATAGGGCGCATTGAAGGGAATGAAGGGCTCTGTCAGAATCTGGCTCATACGCATCTCCGTTTCATTCTCTCCATAGCGGGAATTCCCTGGTGATTCCGGCGGATTTTTATGGCATTAACAAAATATCTCACGGCAACTTTGGTGAAATCTAGCGAAATATGAAGGACATCGACCGTCTCGACCGAAAAATCCTCCGCGCGCTCCAGAAAGAGGGGCGCCTGAGCAATCTCGAACTCGCCGATCGCGTCTCGCTTTCACCGACAGCAACCGCCGAGCGGGTCAAGCGGCTGACCCGCGAAGGATACATCACTGGTTATAGCGCTTTGCTCTCGCCGGAAAAGCTCGGGCGCAATCTGCTCGTCTTCGTGCAGGTCAAGCTCGACCGCACCACGCCCGATGTTTTCGACGCTTTCGCCGCCGCCGTGAAGCGTAGCGACGACGTGATGGAATGCCACATGGTGGCAGGCGGGTTCGATTATCTGGTGAAGGCGCGTGTCGCGGGAATGGAGGCCTACCGGCAGTTCCTTTCGGAGGTGATTCTTCCGCTTCCGGGGGTCAGGGAGACCCACACCTATGCCGTCATGGAGGAAATCAAGGGGACCGGATATATCCCCGTATAAATCTTGACCGCGTAACTCCATGAATTCATGGAAATAAAGTGAGCCTATATCGGAAAATGGCGAGGTTTCCGCTGCAGCGCAGGAAATTTCGCTGGCTATTCAAATCGATTTGTATATTTCTTAACCATCACATAAACCATCTGTCAGCTTCGCCCGCATGATCACTTTGGAACGGCAATCGATTCTGAACAGCGAGATTTCCGCCGCGGATTCCCGGGTGGAAATATTTGCTGCCATGAAGCGCGTTGCCCACGAGTTCGGGTTTCGCCACATCACGCTCTTCGCCGCCACCAGGGCGGATGAGACGCTGTTGTCGCGGATGATCGTCGAGACGACGCTGCCCGCAACCTATGTCCAGGAATTTGACCGCCGCCGGCTTCTGAAGCTCTGTCCGGTTGCGCCGATCATCTCGAAATCCGCCCTTCCCTTCTGTTGGTCGATCGACGATCCCGAAAGCGTGCGCGGTTTCCCGGTTGCGGCTGAAATGGACGAATTGCAGCGCCGCTACGACATCATCACCAGCGTCGCGATGGCGGTGCATTCGATCGATGGCGGCCGCTTCATGCTGCGCTTCGACGGCGTCCGGCATCGGCTGAGCCAGGTGGAGATCAACGAGATCGGCATGATCGTGCTGCATGCGTTCGATGTCTTCGACAAGATCCGCCGCAGTGCCAGGACCGGTACCGCCGGCCCTCTCACCACCCGCGAGCTTGAGGTCGTCCGCTGGACGGCGCAGGGCAAGACATCCTCCGAAATCGGGCGGATTCTTTCCCTCTCGGATCATACCGTTAACGCATATATGACCAATGCCATAAAGAAACTGGATTGCGTCAACCGCACCCAGTTGGTAGCTAAGGCATTGAGATTGAGACTCATAGTGTAAGGTTGGGGCGTTATCTCCCGGCCTATGGGAGAAAAAGATTGACGTTTTGGGTCGAACACACCGAAAAACGCGTCAATACTCAATACCGGGAAATGGGACTCTCTGCAGACGAGGTGGTTGAACTCGCCTCGGCTTTTCGTTTCTACGGTTATTGGCGAATCGATCTGGACACCGGCCACTTCTTCGCGACGGAGGATGTCTGTCGCATCCTCGGCCTGGAGCCGAAGGACGGTCCCATGAACATGGTCGCCATCATCGCGCGGATCCATCCCGACGATATGCCGCAACTGATGGAAACCTTCGAGCGCGCCAGCGGCGAACGCCTGACCTATCACAACATCTACCGCGTCAAGGCCGATGCCGAGCACTACAAATACGTTCGCAGCGTTGGCAAATTCCGCGACAAGCCGGGCACGAGCGGCGAGGTCGTCGGCATGACCTACGAGTTCTTTGCCGAACGTCCAGGCGTGACGTTCTTTCTCGACGAACCCGATCTCCCGAAAACCTGACTCCTTAAAAACCCAACCGGTGCCGGCCGGCTTACCGGTCCAGCACCGAGCGCAATTCCACCAGGTTCGAGCGGACCCGGAGAGTGTAGAAGCCCATCACCGCCAGATGGCTCGGCATGATCCAGCCGTCTTCGCGGCCGTTGGAAATGATCGCCGGCTGGATGCGCAGCGCCGACTTGAACTGCGACAGCGTGTCGGTCCAGAGCGGCCCGATATTGCGCTCGCGGATCACCTGGGAGAAATCCGCGCCTGCCGCCGAAAGCACCGCATAATAGCCGTAGAGCTGGCCGTAGGCGAACCAGAAGCGGTCGTCGGCACGCGTATCGAACCAGCCGGCATTGTAGTTCTCCGAACGCTCGCGCAGGATCGCCGACGTGCCGCCGAGATCGTTGGCGATCCGGTCGATGAACTGGATCAGGTTGTCGGCGCGGCTGTCGAAGGTCGCATTGCAGGTGGTCAGATCGGTGTTGAAAGCCCTCAGCTTGCCGATCGCCGCGCGATAATAGCTCGGGGTCGGGGTCTTCGGCCCGAAGGGGCTGAGCCCGAAATACCAGGAATATTCGTCGAACTGCAGGTTGCCGCGGGCATCCTGGAGATTATTGTTGATGCTCGACGTTCCGCGCACGCGCCCAAGCGAATCGACGAGCTCCGTCGATGTGCGCCGCACCGCCTGATTGACGCCGCGCTGGAACGACGCCTTGTTGTCGAGGAACGGCGTGTGATCCCAGTCGATACCGAAGAACCCGAGCCGATAGAGCAGCATCGAGGAAATCCAGGCATTCTGGTTGACATTCATGTCGGTGAGATCGGCGGCCGCATCGACGATCGCCGACGACTGGCATTGCCTCGCCCCGGTCGCCGGAGCGGTCGCATTGGCGCTTGCAGGAGCCGTTGCCGGCAATTCCTGGCCGGCCGGCACGTTGCGCTCCGACCAGCGATAGCTGTCGACGAAATTCGGATTGAAATTGGTCCAGACCTGCGTCTGCCAGAAAAAATAGCCGTAGAGCCCGAACATCAGCACCAGGAAGGCGAGGATGGGGCCCTTCACCATCCAGTGACGCTGGCGGTACCAGCCGTGTGCGGCCATGAACGGCCAGACGATCCAGGCGATCAAAAGCCCGATGCCTCGCCCGACGGCCTGGCCGATCCCTTGAAAGAAGGCGGTAATCCGGTCGAGCATCGCTGTCTCCTTGTGAGGCGGGGTGCATCCGATTTGGCTTGGCTCACACATATGTGCTCGGCGTCACAAGCACAACGGGGGCGCAACGTTTCGCCGCAACCGCTGGAAACGGCCGCGTAGCCGACCCTCGGCAACCCTATTGGGACCGGATGAGCTTGAAGCCGAAAACGGCCGGCAGTCGAAAGCCGCCCGTTCCGCCGTCAGCTTCGGCCGCCTCCCCCGCCGCCTCCGCGGGAAATCGTTCGGCGAATGCCTGATCGGCGCGATGCCGCCGGCGGTCGAGGCCGTGCAATGTCAGCAGCCCGCTTGAGAAGCGCTCGACCTCGGGGACCAGATGCGGAAAAAGTTCGGGCTTCAGGCCGGCATCGCCACGCCCGCTGGCATCGGCGACAATCCGGTAGAGGATCAGAAGGTTTTCCGTGTCGGTGATCAGCTTGTGCAGAAGGACGTTGCAGGTGCCTACCCGGGCGTTGAGCCCGGCGACGAAATCCTGGAAGACCCTGATCGCAGGCTCGGTGCGGCCGATCACGTCCAGGCCGGTCATTGCGGCACCGTCCTCGCCGCGCAGCTTTTCGATGATCTCCGGTCGGTGGTCGATGAGCGTCACCAGATCGCCCTCGCTCTCCTTCCGCTGCCCGATCAGGAAGTCGCGCTCCTGCCGCACCAGACCGGCCAGCAGATCGGCACGCCGCAGAAGCTCCGCCAGCCGGTTGAGCGGCACGGGGCTGCGCCAGCGCGCCTGCTGACGGCGGTGTCTGGCAGCCCCGGAAACGTAGCCGATCAGCGTTTCGAAACGGGTCGGCACCTCCCGATCGTCGAATTCCTGGGCGCAGATGCCGATCTCGGCCGCCAGCCTCGCGACCAACCGGGCGATTGCCGCTTCGACCGCCTGCCGCTCGGGCATCTCGGCTCTCAGCCGCTCGGCTTCCGCAGCCAGCTTCTCCTCATCCGGCAGGGCGAGATCCTGCGCGGTTTCGGCAAGCAGGGACGAGACCGGGCCGAGCGCGTCGCGCATCGCAGCCAAAAGACCGCTGATCCGCTCGATCTCGCCGTCGAAATTCTTGAAAGCCGCCACGCACATACTCCCGCCGTCGGAAGAGAAGATAACGCCCCCGCAAAATTATGCCACGCCGTCCTGCCTCGATTGACGGGAAAAATTGCTTCGGCCGGAACGAGCCAGAGGTGGTTGTGCGTTGTCGCCGATGCCGAAATTCATGGCATAGAACTGCATCGGAAGGTCGGAGATGACATCTTGATGAGTCGGCTTCATACCAATTCTCTCGAGGACCCGCTTGGACGCCAAGTTATCAACATGGGCGAAGCCGATAAACCCGTTCCATTTCGCGGACGCCGCCAACCAATCTCGCAAGCCTGCGGCGATTTCGGTCGCGTATCCATTGCCCCAATGCTCGGGTAACAAAGAATATCCAATCTCGGGAGTGTCAGGCTTGAAAAGGGAACAGCCCGCCCGTCCTAGAAAAGCGTTATCATGCCTGCGCACTAGACGTTGCTTCCCAATACCATGCTGGTGATACTCCTGATCCCACTCGGCGAGCCTTTTTTCCGCTTTGGGGCGATCATAGAAAGCACCCGCGGCATCCAGGAAGCGGACCACGTCCAGGCTACTGTGCAATTTCACTAACTCGGAAACGGCATTCTCGCCCCAAGTCTCCAATCGCAGCCTTTCAGTCTCAAAAATTATCAATTCCGCAGCCCTCCTTTGCTGGCGCGGAAATACAAACGAACGGTGACAGATCGGTGACGTCCGGTTCGAGGTGAAAGTTGCCACAAATGATACGCCGGAAAAGCTCGTAGAAATCAAAGCCCGAGTTTGTCGATTTCCGCATCAAGGCGGTCCTTCGCCTTTTTCGGCATCTTGGCGCCCTTCACCGCGTCGAGATTGGCCGGGGCGTCGCCGACGACGATCACCGCGACCATGCCCATGCCGAAATGCGGCGTGCATTTGAAGACGTAGGCGCCCGGCTTGTCGGCCGTAAAGGAAATTTCCTGGCTGATCTTGCCTTTGATTTCGGCGGCGCCTTCCGGCATCAGGCCGGGCATCGAAACGACGTCGTGCCCCTTGTCGACCGGCACGAACCTGATCGTATCGCCCGGCTGCGCCTTCACGGCCGCCGGCTCGAACACCATGGCCTCGCCATCGCTGCCCTTGTTGAGCATCTTCACCTCGATTTCGGCGCTGAACGCCGGCAGGGCGAACAGGGCGAGGCTGGTGGCAAGGCTAAAGGTCTTGGTGGTCTTGCGCATGCGGCGAACTCCTGCTGGGAACCACCGCCCGGTCGGGCCGGGACGTTTTGGATGTGATACTTGGACATGTTTTCCAGCCGCAGACTTTGACCAGAATCAATTTCGCCACTTCGCCGCCGGTTTCCGCTCCGTACGGTGAACGGCGGCTTAAAATCCGGGCATCACTCGCAACGCATCTGGTCTTCCCAGTGCCGCCGGCAGAGCGAGACATATTTCTCATTGCCGCCGACATCCACCTGGGCGCCTTCGCGCACCAGCTTGCCCTCCTCGTCCAACCTCACCACCATGGTCGCCTTGCGCCCGCAATGGCAGATGGTGCGCACCTCGCGCAGCTCGTCGGCGATCGCCAGCAGTTCCAGCGAGCCGGGAAACAGCTTGCCCTGGAAATCCGTCCTCAAGCCGTAGGCCATAACCGGGATGCCGACCCGGTCGGAGATCCGTGCAAGCTGCCAGACCTGTTCGGGCGACAGGAACTGCGCTTCGTCGACGAACACGCAGGCGACTGGCTCCTCCGCATGCATCGCCTCGATGGCCGAAAAGAGGTCGTCGGACGGCCCGAAGGGAATGGCGTCCGAGGAGAGCCCGATCCGCGAGGCGACCCGGCCCTGCCCGGCCCGGTCGTCCAGCGATGCGGTGAAGATCGCGGTGCGCATGCCGCGCTCGCGGTAGTTATAGGATGCCTGCAGAAGCATCGTCGACTTGCCGGCATTCATGGTGGCGTAATGGAAATAGAGCTTGGCCATATCTGCCTTCTGATCGCGATCGGGATTCGGGAAAAGCCGTCTTTGCCGAAAACCACAGGAAACTGTAGACTGCGCAATGCTGGGGGAGAAAGTCACAAATGTCGCAAATGCCCCCCCTCCTCCGCCGCGAATGCGCGCGCTTGCCTCGGCGCAGCATATATTGATAATGCGGGAACCAAAAAAAACGGGAGCAGCCCATGCGCATGACTACCTCACTGAAGACCACGCTCGCCGCCGCCGTATCGATCCTCGCGATCGTCGGCACCGCATCCGCCGCCGAACCGGAAGCCTGCAAGACCGTCCGGATCTCGGATGTAGGCTGGACGGACCTCGCCTCGACCAACGCCTCGTTCATCCAGGTTCTCGAAGCGCTCGGCTACAAGGCCGACGTCAAGACGCTCGGTGTTCCGGTCACCTATTCTTCCATGAAGAACAAGGATATCGACATCTTCCTCGGCAACTGGATGCCGGCCCAGCAGGGTGCCATCCAGCCCTATCTCGACGACAAGTCGATCGAGAGCATCGCCGTCAACCTCGAAGGCGCCAAGTACACGCTCGGCACCAATGCCGCCGGCGCCAAGCTCGGCATCAAGGACTTCAAGGACATCGCCACCCATAAGAAGGAACTCGACGGCAAGGTTTACGGCATCGAGCCCGGCAACGAAGGCAACGGCATGATCGTGTCGCTGATCGAAGCCAACACCTTCGGCCTCAAGGGCTTCGAGGTCGTCGAATCCTCCGAGCAGGGCATGCTGACCCAGGTCACCCGCTCTGACAAGGAAGGCAAGCCGATCGTCTTCCTCGCCTGGGCGCCGCATCCGATGAACGTTGCCCATCAGATCACCTATCTCGCCGGCGGCGACTCCACCGTCTTCGGTCCGAACTACGGCGGCGCGACGGTCTACACCGTGGCGCGCGGCGGTTACGCCGCCCAATGCCCGAATGTCGGAAAACTCCTCAAGAACGTGAAGTTCTCGCTCGACATGGAAAACACCATCATGGGCAAGATCCTCAACGACGGCGAGGACGCCGACGACGCTGCCAAGGTTTGGCTGAAGGCCAATCCGAAGGTCATCGAACCCTGGGTTGCCGGCGTCACCACCTATGACGGCAAGGACGGCCTCGCCGCCGTCAAGAAGGCACTCGGTCTCTAACAGTCCTGAAAATGTTTCCGGGGCGGCGGATCGCCTGCCCCGGAGCCCGCCCTTTCTCTCCCTATGGACGGCAGTTTTCTCGTGGATTGGATCGCAGATCATCGAATACCTATAGGTTCCTGGGCGAAGGCGGTCGTTGACTGGTTGACGGCGAATGCCGACTGGTTCTTCGACTGGCTTTCTTCCGTTCTCCTGGGAGTGATCAACTGCCTTTTGTGGTGTCTGACGACGCCGCATCCGCTGATCGTCATGGCCGCCATGACCGGGCTTTCCTGGTGGCTGCGCCGTTCCCTCGTCCTGGCAGCCTTCACCTTCTGCGGCTTGCTCCTGATCTTCAACCAGGGCTACTGGAAGGAAACCACCGAAACCCTGGCGCTGGTGCTCGCCTCGACGGCCGTCAGCATGGTGGTCGGCGTGCCGCTCGGCATTGCCGCTGCCCGCCGCCAATGGTTTTACGAGGCCATGCGGCCGGTCCTCGACCTGATGCAGACGCTGCCGAGCTTCGTCTACCTTATCCCGGCGCTGATCCTCTTCGGCCTCGGCATGGTTCCGGGCCTGATCGCCACCGTCATCTTCGCGATCCCGGCGCCGATCCGCCTCACGCGCCTCGGCATCGTCTCGACCCCGAGTTCGCTTAGGGAAGCGGCCGTCGCCTTCGGCGCCACTCCGTCGCAGATCCTGCGCAAGGTGGAACTGCCCTTTGCCATGCCGCAGATCATGGCCGGCCTCACCCAGACGATCATGCTGTCGCTGTCGATGGTCGTCATCGCGGCGCTGGTCGGCGCCAACGGCCTCGGCGTGCCGGTGCTCCGGGCCCTGAATACCGTGAACGTCGCCCGCGGCTTCGATTCCGGTCTCTGCATCGTCATCCTGGCGATCATCCTCGACCGCATGTTCCGCACATCGACGGGAGACGGCCAATGACAGCCCAGACAACGGATTGCGTCGTCTTCGACAATGTCGACATCGTCTTCGGCGACAAGCCGGAACGGGCGCTGGCCATGCTCGACCAAGGCAAGACCCGCGACGAGATCAGTGCCGCGACCGGCATCGTCCTGGGCGTCGCCAATGCCTCGCTCACCATCCACGAGGGCGAAATCCTCGTGCTGATGGGCCTGTCCGGTTCGGGTAAGTCGACGCTGCTGCGCGCCGTCAACGGGCTCGCCCCCGTGGTGCGCGGCAATGTCAGCGTCGCAACCCCCTCAGGTCCGGTCGATCCCTACAAGTCGAACCCGAAAGTGCTGCGCGACCTGCGCATGCACACCGTCTCGATGGTCTTCCAGCAGTTCGGGCTCCTCCCCTGGCGCACGGTCGCGGAAAATGTCGGCTTCGGCCTCGAGCTCGCCGGCGTTCCGGATGCGGAGCGAACCAAGCGGGTCGACGAACAGCTCGAACTGGTCAACCTGACGAAATGGGCAGGCCGCAAGGTCGGCGAACTCTCCGGCGGCATGCAGCAGCGCGTCGGCCTTGCCCGCGCCTTTGCCACCGGTGCACCGATCCTGTTGATGGACGAGCCCTTCTCGGCGCTCGATCCGTTGATCAGAACCCGGCTACAGGACGAGCTTCTCGAATTCCAACGGCGGCTGAAGAAGACCATCCTCTTCGTCAGCCACGATCTCGACGAAGCCTTCCGGATCGGCAACCGAATCGCCATCATGGAGGGCGGGCACATCATCCAGTGCGGAACGCCGCAGGAGATCGTCCGTGCGCCTGCCGACCAATACGTCGCCGATTTCGTGCAGCACCTCAACCCGATCAGCATGCTGACCGCCGGCGACGTGATGCGGGCCGGAGTAAGCCCCGTGGCAGGCGCCACGGCCGTCTCCGCCACCGCGCTGCCGACGACGCCGCTCGTCGATATCCTGGATGCGCTGTCGCGCCAGCCGGGCGCCATCGGGGTGGTCGACAACGGCACGATCATCGGCAGCATTTCCTCCGATGACGTGATTGCCGGCCTGACCCGCCATCGCCGCCGCGACGCCCCATAAGCGGAGACGTCAGGTCACCTTTCGTTTCGCCGCGCCGGATGCTATGCCGACGCCGAATGCGGTCGCCTCGCGGCGGACGAACAGGAGATCGACGAATTGGCCGACGAACAGCAGACCGACAAGCCGCAGGTGCTGCGAGATACGGATGATGACGCCCGCCGGCTTGCCCGCACGCTGGTGCGCGGCGCCCGTTACATGGCGCTGGCGGTCCTCGATCCGGAGACCGGTTTCCCCTCCGCCAGCCGCGCGCTCACCGGCACCGATGTCGACGGCGTGCCTGTCATCCTCGTCTCAAGCCTCTCCGGCCATACGAAGGGCCTGGTCGCCGATCCGCGCTGCTCGCTTCTGGCCGGCGAGCCCGGCAAGGGCGATCCGCTCGCCCATCCCCGGATCACCGTCCAGTGCCTTGCCGAGGGCGTCGTGCGTGATACGCCCGAACATGCGCGCGTGCGCCAGCGTTTTCTGGATCGCCATCCCAAGGCCGCATTGTATGCAGATTTCGGTGATTTCCGGTTTTTCCGAATCACTCCGCAGGGAGCGTCCTTGAACGGAGGATTCGGTCGTGCATACATGCTGACCGGATCGGACCTGGTGATTCCCGAGCCGGGGACGACAACGGAATGGCTGGACCTGCAAGAGAAGTTAAAAAATATGCCGGAGCAGGCGAAAAAAATTGCCGCTCGTCTCGGCACGGAAAACGGGAAAAACTGGCGCTTCGGAGGGGTTGACCGGGCTGGAATCGACCTTATTGCGGGAGATTTTCAACTCAGGCACGAATTCGACCTTCTTGCGGAGTCTCCGCAAGCCGTTCTTGATTATGTTTTTGAGATCGCTAACATACGATAGTTGGTTACCTGAAATTTAGGGATATACAATCCCTTTTGCTCCTTGTTAATTTTCACCCATAAGACGATGGGCCGAATTTTGGAGCGGGGGGACCGCTTTAGAATACGAGGGGAATTTAAGACATATGGATACGATGGCACTTTCTGAGCATTCCAACGCAGCCGCAGGCCTGCTGTCTGCCATGGCCAACCCGAAACGGTTGATGATCCTGTGCTGCCTGGTGAAGGGCGAAGTCGCCGTGGGTGCGCTTGCGTCGCAAGTAGGCCTCAGCCAATCAGCACTGTCCCAGCACCTTTCCAAGCTGCGGGCCCAGAAGCTGGTGAAGACCCGCCGCGATGCGCAGACCATCTATTATTCCAGTTCGTCGGAATCGGTGATCAAGGTCCTCGAGACCCTGGAAGAAATCTACTGCGCTCCGGTACAGAAGAAATCAGCAGCCGCGTGAGAATGACAGCGCTGACATGACGTCACGCTGCCCTGCCCCAGCCCCCGCCATGACGGTCGGGGGCTGGGGCATTTCTATGCCAAGCCGGCCGACCGGGTATCGAGCCTGCAAGGGCTAGTCCGGGCATTTACGCATCAGTGCCTGGCCATGCGATGCAGCGTGGCGGTCACTTTCTGCCAGTCGTAGGGTTTGGAAAAGAACACGCTGCGCTCCGGCAGATCGCCCTCGCTCAGGCGGACCTGCCCCGACACGATGATGATCTCGATCGGCGGCCAGCGGTCGCGCACGGCAGCCGCCAGCTTCATGCCGTTCATGCTGCCGGGCATGTCGATATCGGTAAAGACGATGCGGATATCGGTGCGTGTTTCAAGGATCGTCACCGCCTCGTCGGCATCGGCCGCCTCGACCGCCTGGAAACCTGCGTCCTCCACCAGGTCCATTGCCATCATGCGCAAAAGGGGCTCGTCCTCGACCACGAGGACAGCCTGCTTTGTTGGCGGTGTGGATTGTCCCATCCGGTCAGTCTGCCTGTGCTAGCTGAAGGAGCACAGCTGTCATCTCAGCGCTGAACCCCGGATGATCATAACTAACGAGCACACCGCCGGTTCCGATCAAACCCATCCGAATAAGCTTGGAGCCGAACCCCTTGCGCTCCGGCTCGCGCGGAGGCGGCCCGCCGGTTTCCCGCCAGGAGAGGTAGAAGATCGCGCCGTCTCCGGTGCCTTCGATGCGCCAGTCGATCGCCACCCGCCCCCTATCGTTGGAGAGCGCCCCGTATTTCACCGCATTCGTCGTCAACTCGTGCAGGAGCAGGGAAAGCGAAAGCGAGCCTTTCGGCCCGAACCGCACGTTGGGACCCTGCGCGTCGATCCGGTCACGCATGCCGATCCCGTTCATCGTCCGGTCGACGACCGCGTAGACCGAGGCGCTCGTCCAGTTCTGCTCGAACAGGATGTCATGGGCGGTGCTGAGCGCATGCAGGCGCTTTTCGAAGGCCTCCACGAGGCCCCGCTCCGCCACCGGCCGGAGCGTCTGGGTGGCGATCGCCTGCACCATCGACAGCGTATTCTTCAGGCGATGGCTCATTTCCCTGTTGAGCATCTGCTGCTCCAAATCGGCCTGAACCCGCGACATCGCGATCTGGATGCGGTTGCCGAAGCTGCGGACGAAGGAAATCTCCTCCTCGATCCAGGGATAAGGCTGGTCGTGATGGATGAAGGCGACGAGCCTAAAGCGCCCGAGTTCGAAGATCGGCACGTTGACGAGCACGCGGATGCCAAGCGCAAGAAGCGCCGGCGCGTGGTCGCGGGTGCGCGGGTCGGTGGCAACGTCGGCGATGACAACGGCCTCGCCGCGCTTCAGGTCGTCGACAAAAGACCCGTAGTCCCTGAAGTGGTGAAGCCCGGCAAGGCTCTTGACGCCGGGGGCGCACCATTCGGGCGGCACCGACACCGTCTCGTCCGCCGCGTTGACGATGCCGAAACCGGCACGCGTCGCATCGAGCGCTTTGGCCATCAGGTCTCCGGCGGCGATCGCCATCGATTCCATGTCGCTGAGGTCGCGCAGCCTGTCGCCGACATCGAGCAGGGCCTGCACCCGGGCGGCCTCCCGTTTGGCAGCGGTCACGTCCCTGACCGTGCCGATCATCTTGACCGGCCGACCCGCCTCGTCATGGCGGAAGCTGGCATTGCGCGCGATCCAGCGCACGCCGTATCCGGGCACGCGAATGCGATATTCGACGTCGAGCGGCGCATCCCCCTGCTGCCGGGAGATATCGTCGGACTGCAGGCCCTTGTCCTGCGGCAGTACCATGTCCTCGAAGATCCGCGTCGGATAGGTCTCGGCGATGGGCACGTGGAAGATCCGGCAGAACTCCCGCGAGACCCGCGTCATCGAGGTGGCGATATCGATTTCGAATGTGCCGATCCTTCCCGCCTCCTGGGCCGCGAGGCTCGCATTGACGCTGGAGCGGATATTGGCGCTGATGGTCTTCTGGCGCCGGAACAGGTCGTCCTTGCGCTGCGAGATGCGGCGCATTTCGAGAAGGGCGACGACCTGCCGCGCAAGCGCCTGCAGCGCCGCCTTCTGCCCCTCGTCGAGCCCCTGCGGCCGAGGCTGCACGTCGATGACACAAAGAGTGCCGATCACCACCTCGTCCGGCGTGATCAGCGGCGCGCCGGCGTAGAAGCGGATATGCGGCTCGCCGGTGACGAGCGTATTGGCGCGGGTGCGCTGGTCGAGCTGCAGGTCGCGGATGACCAGCACATCGGAACTGCCGAGCGCATGGGCGCAGACCGACTGCTCGATCGGCGTCTCGCATGCCTCGAACCCGACGCGCGCCTTGAACCATTGCCGGTCCCTCTCGACCAGGCTGACGAGCGCCACGGGCGTGCCGCAGAGCGTGGACGCGACAAGCACGATATCGTCGAACTCCGGCTCCGGCTCGGTGTCCATGATGTTATAGGCATCGAGCGCTTCCAGCCGCTCGATATGCATGTCTTCGTTAGGATCGGGATCAGCCAATGAGGGGTCTCGGAATTGAAGTTTAACGCGATATTGGCAGCTTTCGCCAAAAGACCAGAGAGGCGCAATCAAATTTCACGACCGGCGGAAACCGCGTTGAAATCTTGAGCCTTTATCGAAATCCGTACCGATCGCCCCACCCAGCAACGCCAGCCCGAATCGATTTCGCTCCAACGCAGGAATTCGCAGCGGCCCTCTGTTCGAAGGCGGTTGACGCCTCCGATCCCCCTGATAATTTGACCATGCATTCAAAACTTGGTGCAATGACGCCGACCGGGAAATGGCCACCCGAAGAAACCGAATGGCCATGGAGAATGTCATGTCCAACCGCCTGAATACCACGCCCAACGATCTTCGGGCTTTCTGGATGCCGTTTACGGCAAACCGCCAGTTCAAACAGGAACCCCGCCTCTTCGTCGCCGCCAAGGATATGCACTACACGACCCATGACGGCCGCCAGGTGCTCGATGCCACCGCCGGCCTCTGGTGCGTCAATGCCGGCCACTGCCGCCCGAAGATCACCGAAGCGATCCGCGAGCAGGCCGGCGAGCTGGATTATGCTCCCGCCTTCCAGCTGGGCCACCCCAAGGCTTTCGAACTCGCCAATCGTCTGGTCGATATCGCCCCTGAAGGCATGAACCACGTTCTCTACACCAATTCCGGCTCGGAATCGGTCGAGACGGCGCTGAAGGTGGCGCTCGCCTACCACCGCGTGAAGGGCAACGGCTCGCGGTTCCGCCTGATCGGCCGCGAGCGCGGTTATCACGGCGTCAATTTCGGCGGCATCTCGGTCGGCGGCATCGTCTCCAACCGAAAGATGTTCGGCACGCTTTTGACCGGCGTCGACCACCTGCCGCATACCCACCTGCCGGGCAAGAACGCCTTCACCAAGGGCGAGCCGGAGCATGGCGGCGATCTCGCCACCGAACTCGAGCGCATCGTCACCCTGCATGACGCTTCGACCGTCGCCGCCGTCATCGTCGAGCCGGTCGCCGGCTCCACCGGCGTGCTTATCCCGCCGAAGGGTTATCTGCAGAAGCTGCGCGAGATCTGCACCAAGCACGGCATCCTGCTGATCTTCGACGAAGTCATCACCGGTTTCGGCCGCCTCGGCGCGCCGTTCGCTGCCCAGTATTTCGACGTCAAGCCGGACATCATCACCACCGCCAAGGGCCTCACCAACGGCGTGATCCCGATGGGTGCCGTCTTCGTCACCTCCGAGATCCACGACGCGTTCATGACCGGCCCTGAGCACATGATCGAGTTCATGCACGGCTATACCTATTCCGGCAACCCGATCGCCTCTGCTGCCGGCCTTGCGACGCTCGAAACCTACAAGGAAGAAGGCCTGTTCGACCGCGCCCGCGACATCGCCCCCTATTGGGAAGCGGGCCTGCATTCGTTGAAGGATCTGCCGAACGTCATCGATATCCGCAACCTCGGCCTGATCGGCGCGATCGAGCTCGACCCGATTGCCGGCGAACCCACCAAGCGCGCCTTCACGGCCTTCCTGAAGGCCTATGAAAACGGCCTGCTGATCCGCACCACCGGCGACACGATCGCCATGTCCCCGCCGCTGATCGTCGAAAAGCACCATATCGACGAGATTTTTGGAAAGCTGCGCGAGATCCTGACGAGCAATATCTGAGGCTTACATCTCGACCCGGAAAAGGCGGCCGGGACGCCGCCTTTTTCTTTTGTCATTACCGTGCCAGACATGGGCCTCAATCAGCCCACACGACCCGCATGTCCGCGATGATTCCGGCTATCGCCGATTGGCGCTCGGCGGCAAGGTCGGAGCCGTCGGCCGCGAAGTAGTTGATCAGCATCGGCATCTTTTCCACCATCGTATAAGCACTGACGCCTGAAACGGCGATCTTTCCCCGTTCCCGCAATGCCCGCTGTCCCAGATAGACGGCACGCTTGTCGCGTCCGAAAAATGGCGTTCCCTCCACCGGCGGATCCTGCCAGAACCGTGGCGTGAGTGGCCTGCTTTTCTCGTAGCGCTTTTGGAGGAAGTCAAGGTAAGAGGCCAGGTTTTCGGGAAGAGGCTCCTTGCCGCTATAGAATCGCATGACCGAGAAGACATGCTTGGGCCGGGTCTCCCGGCCGGCCTCGGACGTCTTCAGCGACTCGCAATCGATATCCAGCGACTGCAGTTCAGCAGCCCGTTTCGGCGGCGGGGTCAATGACTTCCAAACTTTTTCATGATAGCCGCCGCGCTTCGGATCAATCGCGCAAAACCCTTCCGGCACCCTCATGCCGACCTTCACGGGGCCGAAATCGAAAACCCGCACGCGCGGATCGTCCTTCTCGAAATCCTTGGCTGTCTGTTCGTCCCTCAGCCGTTTTGCATTTGCATCCGGTAGGGCTCTGGTCGGATCGGGATGGAACGTCGTCTCGAATTCCAGCTCGCCATCGACCTTGTAGGGACTGCATCTCCGCACCGCCCTGAGAGCCGATTGAGCGAAGGCCTCGTTGAGAGGCCCCTCACCCCGGCTTTTGATCACCGCATCCCCATCGAGGCTGCCGTCTGGCTTCAGTTTGAAAGCAATAGTCGCCGGCGTGTCGGCGCCCGTCGGCGTGGACCAGCAGCGTTGGATCTGCGCCTCGAAAGGCAGTTCCTCATCGGGAGCCGGCTGGGCCGCGTAAGCGCCAGCTGCCGCAGACAGTACCCAAAGCAGACAAGCAAGAAAAAGACGCACGAACCACCCCCATCCCATGGCCGGCCGCAGGCAGGCCTGGCCGCCGAAGACAGTCCAAGAGCTAGGGTCGTGACGCATCGCTTCAAGCCTCGCAAGGTCCGCCGTCCGAAACTATTGCCCGGTTCCCATATGCGGGAAAGGCGGCCCGAGGGCCGCCTTCTAGGTTGCATGCCGGCAGATCGTCCGGCCTACGGCCTCAGGCCTTGAAGAAAGCCAGAAGATCCGCATTGATCACGTTCGCATGCGTGGTCGCCATGCCGTGCGGAAAACCTTCATAGACCTTCAGCGTACCGTTCTTGAGAAGCTTGACCGCAAGCAGGGCCGAGTCGGCGATCGGGACGATCTGGTCGTCGTCGCCATGCATGACGAGAACCGGCACGTCGATCGCCTTCAGGTCTTCGGTGAAGTCGGTTTCCGAAAATGCCTTGATGCAATCGTAATGAGCCTTGGTGCCGCCCATCATCCCCTGCCGCCACCAATTGGCGATGACGCCTTCCGAAACGGTCGCGCCTTCCCGGTTGAAGCCGTAGAACGGGCCGGCCGGAACGTCGCGGAAGAACTGGGCGCGGTTGGCGGCAAGCGCTGCGCGAAAACCGTCGAAGACTTCGAGAGGCAGGCCGCCCGGATTGTTGTCCGTCTTCAGCATGATCGGCGGCACGGCGCCCATCAGCACCGCCTTGGCCACCCGGCCACCGCCGCCATACTGGGCAACGTAGCGGGCAACTTCGCCGCCGCCGGTCGAATGGCCGACATGGATGGCGTTTTTCAGATCAAGATGGGCGGCAAGCTCGGCAACATCGGCCGCATAGGTATTCATTTCGTTGCCGGTTTCGGTCTGGGTCGATCGCCCATGGCCGCGGCGGTCATGGGCGATGACGCGAAAACCCTGGTGCAGGAAAAACAGCATCTGCGCGTCCCAGTCGTCGGCCGAGAGCGGCCAGCCGTGATGGAAGACGACCGGCTGGGCGTCCTTGGAACCCCAGTCCTTGTAAAATATCTGCGTACCGTCCTTGGTGGTGATGAAATTGCTGGTCATGGTTCTCGTGTCCTTTCGAAACTGATTTTTCAATGACTGCGACATGAATGGCGGGCGCGGCAATAAAAATGGCCGACCAGACATTCATAGTACCGTTGCGTGTCGTTCCTTTGAACCGCACCCTTCGGATTATCGCGATCTCCATACCTCGATATTTGTTATCGCGATAAGTATATGGGTAGCGGCATTCTTCGATCGTGTCTACAAAAATATTTATCGCGATATCAAAATTGTGCTATATGTCGGGAAGAACCTGGAACAGCACCGGAGCAAGCATGCCCGCCTCCCCCCTTCCGCCGCTCGACGAGCAGCTCTGCTTTTCGCTCTATGCGGCCCATATCGCCATCAATCGCGCCTACAAGCCGATGCTCGACGACATGGGCATCACCTATCCGCAATACCTCGTCCTGAGCGTGCTCGGCGAACAGGACGGCTCGACGATCGGCACGATCGCGGAAAGACTGGGCCTGGAATCGAGCACCATCACCCCGCCCGTAAAGCGGCTCGAACAGGCCGGACTGCTGGAGCGCCGCCGCAGCAAGACCGACGAGCGCCAGGTGTATGTCTGGTTGACCGACGCCGGCCGCGCCCTGATCGCGAAAAGCACATGCCTCGGCGAAACGCTGATCGAACGGTCCGGCATGCCGCCGAAGGAATTCCTGGCTTTCAACCGTCAGGTCCGCACCTTCCTCGGCGCTCTGGAGCGCAAGGCCTAGTTTCGCAAACGTCACTGAATCTGGGCGAGATCCGGAATTTTGGCGCATTCCTGGGTGAAAATCACAAAAATCCATCCCGTTTTGTTATCTTCTTGCGGAATCCCGACGAAATTCATACAGAATTGGCTGCCGACCGCCGAAAGCCAAAAATGGCTCGGCACGGTATCGACCGCATCGCTTTCCGTCCTTGGCACGACCGCGCCCGGCGCGATATCGAAGACGGAAGGTAGGATGCGGCGTTCACCGCGGGGTTGAAGCCCCATCCAAGGAGACCAAGATGAACCTCAAGATGCTTCTCGGGGCAACGGCACTCGCCTCCCTGACTTTCGCTCCGCTTGCCCAGGCCGAGATCGTCATCGGCCTGATCGCCCCGCTCACCGGCCCGATCGCGGCCTATGGTGACCAGGTCAAGAACGGCGCCGAAACCGCCATTGCGGAAATCAACAAGAAGGGCGGCATTCTCGGCGAAAAGGTCGTTCTGAAGGCGGCCGACGATGCAGCAGAACCCAAGCAGGGCGTTTCCGCCGCCAACCAGCTGGTCGGCGAAGGCATCCGTTTCGTGGTCGGCCCGGTGACGTCAGGCGTCGCCATGCCGGCTTCCGATGCGCTTGCCGAAAACGGCGTGCTGATGGTCACCCCGACCGCGACCACCCCGGCCCTGACCAACCGCGGCCTCACCAACGTGTTCCGCACCTGCGGCCGCGACGACCAGCAGGCCGTGGTTGCCGCCAATTACGTCCTGAAGGCCTTCAAGGACAAGAAAGTCGCGATCATCAACGACAAGGGCGCCTATGGCAAAGGCCTCGCCGACGCCTTCAAGGCAGCGCTGAACGCCGGCGGCGTCAAGGAAGTGCTCGACGACGCAGTCACGCCGGGCGACAAGGATTTCAGCGCGCTGACGACCCGCCTGAAGTCGCAGAATGTCGACGTGATCTATTTCGGCGGTTACCATCCGGAAGGCGGCCTGCTCGCCCGCCAGCTCGCCGATCTCGGCGTCAAGGCGACGATCATCGGCGGCGACGGCCTGTCGAACAGCGAGTTCTGGAACATCGGCACCAAGGCTGCGGCCGGCACCGTCTTCACCAACGCCTCCGACGCCACCAAGAGCCCCGATTCCAAGGCTGCAGCCGAAGCGCTCGCCGCCCGCAAGATCCCCGCCGAAGCCTTCACGCTGAACGCCTATGCCGCCGTCGAAGTGATCAAGGCCGGCATCGAAAAGGCAAAGAGCGCCGAGGATACGGAAGCGGTGGCCGCGGCCATCAAGTCCGGCGAACCGATCGCCACCGCCATCGGCAAGCTCACCTATGGCAAGACGGGCGACCTGACCTCGCAGAGTTTTTCCCTGTTCAAATGGGAAGACGGCAAGATCGTCGCCGCCGAGTGACATCTTTCAAATCGCATGATCGGCGGGCGCCTTCGGGCGCCCGTTTGCTTTTGAGCCGCCGTTCGCAGATGGCCAGCTTCCTCACTCGACATGCACCGCCAGCGTCCGCTTCAGCGTCTTCAGCACGACGCTCGTCGTGAATTTGCGGATATTCGGGTTCATCTCCATCATCCGGTCCGCCAGCACATCGAAATGCTCGACGGACTGGACCAGGATCACCAGCGTGAAATCGCCCCTGCCCGATGTCCCCCAGGCCTCCTGCACCTCCGGCGTATCCGCCACCCAGCGCAGCAAAGGCGGCATGAGCTCCGGCCGGTCGCGCTCCAGTTCCACCTCGACCAGCATGGAAACGGCCATGCCCACCTTTTTCGGATCGACGACCGAAACGTCCCGTAGGATCACCTTGTCCTCCCGAAGCTTCTGCAGCCGCCGTTGCGCCGAGGACGGCGAAAGGCCCACACGCTCGGCAAGCTCGTTCAAGGTGATGGTCGCATCCCGCTGCATGAGCTTGAGGATTTGGCGATCGGCTTTCCTCAGTGCCATGAGAAAATTTCCCGGCTTCAAAGCAAATTCCGGGAGATATTCCTGATCATAACCACAACTTCAGGAATTCTGCCGGCTTTTCGTTTGGCATTTTAACGCTATGACACAGAACCAGCCACACCCTTCCGTCAACGGTATTCTCGCTGCGTCGAAAAGCATCGACCCCGTCTTTACCAACAGCCCGTTGATCGAGCAGCAGACGACCAATACGGCTCTCGGCCTTCGCCTCCTTGCCAAGGTGGAGACGCTCAATCCGATCCGATCCTTCAAGGGACGCGGCACCGACTGGTGGATGCAGAACGAACCGGCTGGCGACCACCCCGTCGTCTCCGCCTCCGCCGGCAATTTCGGCCAGGGGCTCGCCTATGCCGGCCGGGCGCGCGGACGCAAGGTGGTGATCTTTTCCGCCACCACGGCCAATCCCGGCAAGATCGAGGCGATGCGCCGGCTCGGCGCCGACGTGCGGCTGGAAGGCAGTGATTTCGACGCCGCCAAGGCCGCGGCACGTGCCTATGCGCAAGCGAATGGCTGCCCCTTTGTCGAAGACGGCGCACTGCGGAGTATCGCCGAAGGGGCAGGCACGATCGCGCTGGAGATCACCGAGCGCCTTTCCCGCCAAGCCGTCGAACTCGACGCCATCCTCGTGCCGCTCGGCAATGGCGCGCTGCTGACCGGGATCGGCACCTGGATCCGCGCCAAGGCACCGAACTGCAAGGTCATCGGAGTGGTCGCCGCCAATGCGCCCGCCATGAAGCAATCTCATGAAACCGGCCGGCTCGTCTCCACGGAGACCGCAGCAACCGCAGCCGATGGCATCGCGGTTCGAGAGTGCGTTCCCTATGCACTGGATTGCATGAGGACGACTGTCGACGAAGTCTGGGAAGCGAGCGAAGCGGCCATCCGCGAGGCGCGGGAATTCTGCCGCATCCATTACGGCCTCGTCGTCGAGGATGCCGGCGCCGCCGGCATTGCCGGTCTCTTGGAAAACGGCGCGAACCTCAAAGGCCGAACCGTCGCCACCGTCCTCTGCGGCGGCAATGTCCGCACGGATATCGCATGACGTCCCGCTTGCATCGGTCGCCTCTCCCCGTTTCCTCATGGAACGGGTAGGTTAGGCGACCGATTCAGCGAGGAGCCCGCCATGACCACCCGTCTCGAAACCCTCATCGACCAGGGTACCGGCCGCGAACCCGCCGATATCGTGTTGAAGGGCGGAAAGTTCTTCGATCTCGTCACCGGCGAGCTCATCGCCTCCGACATCGCCATCTGCGGTGACCGTATCGTCGGCACCTGCGGCGACTATACCGGCAAGACTGAAATCGACATTTCCGGCAAGATCGTCGTCCCGGGCTTCATCGACACCCATCTCCACATCGAGAGCTCGCTGGTGACGCCGCACGAGTTCGACCGCTGTGTCCTGCCCTATGGGGTGACGACGGCGATCTGCGATCCCCACGAGATCGCCAACGTGCTCGGCACCGAGGGCATTCAATTTTTCCTGGATTCCTCGCTGGAAACGATCATGGACATCCGCGTCCAGCTTTCCTCCTGCGTGCCGGCCACCCATCTGGAGACGGCCGGCGCCGATCTGCCGATCGAAAAGCTGCTGCCCTTCCGCGATCACCCGAAGGTCATCGGCCTTGCCGAGTTCATGAACTTCCCGGGCGTCATTTATAAGGACCCGATCTGCCTCGCCAAGCTCGAGGCCTTCTACGGCGACCATATCGACGGCCACGCGCCGCTGCTGCGCGGCAACGACCTGAACGGCTATCTCGCAGCCGGCATCCGCACCGAGCACGAATGCACGACCGCCGAGGAGGCGCTCGAAAAGATCCGCAAGGGCATGCATATCCTGGTGCGCGAAGGCTCGGTCTCGAAAGACCTGCACGCCCTGATGCCCCTCCTCACCGAGCGGCTCTCACCCTATCTCGCGCTCTGCACCGACGATCGCAACCCGCTCGACATCACCGAACAGGGCCATCTCGACTACATGATCCGCACCGCGATCGCCCATGGCGTCGAACCGCTCGCGGTGTACCGCGCCGCTTCGATCTCCGCCGCCCGCGCCTTCGCCCTGCGCGACCGCGGCCTCGTCGCCCCCGGCTGGCGGGCCGATCTCGTCGTCGTCGACAGTCTCGGAAACTGCAAGGCCGAGATGGTCTTTTCCGCCGGCCGCAAGGTCACCGACGAACTCTTCGCCACCCGCAAGCCCGTTGCGCCGGTCGGGCTCGACAGCGTCAGGGCACGCCCGGTGCAGGCGATGCATTTCGGCGTGCCCTTCACGGAGGACGAAACTCCGGTTATCGGCGTGATGCCAGGCAAGATCATCACCGAACACCGCCGCTACCGCCTGCCGTCGGCGGGCAACCAGGAAGGCGTCGATCTCGACCGCGACATCATCAAGGTCGCGGTTATCGAGCGGCATGGCAAGAATGGCAACCATGCCAATGGTTTCGTTCAGGGTTTCGGATTGAAGAAAGGGGCGATCGCCTCGACGGTCGGGCATGACAGCCACAACATCTGCGTCGTCGGCGTCAGCGAGGACGACATGGCAATGGCCGCCAACCGGCTCGGCGAAATCCACGGCGGCTTCGTGGTGGTCGAGGACGGCAAGGTCACCGGGGAAATCGCCCTGCCCATCGCGGGCCTGATGAGCCTCGAACCCTATGAAGTGGTGCGCGATACCCTCCACCACCTCCGCCAGGCCGCCTACGCGCTCGGCACCACCCTCCAGGAACCCTTCCTCCAGGTCGCCTTCCTGCCGTTGCCCGTCATTCCCCACCTGAAGATTTCCGACAAGGGCATGGTGGATGTCGATAGGTTTGCGCTGATCGGGTGACCTTGAAGGCCACGCGTTGGTGGTAACAACCATTGGCGAATTATTCTGTCCTCAAGAAAATTGGTTGAAAGAGGACCCAATGCCCATCGTCTTCCGTTCTGGCGCCCTGAAATTCTATTTCTATTCCAATGAAGGCGACCCGCGGGAGCCCGTACATATTCACGTCCGGGGCGGTGGCGCAAATGCGAAGATCTGGTTGGAGCCGACCATAGGAGTGGCGGAAAGCGACGGCTTCAACAGCCGTGACCTGTCTGCTATTATCCGGCTCGTCATCGACAATCGTTCTCTGATCAAGCGGGCATGGCATGAGCATTTCGGCAACTGAGGTGAAATTCGACGACGACACCATGTGGGTCTCGCTCAACGACGGCCGCACATTGGGCGTGCCGCTTGCCTGGTTTCCTCGTCTGCTTCTTGCGAAGCCGGCCGATCGCCAAAAATTCGAACTGAGCCCGGGTGGCATTCACTGGGATGATCTCGACGAAGACATCTCCATCGCCGGCCTTCTGGAAGGGCGCGGCGATAGGACGGTGAAACGTCCTGCCGCATAAATCCTGTTAGGATCGTCCATGAGCAAGCTGGAGCAGATCGAGAAAGCCGTTGCCCAACTGGACCGACAAGAGCTGGAAGCATTCTCGCTCTGGTTCGAAGAATTTCAGGCTGAACGCTGGGATCGCCAGATCGAGAAAGACGATGCGGAAAGCGAATTCGACCGTCTCACAGAGAATGCCTTGACCGAATTCCGTGCGGGAAAGACAAGGTCGCTTTGATGGGCGCCGCCTCCGCTCACCGCCGCCTCAACACCATCCCCGCATGATAAAGCACGCCATCGCGAAAATCCCCGTCGGCGGTGAAACCGGTGTCGTCCTTGTAGTCGATATGGTCGCCGGTCACCCAGTAGCGGCCCTCATAGGCCTTTTCGCGGGTGCCGCGCGCTTCCACATAGCGGCCGTTCGGCAGCAACTCGTGGCGGATGTGGTTGTCCTCGGTCACCCACATTCCGGCGTATGGATGTTCAGCCATGGTCTTCTCCTGTTCCGTGATGTCGTGTGCAAGCGCCGTAAACGTTGCGATGAAGGCGAAAGCCGCGGCAAAGGCGGCAAACGCGAGCGGGGCTCGGAAACCCGAAGGGGCGCGAAAAAACCGTTCAGCCATTGAGATATTCCCTCCTGAGCATCCGTTCGCGGCGGCGTCTTTCCGTGCCACGGGAGTGTTTGAGGAAGCCGCCGGCAAAATCGGCGGCCCAATGGAAGGGACTTTCAAGTAAGCGCTGAAAATTGCTCATCACCGTCTCCATTTGCGTCCGGGCTGGTTCGATCGGACGAGCCGAATATGGCGGAAAGCAGCGGGCGAGCGGTAGACCAGTCCTCCGGCATGATTGCACAATCCTCCGAAGCTCCATTGAAACGACCAACAGCGCCACCATATGATCTCCACACCAAACCGCTGACACCCTGTGTTTTATGGTATCCGTACCTCCGAACGAGGCCCCAAGATGGAAAAACTCGATCAACTTGCCCGGCTGATTGCACAAAACACCGATAGCGACGGCGTGTTCGAGACAGTGATCCCGCGCCTGTCGGTGATCCGCATGTCGAAGCCGACCGAGCCGCTGCACGCCATCCATCAGCCGGCTGTGTGCATCATCGCCCAAGGGGCGAAACAGGTCATGCTGGCCGACGAGATCTTTCGCTACAGCCCCGGCCAGTATCTGGTCGTCTCGGTCGACATGCCCGTCACCGGCCAGGTCATCGAGGCGACGCCGGAAGAGCCATATCTCTGCCTGCGCCTCGATCTCGACCTGAAGCTGCTGAGCGAGATGCTGGTGGACATGCCGGCTGCACCAGGTGTCCCGGCCATGCGCAAGAAATGCATCGGCCTCAGTCACACCACGCCGGAATTCCTGGATGCCGCACTTCGCCTCGCCCAGCTTCTCGATAAGCCCGACGAGATCGCCTATCTCGCACCGCTGATCGAGCGCGAACTGATGTTCCGGCTGCTGCGTGGCGATCAGGCCGAGATGATCCGTCAGATCCTGACGCCTGAAAACCGGCTGCAGCAGGTCAACCGGGCGATATCCTGGATCCGCCAGAACTTTTCCGCTCCCTTTTCGATCGAGCAGGTGGCAATCGAAGCGCGCATGAGCACGTCCTCGCTGCACCAGCATTTTCGCGAGGTGACGGCGATGAGCCCGCTGCAATACCAGAAGCAGCTGCGCCTGCAGGAGGCCCGCCGGCTTATCCTCGGCAATGCCATGGATGCCGCCACCGCCGCCCATCAGGTCGGCTATGACAGCCCCTCGCAGTTCAGCCGCGAATACCGCCGCCTGTTCGGCGCCCCGCCGATCCAGGATATCACCCGGCTCAGAAGTGAACCTGCCCGCTACGCCGAGGCCTGAACCGGCCTAACCTCTCTTCCAGAAAATTATTCAACCGATCGGTTGACAATAAAATCCTGCGCGCGCATATTCAACCACATGGTTGAATTACAAACACATCCGATCGATACGGTCTTTCACGCCCTCAGCGACGGCACGCGCCGCCGCATGCTCCGCGAGCTGGCACAGGGCGAGCGCACCGTCAGCCAGCTGGCCGAGCCGCACGACATGTCGCTCGCGGCGGCCTCGAAACACATCAAGGTGCTGGAAGGCGCCGGGCTGATCCGCCGCGAGATCCATGGCCGCACCCATCTCTGCCGCCTGGAACCCGGCCCGCTCGCGACCGCCCATGAATGGCTCACCTTCTATGAGCGCTTCTGGACCAGCAGGCTCGATATCCTGGAACGCCTTCTCAGGGAGGAGGACGCTCAAAAGAGCGCCCGGGACGAAATCGGGAAGAGCCCGCTGAAATCCCCTGCCCCACGGAAATCTGAACTTGAACCTGAAACGGGAGAAGACCAATGAACGACATGACATCGTTGAACAAATACGGCGCTGTAGCCGAACCTTTCGCCTTCACCATCCAGCGCCGGCTGCCCGGCCCCATCGAGCGGATCTGGGATTACCTCACCGACAGCGATCTGCGCCGCCAGTGGCTCGCATCGGGCATCATACCGGCGCAGGCAGGCAGTTCCTTCGAACTCACCTGGCGCAACGACGAACTGTCCGACTCGTCGGAAGGCAAGCCGGAAGGCTTTCCCGCCGAACACAGCATGCAGAGCGAGGTGATCGCGTTCGAGCCTCCACATCGCCTGGTCTTCTCCTGGCCGCCACGCGGCGAGGTCAGCTTTGAACTACAGCCGGCCGGCAGCGAAATCCTGCTCACCGTCACGCACCGGCGGATCTCCGATCGCCGCAACATGGTCATGGTCGGCGCCGGCTGGCACATGCACCTCGATATCCTGGTCGCCCGGGCGACCGGCGCCAAACCAGAAGCGTTCTGGGAAGGCTGGAGCCGCCTCAAGGAAGAATACGACCGCCGCATCCCGGCCTGAAGCATCGTAGTCGCCTCCGCCCCATGGTCCGGGGACGCCTCGGACCCCGGCGGAGGTCTCAGCCGAACCCTTCCGCCCGCGGTTGGGCCCTCCCATGGAGACAAGCTATGAGCACCCCTTTTACGGGCGGATGCGCCTGTGGCGCACTTCGTTATGAAATCTCCGCCGAGCCGGCGGTCATGGTCGATTGCCAGTGCCGCCAGTGCCAGCGCGAAAGCGGCACCGGTCACGCCTCCCACCTCACTTTCCCAAGCGCTGCCGTCAAGGTCGAGGGCAAGGCCACCCATTGGGAGGCGACCGGCGACGGCGGAACGGTCAAGAGGCGGGCCTTCTGCCCCACCTGCGGTTCGCCGGTCTACATGACGTTCCCCGCCATGCCGGATTACTTCGTCATCCGCGCCGGAAGCCTCGACGATCCGAGCCGGTACAAGCCGCAATTCGTGACCTGGCACGCCGCCGGCCACGCCTGGGACCATCTCGATCCGGCCCTGCCGAAATTCCAAAACATGCCGCCGGCTTGAAGCAGCTTCACACCCGCGCGCAGAACACGTCGAGCGCGTCGAGCTTCACCACGCCCTTGTCGAGCCGCGATAGGAAGCCCGGCAGGTTGACCGGCAGGATTTCCCCGAGCCGTTTCGGCAGGGTGAAATCCTGGGCCTCCCGGGTCAGGTTGAAGATGAACAGCAGTTTTTCGCCGCCTTTCTCGCGCACGAAGGCGAGCAGGTCCTGATTGGTATCGAGGAAGGTCATGTCGCCATCGACAAGCGGCGGATGCGCCTTGCGGAAGGCAAGTGCCGCCCGGTAGTGGTGCAGCACGGACTCCGAAAGCCCCTCCTGCGCATCGACGGCTCGCGCCGCATGATCGCCCGGAACCGGCAGCCAGGTCTTCGAACCCGTGGTGAAGCCCGCATGCGGCTGGCTTGCCTCCCACACCATCGGCGTGCGGCATCCGTCGCGCCCCTTGAAGGCCGGCCAGAAGCGGATGCCGTAGGGGTCGCGCAGGTCCTCGTAGGAAAGCTCCGCCTCGGTCAGCCCCAGCTCCTCGCCCTGATAGAGGCAGATCGAGCCACGCAGAACCGAGATCAGTGTGATCGACAATTTGGCGACGCGATCCTGTTCTTCCGGAGCCTCGATGAAGCGGGTCACGTGCCGCACCACGTCGTGGTTGGAAAAGGCCCAGCAAACCCAGCCGTTCGTCACCGTGTCCTGCACGGTCGTCATCACCTTGCGGATATAGGCGGCGTTGAAGGCCGGGCCGAGCAGGTCAAACGTGTAGCACATGTGCAGCTTGTCGTTGCCGCTGGTGTAGATCGCAAGCGTCGTCAGCGAGCGCGGGCCGTCGCCGACCTCGCCGACCGTCGCGCGCCCCTCATAGGTGTCGAGCAGCGCCCGAAGCCGCTTCAGGAACTCGATATTCTCAGGCTGGCTCTTGTCATAGAGATGGTTCTGCATGGAAT
The DNA here is from genome assembly GCF_002968555.1 of Neorhizobium sp. T6_25. Taxonomy (NCBI): domain Bacteria; kingdom Pseudomonadati; phylum Pseudomonadota; class Alphaproteobacteria; order Hyphomicrobiales; family Rhizobiaceae; genus Neorhizobium; species Neorhizobium sp. T6_25. The sequence continues at coordinate 115,925 of NZ_PVBL01000004.1, forward strand.
AGGGATTGGTATCCGTCTCCATGCCGGCACCGTCCGTGTCGTAGACCATCGGCGGGTTGTTGCGCAGCTGCTTGTCATGGAAATAGTAGTTGACGGTATCGAGCCGGAACCCATGCACGCCGCGGTCGAGCCAGAAGCGCACCGTGTCCAGCATGGCGTTCTGGACATCTGGATTGTGGAAGTTGAGATCCGGCTGGGCGATCAGGAAGTTGTGCATGTAATATTGCTTGCGCACGCCGTCCCATTCCCAGCCCGGTCCGCCGAAGATCGACAGCCAGTTGTTGGGCGCCGTACCGTCCGACTTGGGGTCGGCCCAGACATACCAGTCCGCCTTCGGATTGGTGCGGCTTGAGCGGCTTTCGACGAACCACGGATGCCGGTCGGAGGTGTGGGAAATCACCTGGTCGATGATCACCTTCAGCCCCAGGCGATCGGCTTCCGCCATCATCTGGTCGAAATCGGCCAGCGTTCCGAACATCGGATCGACATTGCAGTAGTCCGAGACGTCGTAGCCCATGTCGGCCATCGGCGAGGTGAAGAAGGGCGAAAGCCAGATCGCATCGACGCCGAGCGAGGCGACATGCGGCAGCCGTGCGGTGATGCCCTTGATGTCGCCGATCCCGTCGCCGGTCGTGTCCTGAAAGGAGCGCGGATAGATCTGGTAGATCACCGCGCCGCGCCACCAGTTTGCATCGACCGCCTTCACCGCCTGCGTCGCCATCTTTGGACTCTCCTTCCGTCAAATGTTCCAGGCCAACCTAGTGCCCCCGGCTTAAAAGACAACGCAAAAGCAAGGCTCTGCCAAGTTCCGGGACTGCTCCCTTGCCACGGCCGAAACTTCGGCCTATGCGAATTTCAAAACACGGGAGAGATGCAATGGGCGGACGGCTTCTTTCGATCGGCGAATGCATGGTGGAGCTGTCGCAGGCGGGCGAAGGCCTGTTGCGTAAAGGTTTTGCCGGCGACACCTTCAACACCGCCTGGTACGCGCGGGCCTGCCTGCCGGCCGAATGGTCGGTGGATTATTTTACCGCGGTCGGCGACGATCCACTGTCGAGCGAAATGCTGTCGATGATGAGGGATGCCGGCATCGGCACGAACTTCGTCCGCCGCATCGAAGGCAAGACGCCGGGCCTTTACCTGATCACGCTGAAGAACGGCGAACGCACCTTCAGCTACTGGCGCGACACCGCCGCCGCCAGGAAATTCGCCGACGATGCCGACCATCTACGCAGTGCCATCGGGGCTGCCGACATCCTCTATTTCTCCGGTATCACGCTGGGTATCCTTAGCCCCGAAGCGGTCGAGACGCTGCTGTCGGAACTGCGCCGCGCCAAGGCCTCCGGCAAGACCGTCGCCTTCGACCCCAATATCCGCCCCCGCCTCTGGCCGAGCAGGGACTATATGCTGCGCACGATCGAGGCAGGCGCCCGCGCGGCCTCGCTGGTCCTGCCGAGCTTCGACGACGAGACCACCCATTTCGGCGACGCGACGGTGGCCGACACCATCTCCCGCTACCATTCGCTCGGCGTCGAGAACGTCGTGGTCAAGAACGGCGCGGATGGCGCGACGCTGAGCTTCGGCGGCACCGCTCCCGTCCACGTCCCTTCGGTCAGGACCGCCCAGCTCGTCGACACCACCAGCGCCGGCGACAGCTTTAACGGTGCCTTCCTGTCACGCCTCGTCCGCGGCACCCCGCCGGCACAGGCCGCGGCCTACGGCGCCTCGGTCGCATCCGTCGTCATCGGCCACCACGGGGCGCTGATCAGCCCGGCGCTGCTGCCGGGCTAAACACCGACGGACACAGCCAGCAGCGACCAGCGACAGAGGCCGAAACCGGCGAAAATTGTCCGGCTGATTTCCTCGCTGCGTCATAAATCAATTCTCAGTCATTATGTGACAGGGTTGGGATCGATGAAACGATCGCTCCCAACGAGGAACAGAAAATGCGTATCGCACTTGCCTTCCTGACCGTCCTGGCCCTCTCCCCGGCCGCATACTCCGCTCCGATCGACGTCCTGACCAAGGCCGAAACGAAGACTTATGAAGCATGGGGAAAGCTCGGCCTGACGGAGCGCCTGGTGACCTTCGTCACCGCGCCCTCCACCGGCTACGGCATCTATCAGGAAAAGCAGTCCAGCATTTTCAAGCCGGGTGAAAAGGTCATCACCTATGTCGAGCCGATCGGATTTGGGTGGAAAGAGCTTCCCCACGACATGTACGAACTCAACTTCGTGTCGGACCTGAAGATCAAGGCGGCGAACGGCGAGGTCATGCTCGACCAGAAGGCCTTCTCCACCAATGTCCTGCAGAGCCACAACGCCAACATGGAATTCTCCATGGATTTCACCCTGACGCTGACGGGCGCGCCGGCTGGCAAATATACCCTGACCTACACGATCCACGACATGAGCAGCGGCCAGACCTCGACGTTCGATCAGGAATTCACCATCGCCGCCAACTAACCGCCCCGGCGTCGGCTGCCCTCGCTCAAGGGTCAGCCGGCAACCCGGAACGATACCGGAAATCCGCGCATCACCGAATTGGCGACCGTGCAGACGCTTTTCGCGCGTTCGATCAGGGCCCTGGTGTCGGCACCGTCGCCCGAGGTGCAGATGACGTCGAGCTCGGCACCGACTGCGATCAATGGCACGCCCTCGAGCTGAAGGGTGACGCTGACGGCGATATCCTCGATATCGATGTTCATCTCGTGCGCCGCGTATCGCAGGTCGTTGCAGAAACACCCGCCGATCGCCAGCGCCAAGAGCTGCGCACCGTTGAACCCGAGATTACGCCCGCCGGCCTTGCCCTCCGGCCGGTCGACGACAATCGTATGGCTGCCGGCCCAGCCCAAGGCCGCCTCGGTTCCGGCCACGTTGCGAAGCTCGACGGTCGACGTAATCATGGGCGATCCTCCTCAGCTGATCTGATGATGCTACCTATCTGAAATCCGTTCAACCTGTGCCCGACACGCCCCCTTCATCAGCCTGTAACAAACTTTTCCGATAGAGGGCCGACAACGCTCCGTCACGCGCGAGTCGTGGACGGATCGGCAACCGGGTTCGGCCTTCCATGACAAGAATAACCATCGTGACGGATGCCTGGTACCCTCAGGTAAACGGCGTCGTCCGTTCGATCGAGAATACCAACCGCGAACTCGCCCAGATGGGCGTCGACGTGGCCATGGTGACGCCGCAGGATTTCACCAGCGTTCCCTGCCCCACCTACCCTGAAATCCGCCTTTCGGTCGCCACCTACTGGCAGATCGCCAGCGCCATCCAGGCGTCGATGCCGACCGCCGTGCATATCGCCACCGAAGGCCCGCTCGGACTGCTCGCCCGCCGCTGGTGCCTCAAGAACAACATCCCCTTCTCGACCAGCTACCACACCCGTTTTCCGGAATACGTGTCGGCGCGCTTCCCCATCCCGGTCCGCTGGCTGCATGGCTTCGTGCGCTGGTTCCACAATGCCGGTAACGGCTGCATGGTGGCGACTGCCAGTCTCGAGCGCGAACTCGCCAAGCTCGGCCTCAAAAACCTGCTGCGCTGGAGCCGCGGCATCGACCAGACCATGTTCCATCCGATGGATCTCGACGAGCGTCCCTTCGACCTGCCGCGCCCGATCTTCATGACCGTCGGCCGCGTCGCGGTGGAGAAGAACCTGCCGGCCTTCCTCGATCTCGACCTGCCCGGCTCCAAGGTCGTGGTCGGCGACGGTCCGGCTCGTGCCGATCTGCAGAGACGGTATCCGAACGTGCTGTTCACCGGCATGAAGACCGGCGAGGATCTCGCCCGCGCCTATGCGCAGGCCGACGTCTTCGTCTTCCCCTCGAAGACCGACACGTTCGGCAATACGATCCTCGAGGCGCTGGCAAGCGGCGTCCCGGTCGCCGCCTACCCGGTCACAGGCCCGATCGACATTATCGAGGAAGGTTCGGGCGCCGGGGCGCTCAGCGAAGATCTGCGCGAGGCCTGCCTTGCGGCGCTCGGCTGCTCGCGTGAAAACGCCCGGACGCTTGCCCGCAAGTTCACCTGGGAGGCGGCGTCGAAGCAGTTCCTGAACAACGTGCTGATCGCCCAAGGACGGCCCAAGCTGCCGGCCCCGCGCGGCGGAATTCGGCCTTCGACGGTGTAGTAGCAGCCCCTCATCCGCCCTGCCGGGCACCTTCTCCCCGTTTTGACGGGGAGAAGGAAACGATGTCGCACCGTTTTCGCCAACCTCATCGCTGCAAAAGGTGGCTGCACTCCGATGGAGCGATTTGAAATGAGCGCTTGCGCCTTGCGTCCTTCTCCCCGTCAGAACGGGGAGAAGGTGGCGGCAGCCGGATGAGGGGCAATCAAGCCCTCAGCGCTTCTTCTTGCGTCCCTCGAACGGATTTTCACCCGCCTTGAAATGCATGCGGATCGGCACGCCGGGAATATCGAAATCGGCGCGCAACCCGTTGATCAGGTAGCGGATATAGCTTTCCGGCAGCGCGTCGGGCCTGGTGCAGGACACCATGAAGGCCGGCGGGCGGGCCTTGACCTGGGTCATGTACTTGAGCTTGAGGCGGCGGCCGGAGACGGCCGGTGGCGGATGCTGGGTCTGCACGCCGTCGAGCCAGCGGTTGAGCCTGGCGGTCGAGATCCGCTTGTTCCACACCTTGTCGGTGTCGATGATGCTCTGCATCAGCTTGTCGAGCCCGTAGCCGGTCTGGCCGGAAATCGGCACGGCGCGAAGCCCCCGCGCCTGCGGCAGCAGCCGTTCCGTCTTTTCGCGCAGATCCGCGAGCACCGCCTGCGTATCCTCGACGAGATCCCACTTGTTGAAGGCGAGCACCGCGGCCCGGCCTTCGCGCAGCACCAGGTCGACAAGCTGCAGGTCCTGCTTTTCGAAGGGAATGGTGGCGTCGAAAACGATCACCACCGTCTCGGCGAACCGGATCGAGCGCAGCGCATCGGCAACCGAGAGTTTTTCGAGCTTCTCCTGGACGCGCGCCTTCTTGCGCATGCCTGCGGTGTCGAACATCTTGATGGTGCGGTCGCGCCATTCCCATTCGACCGAGATACTGTCGCGGGTGATGCCCGCTTCCGGGCCGGTCAGCAGGCGGTCCTCGCCGAGGAAACGGTTGATCAGCGTCGACTTGCCGGCATTCGGGCGGCCGATGATGGCGACGCGCAGCGGCTTCGTCTCGTCGTATTCCGGCTCGGCCTCGTCCGCGCCCTCGTCCGCAAAATCGGAATCCCGGACGTCGATATTGGTCTCCGCCTCGTCATCGTCTTCCGGAAACGCCCGCTCCTCGCCGAGCGCCTCGACGATCGCGTCGCGCAGGTCGATCATGCCCTGGCCGTGTTCGGCCGAGATCGGCACCGGCTCGCCGAGACCCAGCGTATAGGCATCGTAGAAACCGGCGTCGGAACCGCGCGCTTCCGATTTGTTGGCGACCAGCACGACCGGCTTGCCGCTGCGGCGCAGAAGCTCGCCGAAGGTCTTGTCGAGCGGCGTCAGGCCCGACTTCGCGTCGACCACGAACAGCGTCAGGTCGGCATCGTCGACTGCGGCCTCGGTCTGGGCGCGCATGCGGCCTTCGAGCGTCTCGGGTCCCGCCTCTTCGAGACCGGCGGTATCGATGATCGTGAATCTCAGGTCGATGAGCTTTGCGTCGCCCGGACGGCGATCGCGGGTGACGCCCGGCGTGTCGTCGACAAGCGCCAGCTTCTTTCCAACCAGGCGATTGAAAAGCGTGGACTTGCCGACATTCGGGCGTCCGACGATGGCGACGGTGAAGCTCATTCTGTATCCTTAAAGCCCTGGGCGAAAACCGTCAGGGCGCCTTGCCTGAAGAGGCGATGTTGTCGAGCATGATCTGCGCGCGGTTGGCGACGTTACGGGGCGCAGAGGCATCATTGGCAATCTGCTGGAACCATTCCTTGGCTTGCGCAAAGTTGCCGGCCTTGTAGGTGGCAAGACCAAGCGCCTCGCGGGCGGAATTGGCAAGTGGGTTGGCGGGCACCGCCATCGGCTGCACTTCGGCGGCCACCTGTTCATAGGTACCGTTGTCGATCAGGAGCCATGCGGCGCGCATCCTGGCGAGGTCGCGCATCGCCTGCGGCGCTGCGTTGTCCTTGCCGATTGCCGAGAAAGTGGCGATCGCCCCGGCTGCATCACCCTTGGACTGCTGCACCGAGCCGGCACGCAGCTTGGCCAGCACGGGATAGGCGCCGGTGCCGTCTTTTTCGAGTGCTTCGAAGGCGGCGAGCGCCTCGTCGTTCTTGTTTTCCGAAGCAAGCTTCAAGGCCGCCAGAAAACGGTCGCCGGACTGCGAGGAATTATGCGTGTCCCAGTATTCGTAACCGCGATAGGCGGCCGTACCGACGACGATCAGCACGGCGACCGCGATCACGATCCTGCCGTAACGCTGCCATGCCCCCCTGAACTGATCGGAGCGAAGCTCCTCGTTCACTTCGCGAATAAAACTGTCGTCGTCCTGCGCCATCAAAGTCTCCGGCCCAACCGGCCCATCATGCGGAAAAGCGCCTTCTAGCCTATTTTCCCTGAGATGTAAGGCCCCCCTTAACTCCTGTCGCGCAAAAGTGGGCGCCGGTTTTGCCAGGACGGTGAGCGCAAGCCGAAAAACACCCGCCCAGGAACGCTCGTTGGCGCCTTTCGGCAGGAATCCGCACTTAAACCCAACCGCTCAAAGCTTTGCCTTATTCAGCGGCCACAAAGCCGGCTGCCCTTCGCCATGATTCAGGTACCCGATGCGTCCGCTTGCCCTTCCCCTCGCCCTCTGTCTTCTCGCCGCGCCCCTCGCAACCAATGCAGCGGACAATACCTCTGGCAAGCCGAAACAGCTGGTGATGGTCTCCTTCGACGGCGCCGGCGCCAACAATCTCTGGCAGCGCAGCCGCGATCTCGCCCGGCGCACCAACGCCCATTTCACCTATTTCCTCTCCTGCACGCTGGTCATCGAGCGCGCCAATGCCAAAAGCTATCAGGCGCCGAACGAGAAACCGGGCAAATCGAATATCGGCTTTGCCCAGACGGCTGCCGAGGCCCGCGAAAGGCTAGGCCACGTCTGGCAGGCGCATCTCGAAGGCCACGATATTTCCAGCCATACCTGCGGCCATTTCGACGGCAAGGACTGGACGGCGGCCGATTGGACCGCTGAGTTCACCACCTTTCACGACGTGATGACCGATGCCTGGAAGACATCAGGCGCCGGATCGGATGAGCCTCCAGGCTGGAAAAATTTCGTCGCGACCGGGATCACCGGTTTCCGCGCTCCCTATTTTTCCATCGGTCCCGGCTTGGTCGAAGCCGAAAGACGGGCCGGCATCCGCTATGACGCCAGCCTCGTCACCAAGGGACCGATGATGCCGGAGGAAAAGGGCGGCCTCATCCGCTTCGGGCTGCCGCTTATCCCGGAAGGTCCGGCGGGTCGGCCGATCATCGCCATGGACTACAACCTCTTCATCCGCCATTCCGGCGGCATCGACAATCCGAGCAGTTCCGCCGAATTCGAGGAACGCGCCTATTCCGCCTTCAAGGCCGCCTTCGACAAGGAACATGACGGCGACCGCATCCCCCTCCAGATCGGCCTGCATTTCGTCGAAATGAACGGCGGCGCCTATTGGCGGGCGATGGAACGGCTGGTGACCGAAGTCTGCGGCAAGCAAGACGTCGCCTGCGTGAGTTATCCGGAGGCGATCAGGCTGATCCGCGAACGGGAGAAGCCGCGGGTGGCATCGGGGTTGTAGGGATCTTTGCCGGGGACGATTTCCCCACCTACAAAAAACCAGCCCAACCCCGTCAACTCCTTACCCGCATTCACGTCCCCGTCCGTCCCCGCCTCCCCGAACCCATCCCATAATCACCCCGTCATCGGATGGGAAACCGGGTTCGCGAACCGGCATTCTCCTCCAAGGGTTTTCGGACCCCGGTTTCCGGTGATGGCTGTCGAACGTGGTGGAACGGGAACCGACAATTCCCGGAAAGCTGCAGGAACCGGCCGGGGCAGGCAAAACCACCTACCTCCCATATACTCGACACCGCCTGCCCCATTCCCAAACCAAAACCGCGCCGGACAAGACGTCCGGCGCGGCCAAAATGCTGTCCTAAGACCTGTTACCCAAATCAATAGGGCTTATCGGCCGCAAGTTCGCCGGCTTCGGCCTCCCGTTCCAGGTAATGCTGGTCGATGGTCGGCAGCGGTTGATCGTCGATGGCTGCTTCGAAGGCCTTGAGGCGCTTGTGGATGGAGAGCAGTTCGATGATCGTCGTCCAGGAATTGACCAAGTACTGAAACGAGTTGCTCACCTGGCCGAAGGCGGTGGCGATCTGCTGATAGATACCATAGGTGATCTTGCCTGCGACGATCGTCGGCACCAGCATCAGCAACAGGAACACGGCATCCGCCTGGATGTAGAAATAACGCGCCACGTTGAAATAGAGGTAGTGGAAGTACATGCGGAAATAGTTCCGCCGCACGTTGCTGTAGAGCTCCTTGATGGTCGCCGGTTGGGCACGGTCGGCATGGTCCTCGCCGTAGACCAGTTCCTTGCGGTAGGCCGCCTCCACGCGCTGGTTGCGGAAGTTCAGCCCCGGCAGCTTGACCCCGACGGTCGCCAGAAGGATCGTGCCGAAGGCCGACCAGAAGATCGCCAGCCAGAACAGCGCATGCGGTACTTCACCGATCAGCGGCAGCTCGGAAACGTAACCCGACAGCGCGAACAGGATCGGCAAGAAGACGACCAGCGTCATCACTGCATTGATCAGGTTGATGCCGAGGCCCTCGAGCGTCGCCGAAAACCGCATCGTATCTTCCTGGACACGCTGGGACGCGCCTTCGATGTGGCGCAGCTTTTCCCACTTCGACATGTAGAAATCGTTCATCGCCGTGCGCCAGCGGAAGATGTAGTGGCTGGTGAAAAAGTCCGTCAGGATTGAGACGGCCATGCTGAGGAAGACGATCTGGGCGAAGACGATCTGAAGATCGTAGAAATTCCAGGCGGTAATACCCGGCTGCTTGGAAAGCGCATTCTGCAGCAGGTCGCCGAACGGTCGTCGCCAGTTGTTGATCACCACCGAAACCTGCACCCCGAAATAGGTCACTGCGATGATCAATAGCGACCCCCAGATCGACCAACGTTTCCAGGGATGATCCTTGGCAATCACGGTCCAGACACCGCCGAAAAGCCCAAGGCAGACCGCCAGATACGCGTAGAACCAAAGGTTCGCCGGCACCAGGAAATATGAAAGGTCGAAGGGTTCTTGCTCCGGCATCACATATCCAAGTGACGCGCCAACACCGTCGAAGACGAAATACCAGGCCAGGATGGTAACGATGGCCCAAACGACGCCGGAAATTGCGAACAGTTTAGGTCGGGGAAAGAATGAGTGGAACACGGAGCTTGGGCTTTCCTGAGTTCGAGTCGACGGGATGTCGGAACGACTATTGAGCCGGAAACTAAGGCAGTTCCAAGGGAGCGGCAATGGCCGCGTTCCGTGGTTACGTAATTGTAACCGTGGGATTATTCGGAGGCGTTGCGCGCAACCGGGAGTGCGAGCAGGACGCAGACGACAAGCGCCGCCGCCGCGATCAGCGTCGGGGCGACAAAACTGCCGCCACTTGCTTCAGCGATCCAGCCGGCCACAAGCGGGCCGATGATCTGGCCGGTGCCGAAGGCGGCGGTGGCCGAGGCGAGCGCCCGGCGGGGGCTTTCCGGCGAGAGTTTCCGGCCGATCTGCAGCCCATAGGCGGTGATCACCATGAAGGTGACGCCGAGCAGCAGCCCTCCGACAAGCGCGCCCGCAGTCGGCGGCAGCATGACCGAACCGAGCACCCCGACCATCTGCAGCCCGAGCGCGGCGGTATAAGCCCTGGCGAGCCCGAAGCGGTTGACCACCGGCCGCCACAGGATCAGCGAGACGGCGGCGGCCGAACCGGTCAGGAACCAGGCGAGGAATTCGACGACCGGGCCGGCATTGCCGATCCGCGCGATGGTGACGAGGAAGGTCGCGGTGATCACGTAGCCGAAGCCGAACAGGCCATAGGAGGCGGTGAGCAGCACCAGCGGCCTGCGCCATTCAAGCGGCGGTTCGACCACTGAGCCGGTGCCGATCGCCTGTTTCGGCAGGATCCAGGCGACGACGGCGAGCACGACGAGCACGATCGCCGCACCGGCAAGCCAGTTCACGCGCCATCCATGTGCGCCATCGCCGGCCACCGCGTTGACAACGAAGACCAGCGCCGAAGACAGGGCGATGCCGAGTCCGACACCGCCGAAATGCAGGACGTTCACATTGTCGCGGCCGACTGCGTAGGGCAGCACGATCGACGAGGTGAAGATCATCGCAAGCGCGCTCGCAAGCCCTGCCAGAAACCGGATGACGATGAAGGCGACGACGGAATCGGTCGCAGCCATGGCAGCGAGCAGGATCGCGGTCGCCAGAAGCCCGCCGAGCGCCACATTGCGCTCACGCCCAGCCGCCCAGCCGTAGGCGGAGAGAATGGCGCCGGCGAGATAACCGGCGAAATTGCCCGCCGCGATATAACCCGCGTCGGCCGCCGAAAGGGGGATGCCCGTCATCATCCCGGGCAGGATCGGCGTGTAGAAGAAGCGCCCGAAACCCATCGCCGCCGCCATGGCGATCGAGCCGGCAAAGCCGATCAGCAGGGGGCGGTGCGAATAGCTCGTATTGATCTGCAGCATGGAACGGTTATCGCAGCCGCGCCCGGCCGCGGCAAATGAGGAATTTTCATTGCAGCGATGCACCGCAATGATGGATCGGTATTCAAGCGATCGTGCATGTGCCGCGACGATTTGGTGCAGTGCAGGACCGAAACCGTCTTGCTGCTGACATGAAAGCCAGCCAATCTCTCACCCATCGCCATCGGGGCGCGGAGGCATGCGCATGGAACATGACCTGACCCTATCCGAAGTACTCGTCGATCCGTTGATCACCCAGCTTCGCCAGGCCGACTCCGTCGGTTACGCCGCTTTTGCACAATTGCTGCAGAGCGCCGCCCGCGTCCATACGCGCCAGATGCTTGGAAACCTTCAGACAGAGCGTACCGACGCCTTCTATCGTCGTGTCGATGCCGTGTCTGGCGGCAACAAACACAACTGACCGATCTGCCGTAACGGCAGCATTTTTCCGTAACGACAGAAGTCTTCGCTCAATCCGTAAGCGTCAGGATCAGCGGCCCGTTGCGGGTCGCGACGATCGTATGCTCGTATTGCACGGTAGGTGCCTTGGGATCGCTGTAGAGCGTCCAGGGATCGCCATTGCCGCCGTCCTCGGCCCAGTTGGCGCCGAGCGACAGGAACGGTTCGACGGTGAAGACCAGCCCGTCTTCCATCGAACGCGTCTCATGGCGGTCCGGCCAGGTCGGGATTTCCTTCGGCTCGTCGTGCAGCGTCAGCCCTATGCCGTGGCTCGAAAGATTGGTGATCAACGTATAGCGGTTCTTCTTGGCGAAGGTCCCGATCGCATTGCCGATGCCGGAAAGCGGCTTGCCGGCCTTCACCTGCTGCAGGCCGGTCCAGAGTGCGCGGCGACCGTCGCGGCAGAGTTTTTCGATCTCGCGCTTCACCGGCGGCACGGCGTAGGAAGAGCCCGTATCGCCGAAGAAACCGTCCTTGACCGCCGACACGTCGATGTTGACGAGGTCGCCCGCCTGGATCACCCGGTCGCCCGGAATGCCGTGGGCGACTTCCTCGTTGACGCTGATGCAGGTGGCGCCCGGAAACTGGTAGCAGGTCTCCGGTGCCGATTGCGCGCCGTTGTCCTCCAGAAACTTGCGGCCGATCGCGTCGAGCTCCCGGGTGGTGATGCCCGGCTCCAGTGCCTTTGCCATGGTCTCCATCGCCTGCGCGCAAAGCCTGCCGATCTCCTTCAGCTTGGCCAGTTCGTCTTCGGTGGAGATAACCATGGTCTGCCTAACGTCCTAACGCGTCCTGTCTCGATCAGGCGCCGGTTTCGCGCCATCGGCCGAGCCCGTCAATTCTTTTCTGACGACCCCAGTTCTTTTCTGACCAGCGGCGCCACTTTCGTGCCGTAGAGTTCGATGCCGCGCATCACCTGGTCGTGCGGCATCGGACCGATCGCCATCTGCAGCAGGAACCGGTCCATGCCGAACACCTTGTGGGCGGCGATGATCTTTTCGGCCACCAGTTCCGGCTCCCCGAGGAAGAGATTGCCGAGCGTCGAGCGCGCCTCGTCGAAATGCGCCCGGTTGGTCGGACCCCAGCCGCGTTCGCGGCCGATGCGGTTCATCACCTCCGCCTGCGGGCCGTAGAACTGGTCGGCAGCCGCCTGCGTCGTATCCGCGATGAAACCATGCACGTTGATGCTGGTCTTCAGCTTGGCCGGATCCTGGCCGGCGCGGCGGGCGGCCTCGCGGTAGAGGTTGAAGAAGGGTGCGAAGCGCGGATATTCGCCGCCGATGATGGCAACCGCGAGCGGCAGGCCCATGGCCCCTGCCCGCGCCACCGATTGCGGCGTGCCGCCGACGGCGATCCAGATCGGCAGTTGCCTCTGCAGCGGGCGCGGATAGACGCCGCGGCCGTTGATCGGCGCGCGCTTCTGGCCCTGCCAGGTGACGATCTCCTCGTCGCGGATGGCGAGCAGCAGGTCGAGCTTTTCGGTGAACAGCTCGTCATAGTCGCCGAGATCGTAGCCGAACAGTGGATAGGATTCGATGAACGAACCGCGGCCCGCCATGATCTCCGCTCGCCCGTTCGAAATGAGATCGACGGTCGAAAACTGCTGAAAAACCCGCACCGGATCGTCGGATGAGAGCACCGAGACGGCGCTGGTCAGCCGGATGTTTCTGGTGATCGCGGCTGCCGCGGCAAGCACGGTGGAGGGCGACGAGACCACATAGTCGGGGCGGTGGTGTTCGCCGAGCCCGAACACGTCGAGCCCCACCTGATCGGCAAGCGCGATCTCCTCCAGCAAATCCTTGATCCGCCTTGCGCCTTCCGCGCCCTTGTCCAGTGCCGCGGCATCGACATCGCCAAAAGTATGAAGCCCGAGTTCCATCTTGCAAAAATCCATTCGTTGATGCCGTCAGATAGTTATCGGGCGCGTTTGGCGCAAATGCTATTCTTTCGAAGGGAACGTTCGATGGAATGGATGGGTGCGGGTGCGACGGTCGTCGCCTGCGCCCCGACTTGGCAACCTGCACGGGACTACGAGATATTCGACACAAATATAGGTTCAGATTCTAAGAAAATGGTAACCCATCCGGCATATTCTTCCCGGCCAACAGGAACAATAGTTTGGGCAAGTCGAATGGATGACGGCACCGAGAATCGGCCAGACTTAGACGTTCCGAACCTGCAATCATCGAATGATATTCTTATCGTCGAGGATTCCGCCGCCCTTTCGGCCTTGCTGCGGCATCGGCTCGAGCGGGAGACTGCCGGCAGAACCTTTTGCTGTGCGAGCCTTGAGCAAGCCCGCATGCTGCTGGCGGGGCAGAAATTCACCCTGGCCCTGACCGGCCTTAACCTGCCTGACGCGCCCAACGGCGAGATCCTTGCTCTGCTTGCCGAATACGCGGTTCCGACAATCGTCTTCACGGCAACCTGCGAGACGGAAACCACGGTCCGCTACACCGAGCGGAAGATCATCGACTACATTGTCAAGAGCGACAACACGACTGTGGATACAGTCGTCAAGACGGTGAACCGCATCCTGACCAACAACGCCTTTTCCGTTCTCGTCGTCGATGACGCGAGATGGGCCCGCTCCGGTCTGGTCGAGATCATGCAGCGGCAGAACTTCCGTGTCCTCGAAGCCCTTTCCGGCAAGGAGGCCCTGGACATGCTTGCCGACAACCCATCAATCGAACTGGTCATCACCGACTACAACATGCCCGACATGGACGGACACGAGCTGACGAGGCGCATTCGCGCAACCCGGCCTTCGGACGAACTGCGCATCATCGGCGTTTCGTCCTCGTCCGACCGCGGCCTTTCCGCAAGCTTCCTGAAGGCCGGCGCGTCGGATTTCGTGTACCGTCCCTTCGTCCCGGAAGAGCTGCAATGCCGCATCGACAACAATGTCGAAACGCTGACCCAGCTGAAGCGGCTACGTTACCTGGCGGAGCGAGATCATCTGACGGGCCTCGCAAACCGCCGCTTCTTCTTCGAGAAGAACCCGCCCCTGGAGCCTGCACCGGCAAACGACGCGGTGGCCATCCTCGACATCGACCATTTCAAATCGGTCAACGACACCTACGGCCACGAGGCCGGCGACCAGGTGCTCAAGCGTCTTGCCAGCACCCTCAGGGAGATGACCATCGACAAGCGATACCTCGCCGCCCGCCTCGGCGGCGAAGAGTTCGCAATCTACATGAAGGATACCAACGCCTTCCAGGCCCATTCCTTCTGCGAGCAGGTACGCACGCGCGTCCAGGCCACCAGCATCCCGGTGCAGGACAAGGATATATCGGTGACGATCTCCATCGGCGTGATGGAGATGGAGGAGCGCGAGACCTTCGGCAACCAGCTCAACGCCGCCGACCAGCTTCTCTACATGGCGAAAAAGAACGGCCGCAACCGCGTCTATTCGAGCCTGACGATACCGGAAGCGCTGATCCCTCAGCCACCGGAACCGCAGGAACCCCGTACCCGAGTGACCCGGCGCCCCGGCACCCGGTGAATTGCCAAACGAAGTTCGAATCCGTTTTCAAAGACTTACGGCAGCCTTTTGAATCGATTTCGAAAGCGCCTTGAGGCAAAGCCGCCCGAGCTTCGGCCCGGGCGGCGGCTCATGCTTCAGAACGTCTTGGCGACCTCTTCGAGCTGGTCGGCGACGATGCCCCAGCCGACCGTGAAACCCATCTGTTCGTGGGCCTGCTTGTCTTCTTCCGTCCAGTGATAGGCCGTTGCCGTGTATTTCGTGTGGCCGTTGCCGAGGTCTTCGAATTCGACGACCGCGGTCATGAACGGCTTTTCCGACGGCACCCAGGCGCTCGTATAGGCGTCGGTGAAGACCAGCTTCTTGTTCGGCACGACTTCCAGGTAGATCCCGTAATTGGGGATCTTTTCGCCGTTCGGCCCTTCCATCAGGATGAAGCTCGAACCACCGGCACGAACGTCCATCCGGGCCTCCGTCACTTTCCACGGCTGCGGGCAGAACCACTCGCCCATGCGTTCCGGCGTGGTCCAGGCCTTGTAGAGCTTGTCGGCCGGCACGTTCATTTCGCGGACGATCTGCAGGGCGTGCTTGGCAGTGTTGGCGGTCATTGTCTGTCTCCCTTGAGGTTTTACAAAACATCTCATCCGATGCTGAACTTAGGACGTTTGACGGGCACGATATCCGACAAGTGTCATGGATTTTTTTCGGCTCATAGGCCAGATATCCTGGGGAATGGGATGGCAGGCATTGGGAGGGGAACCGTGACCCAGTTCAGATTCGAGGCCGAAGTCATCCACTGGCGAGGTCCCTCGCCCTTCTTCTTCGCGCCGCTTCCCTTGGACCATGCCGAGGAAATCAGGCGGCTGTCAAAGCTTCTGACATATGGATGGGGCGTGATCCCGGTCGACGCGACGATCGGCGGAGTTTCCTTCTACACGTCGCTGTTTCCGAAGGACGAGACCTATCTCCTGCCTCTGAAGGACGCCGTGCGGAAAAAGACCGGCATCACGGCCGGCGACCTGATTTTGGTCGGGATGACGCTACGGCCCCCGCGGCGGTAGCCGAGCCTGGCTCGCTCGCCTACTCTGCCAGCGGCGTCACCGCGCCGAGCTTGTCGATCTGCTGGCGGATATGGGCGCATTCGGCGGCGGAATTGGCAAGCGCGATCGCCCGGTCGAAGGCCTCGCGGGCTTCGCGCCGTTGGCCGGCCTGCATCATCAGCCCGCCCTTGACCCCGTGGAAATAGAAATAGCCGTCGAGCTTGTCGGCAAGCGGTGCGATCATCTCGAGCGCCGCCTCCGGTCCTTCGAGCTTCGAGACCGCGACAGCCTTGTTGAGGGTCACCACCGGCGATGGCTGGATCCGTTCCAGCAGGCCGTAAAGCATGGTGATCTCCTTCCAGTCCGTATCCTTGGGCGTCGCGGCGCGGGCATGTAGCGCCGAGATCGCCGCCTGCACCTGGTAGGCGCCGGGCTTGCGGTGCCGGATCGCCTTGTCGAGCAGCGCCAGGGCCTCGTTGATCAGCTTGCTTTCCCAGCGGCTGCGGTCCTGGTCCTCGAGAAGCACGATCTGGCCGTCCTTGTCGATGCGCGTTCTGGCACGCGAATGCTGCAGCAGCATCAGCGCCAAAAGGCCCATGATCTCCGGCTCGGCCGGGAAGATGCGCAGCAGCAGCCTGGCAAGCCGGATCGCCTCGTCGCAGAATGCAGCGCTGTCGGGATTGGTGATGCCGGCGGAATACCCCTCGTTGAAGACCAGATAGATCATCGACGAGACGATGCCGAGCCGCTCTGTCCGTTCCGAAGGTCCCGGCGTCTCGAACGGCACGCCGGCCTTGGCAACGCGGGCCTTGGCGCGGGTGATGCGCTGTTCCATGGCGCTGTCGCCGACGAGGAAGGCCCGGGCGATCTGCGCGACGCTGAGGCCCGAGACGATCCTGAGCGCCAGCGCAATCTGCTGGGTCGCCGGCAGGTCCGGATGACAGCAGATGAACATCAGCCGCAGGATGTCGTCGCGGTAGTGGGAATTGTCGAGCCGGTCGGCCATATCGCCCTCGGCGTCGGACAGATCGGAAAAGGCCTCCTCCTCCGGCAATGGATCGTTCTTGGAGCGCTTGCGGACGACGTCGATGCCGCTGTTGCGGCCGACGAAGATCAGCCAGGCGGCAGGATCGCGCGGCGGCCCCTTGTCCGGCCAGGTTTTGATGGCGCGCAGGCACGCCTCCTGGAAGGCTTCTTCGGCGGTATCGAGATCGCGGAAGTAACGAAGGAGCGCGCCGAGCGCCTGCGGCCGGGCCGCCGTCAACGCAAGATCGATCCATGCAATGTCTGTCATGTCTTGGTCTCGCTATTCTTGATCTCGCCGGGATGGAAGACGTAGAAGGGCCGGATTTCATAGGAGCTGGAGCCGGGATTGACCGCCGAAAGCTCCTTCGAGAAGGCGACCGCTTCTTCCAGCGTCTCGACATCGAGCGTGTAGAAACCGAGCAGCACTTCCTTGGTTTCCGCAAACGGCCCGTCGAGCACCAGCGGCTCCTCCTTGCCTTTTCGCACCGTGGTGGCGGCGGTCGTCGGCATCAGCCGCCCGACCGGGCCGAGCTTGCCGGCCTGTGCGTAAGGCGTCTGCACCTCGATGAGCTTCGCCATGACGGCATCCTCTTCCTCCTTGGACCAGGCGAAGACGGTTTCCTCATGGGCGTAGCAAAGGATGGCGTAAAGCATGCGTAGCTCCTTCTCCTAATGAAGACGAAGGATTAGCGCGGGTGCCGACAGGGCGCAGCAATTTTTTGTTGGATCAGCGCCGTCCGGTCGGGCTGGTGCCGAACGTTTCGCGGAAGCGGCGGGAGAAATGCGACTGCGAGGCATAACCCGCCGCCTCCGCCGCCGCGATGCTGGACGCGCCTGAGGCAATTGCACTGTGGGCCGCCTTCAGGCGCTCGCGGCGCAGAATGGCGCGAAAGGACGTGCCCTCAGCCGTGAGATGACGGCGCAGCGTCGAGGCGCCGATACCAAGCTCTCCCGCCATGTCGGAGACGCTCCAGGGTTCGGAGGGTGCGGTGGCGATCAGCCAGGCGACCTCTTCCGAAAGGCTCTGGCGAAACAGCGCCCGCGCCTCCGGCAGCGGCCTGAGCAGCGCCAGGACCTCGGTCAGCCTCAGGCGCTTGATCGTTTCACTGACCGCCCCGTCGGTGACCGCTGCCGCCGCATGGCAGAGCGCTTCCACGAGATCTTCGCCGAGCGGGATGCCGAACGAACCCGCCTCGCCGCCTTCCAGTCGCTCCGTTGCCGAAAGCGGAGCAATCCCCTCCGGCAGCGAGGGAACATCGAGGCGCAGCGCGACGTAGAACCCGGTCGTCTCGTCGGGAATGTTGATGACATCCATCGGCACCTTGCCCGGCAGGACGAAGACGGAGCCCGGCGGGAAGGCATGCGTCCGGTCGCCGAGCCAGATTTCCTTCTGGCCGTAGAGCACGATGCCGATCATCGGATCTTCGAGCTCCAGCGCCTTCACCTTTTCCCGGTCGAAACAGCAATAGATGAACAGCTGCTCCGCATAGGCGTTCATGCCGGGCTTCAGCCGTCCCGACACCATAGGGCGCAGGCGGTCGAGCAGGCGGCGGGAAAGATCGGGCAGGCGCTGGGTGACGATCAGGTTCATCGCCGCACTATAGCGGAGGATGCCAGTCGAAAAATACCCCAGCCGAGCGTTTCGGGCTCAAGCCGGCAAAAATCCGGCCCTGACGGAGCATGGAACGGGGGCAGAAGGCGGTGGCTTCAACGCAGGAGACTTTTGATGAAGACCCTAGCCACTCTTTCCACCCTTGGCGCTTCCATTCTGGCCGCAGGCGCCGGCCTCCTCACCCTGTCCAGCTCCGCCCAGGCCGCAGCCGATCTCGAACTCTGGCGGCTCGATTGCGGCTCGGTCGTGGTCAAGGACCTGTCGAGCTTTTCCGATACGTTCGCTTATAAAGGCGAAAGCCGCACCCTGACCGACAGCTGCTACGTGATCCGCCACGGCGCCGATTACCTGCTTTGGGACACCGGCCTGCCGACCGCCCTGATCGGCAAGGCGCCGGACCTCTCGCAGCCGCTGGCACCGTCGCTCAGCGTCGACATCCCGACGCAACTCGCAAAGATCGGCATCAAGCCGGACCAGATCGGCATCGTCGGCATCAGCCATAACCACTTCGACCATATGGGCCAGGCAGCGACGTTTGCGAAGGCAACGCTGATGATCGGCGCCGCCGACTGGGAAAGCCTGCACGAAAATCCCCTGCCCTTCGGGGTCGTGCCGGCGCTCGTCCAGCCCTGGATGGACGGCAAGGCGAAGATCGACCCGGTCTCAGGCGATCGCGACGTGTTCGGCGACGGTTCGGTGATGATGCTGGCCATGCCCGGTCATACCAAGGGCGAGACCGCGCTGCTCGTCAAACTGCCGCAGAGCGGACCGGTGCTGCTCTCCGGCGACGTCGTACATTTCGAAGAGCAGATCGGAAACAACGGCGTGCCGCCCTTCAACATCGACCGGGCCGAAAGCCTGGCCTCGATGGAGCGCATGAACGGGATCGCCAAGCAGCTGAACGCAAAGCTGATCATCCAGCACGACGCAGACGACGTCGCCAAGCTGCCGGCTTTCCCCGCCAGCGCCCGCTGACTTCGATGAGATCGCCACTGGCGCATCGCGCGCCGGTGGCTATATTCCGCGGGAACAAAAACTCTGCCTCCCAAGGAACCCCGATATGGCCGACCTTTCCGCCTTCCCGATCACCTCCAGATGGCCCGCGCAGAACCCGGACGTGCTGCAGCTCTATTCGACGCCGACGCCGAACGGCGTCAAGGTTTCGATCATGCTGGAGGAAATCGGCCTGCCCTACGAGCCGCATTTCATCAATATCGGTGCCGACGAGACCTGGGGTCCGGAATATCTGTCGCTCAATCCGAACGGCAAGATCCCTGCGATCCTCGATCCGCACGGTCCCGGCGACAAGCCGCTGGCGCTGTTCGAGAGTGGCGCAATCCTCGTCTACCTGGCGGAAAAGACCGGCAAGCTGATGTCCGCCGATCCGGCCAGCCGCTACGAGACGATCCAGTGGGTGATGTTCCAGATGGCGGGCGTCGGGCCGATGTTCGGCCAGCTCGGCTTCTTCCACAAGTTTGCCGGCAAGGACATTGAGGACAAGCGCCCGCGCGACCGCTACGCCAAGGAATCGCACCGCATCATCCGCGTCATCGAAACCCGGCTCGAAGGCCGCGACTGGATCATGGGCGACGAATATTCGATCGCCGACATTGCCATGCTCGGCTGGGTGCGCAACCTGATCGGCTTCTACGGCGCCGGCGAATTCGTCGAATACGACCAGCTGAAGCGCGTACCGGAATGGCTGGAGCGCGCGCTGGCAAGGCCTGCGGTCCAGCGGGGCCTGGATATTCCGAAACGTCCGGCCTGATCGAACGCCGCAGCGGCAGCATTCCGTCGAGAAAATGGAGATAGAAACATGCCGAAACCCACTCTCACCATGGAAGGCGGATGCCGCTGCGGGCAGGTGCGGCTAAAAATCAGCGCACCGCCGATCCTGACCATGGCCTGCCACTGCACCGGCTGCCAGAAGATGAGCGCCAGCGCCTTCTCGCTCTCCGCCGCGATCCCTTCAGAAGGGTTCGAGGTGACGCAAGGCGAGCCGGTGATCGGCGGCCTGCATGGCAGCGACGCCCACCACTACCACTGCCCGCATTGCAAGAGCTGGATGTTCACCAGGCCGGTCGGCATGGACTGGTTCGTCAACCTGCGTCCGACCATGCTCGACGACGCGCAATGGTTCGCGCCCTTCATCGAGACCTATACGTCCGAAAAGCTGCCCTGGGCGACGACGCCGGCCGTGTATTCCTACAAAACCTTTCCGCCGATGGAAGCCTATGAGGGCCTGGCGAAGGAATTTGCGGGACGGGACTGATTTTTCGCCGCCCCCTGTCGGAATCCCCATCCCTCCTTCGTCCTTGTATCGTCCGGCATGGACGAGAATGATCCGAACAAGGAGGGAAAATCATGGATACGAATGCCCAGACGAACGACAAGCAGGCGCAATCGCCCGTCCGCGGCGGCGTGGTCGCCTATCTTCAGCTCGACGGCGCGATGAAGGCTGCCGAGTATTACAAAAAGGCCCTCGGCGCCGAGATCGAGTCCTTTCATCCGGTGGATGACCAGGGCCGCACGATGCACATCCATCTCTATATAAACGGCAGCTCGGTGATGCTCTGCGACCCCTATCCGGACTACGGCCATCCACTCGAAAAGCCGCAGGCCTTCACCATGATGCTGCCGGTCGACGATATCGATTTCTGGTGGAAACGCGCCGTCGATGCTGGCATGACGGTGGAAACCGAGTTGCAAGTGATGTTCTGGGGCGACCGCTACGGCCAGGTCCGCGACCCCTTCGGCGTCGCCTGGGCGATGAACGCGCCGGTGAAGGGCTGACCTCCACGAAAACCGGCACGCCGCCGGTGATCCGGCGGCGGGCTCTATCGGCCTATCGCACTACGAAGCAGCTGATCGCCTTTGCCTGCAGGACCGAGCAGGCCCGCGTGGCCGAATCGCCATCCGGAAAACCGACGAAACGGGCGCGGTAGATTTGCTTGCCGCCGTCGGCAGAACTTTCGACGCTCGGCGTGACGCGGCCATACCCCTGGGCGAGCAGCGGCACTGCCTTTTCGAGCAGAGCGGATGCCTGATCGCGGTTGGCGGCTGCGGCGATCTGGATGCGCCAGGCCGAGCCCGCCGGCTGCGGGGGCGTCATTGCCTGAGACGACGCGGTCGGGGATGGCGCAGCGTTCGGAACAGTCGCCCGGGGCGTCGCATACAGGTTGGCGATCGCGGTCTTGGGCGTTACGCCGAGCGTGATCTCCTTGCGCGGAGAAGGCGTCGCAAAGGCGAGCGGCAGCGTGTCTTGGGCCGGTCGTTTCTGGGTCTCGAACGCCACCAGACCGCCGGATGCCGCATTGTTGCCGGGCACGTAGCGGTCGAGAAGCGCCGCCATCTGGTCGTCGCGCTTGCGGGCGCTCTTGCCGCCCATCACCACGCCGATCACCCGCCGGCCGTCGATGGTGACGGCGCTGGCGATATTGTAGCCGGAAGCGTTGGTAAAGCCGGTCTTGACGCCGTCCATGCCGGGATAACGGTACATCAGGTTGTTGTGGCCGCGCAGGCGCTTGCCGCGGAACTCCATGTTCCTGGCGGAAAACAGCTGGTATTCCCGGGGAAAGTCGCGGATGAGCGCGAGAGCCAGCTGGGCCATGTCGCGGGCCGTCGTCACCTGGGAGTCGTCCGGCAGGCCTGACGCATTGCGGAACACGGTGCGGCTCATGCCGAGCGCGCGGGCCTTCCTGGTCATCATCTCGCCGAAACGGTCTTCCGAACCGCCGAGATAATCGCCCATCGTCGCAGCCGCGTCGTTGGCCGAACGCACGATCATGCCGTTGACGGCCTCGCGAACGGTAATTGTCCGACCGGCGGGCACACCGAGTTTGGAGGGGATCTTGGACGCGGCATTCGGTGTCATCGGGATGTCCTCATCCCATTTGAGACGGCCTTCGCGCAGCGCCTCGAAAGTCATGTAGAGCGTCATCATCTTGGTCAGCGACGCCGGATGGTTGATCTCGTCGGCGTTTTCCGACGCGAGAACCTTGCCGCTCTTCACATCATAGATGAAATGGGCGTAGCCGGCCTCGGCCGTACGGCTGACCGCCAGAGAGGCGCCAAGCACCAAAATGAAAGCCAAAATCTGCTGAATTCGAAACATGCCGCCCTCTCTAAGTCGCCGGCGAAGATAAGGCAACGAACATGGTGCGAAAATGACGCATTGCGGATTTAAATCTAATTTTAACAAGATGGTTAATTGAAAATAAGGACTTAGGCATTTGTCAGCGTCCTCCTGACAGCATCCTTCCAGCCGCGAATCTTGGAGGCACGGGTCTTTTCGTCCATCTGCGGCTCGAATCGCCGCTGACGCGCCCAGCTTTTCGCGAACGCCTTTTGGTCGGGCCAGACGCCCGCCTTCGAGCCGGCGAGCCAGGCCGCCCCGAGCGCCGTCGTCTCGAGAATGGTTGGCCGGTCGACAGGAGCATCAATCAGATCCGAGAGCCGCTGCATCGTCCAGTCGGAGGCGACCATGCCGCCATCGACACGCAGCACCGTGCTGCCGTTGGCGTTGCGCCAGTCCTTCTGCATCGCGTCGTAGAGGTCGCGGGTCTGGTAGCAGACCGCCTCCAGCGCGGCGCGGGAGATTTCCGCAGGCCCGGTCGCACGCGTCAGGCCGAACATGGCGCCGCGCGCCTCCGCATCCCAGTAGGGTGCCCCAAGCCCCGTGAAAGCGGGCACCAGGTAGACTTCCTGCTGAGGATCGGCTTCTTCCGCCAACTCACCGGTTTGGGAAGCCCTTTCGATGATGCCGAGCCCGTCGCGCAGCCACTGCACGGCGGCGCCCGCGATGAAGATGGAGCCCTCCAGCGCATAGGTCGTCTCGCCGTTCAGGCGATAGGCGATGGTGGTGAGCAGCCGGTTCTTGGAGCGGACCATGTCGGCGCCGGTATTCAGCACCGCGAAGCAGCCGGTGCCGTAGGTGGATTTCATCATGCCCGGCTCGAAACAGGCCTGGCCGATCACCGCCGCCTGCTGGTCTCCGGCAACGCCAAGGATCGGGATCGCCGCGCCGAACAGGCTTTCGTCGGTGATGCCGAATTCGTCGGCGCAATCCTTGACCTCCGGCAGCATGGCGGCGGGAATGCGCAGGATTTCGAGAAGATCCTCGTCCCAGCGGTTATCGGCGATGTTGTAGATGAGGGTGCGCGAGGCATTGGTCGCGTCGGTGACGAAGCTTTTCCCACCGGTCAGGCGCCAGATCAGGAAGGTGTCGATCGTGCCGAAGCAGAGCTCGCCCTTGGCCGCCCTCGCCCGCGCGCCCTTGACGTTGGCGAGCATCCAGGAAAGCTTGGTGCCGGAAAAATAGGGATCAAGCAGCAGACCGGTGCGGCGGGTGAACAGCTTTTCGAGGTCCTGGCGCTTCAGCTTTTCGCAATAGCTGGCGGTGCGACGGTCCTGCCAGACGATGGCGTTGTGGATCGGCTTGCCGCTCTCGCGTTCCCAGACGACGACCGTCTCGCGCTGATTGGTGATGCCGATAGCGGCAATCTCGGACGCCTGGAGCTTGGCCTCCTTCAGAGCCTGCTTGATCGCCCAGAGCACGGTCTCCCAGATCTCTTCCGGATCATGCTCGACCCAGCCGGATTTCGGGAAGATCTGGGTGAATTCCTTCTGGCCGATGCCGGCGATCCGCATGTCGCCGTCGAACACGATCGCCCGCGTCGAAGTCGTCCCCTGATCGATCGCCAGAACATAACCCGCCATGCCGCTCCTCCCAGTCCATGCAATGCGCCCGGACGGTTTGAGCAGAAGGAACGAAGGAGTGTCAAACGGAAATGGAGAGTCATTGAAAAAGGGGACACGCTGTTTGCGTGCCCCCATGGCAGAAGTCGCCGGCAGAGATCACCGCGATTTTTGGTAAAGCTTCTGGGCGATCTCGAACATTTCCTCCGGCGCGTAGTCCGGCGTGAATGCGGAGGGCACTCCGACGAGCTGGTGGATCTTGCCGCCCTCCGGCATCCCGTCGACGACTTCGAGTTCGCCGGGCGGGTCGAGCGGCAGGGCGACTTCGCCATTGCCCCAGATGCCCGCCATTTCCTGGTAGTCGCCCGGGCTGAACGTGTAGAGGCGCCGGTGAGAACCTTCGTCCAGATATTTCTGGCATTCCGGAATGTTGGCGAGCGGAATGTTCGGCGTCGGCAGGAATTTCTCGATCTCGACGCCGGTGATCTTCTTAAGCGCCAGCGCATAGGCATGCGCGTGAACCGAGCCGCGGACGAGAAGGTAACCGCACACTTCGCGGCCGGTCGGGTCGGAAAGCGTTTCATAGACGCGCAGCTTGTGCAGGCGGGCTCCGCATTCCAGGTGGAAATTGTGGAGCAGATCGAGCACGACATTGCCTGTCGTGGTGATGAAGTCGTTGTTCCAGGAGACGCCGTTGCTGTTGACCGGCATCGCGCCGCCGGCACCCGAGAGGAAGGCGGCCGCAAGCCGGATGTCCTTCATGTCTTCGAAAGGCGCGTCGGAAATGTCCCCGCCGGGCATCGCGTCGCCATCGGGAATGTCGGGGCCGTTGTTGAGCATCGCAACGCCGTTGCTGACAAGCTCGACATGGCCGAGTTCCTCGGCCGTGATGCTCGCGACAAGGCTGTAGAAAGGACGCAGCTTCTCCTTGGAGCGAAAATTGAAGCTCTGGAACATGTAGTTCCCGAGCGTGGACATTTCCCCGTATTTGCCGCCCAGGAGTTCCTGGAGGGCAGCGGCAGCGTTGGGATCGGCCCGTTTGGGCACAGGAAGTTCCGCCTGCAGCTTATCGACGCGCATGAACATAGGATGGTCCTTTTCGTTAGTGGAAGCCGACCTAACCGGACGATCGTCCGAATGTTCCTCGTCCTCTCGACTGAACGTTGCTTTCGCGGCAACGGCGCCCATGACGATGCCGATTGCCAGAACGCGGAATTTGCGCATAACCTGCCGCGATCGTTGCGGCGCACAAGAACGCCGCCCAGGAAGGCTGGATCGCAGGGAGATTTGGGTATGAGCAGAACCGTCGTCGTCACCGGCTCCACAAGCGGCATCGGGCTCGGTGTTGCGAAAGCGTTCGCCGCCGAGGGCGCCAATGTCGTCATCAACGGTTTCGGGCCGGCCGATGCGATCGAGGCGGCCCGCCGCGAACTCGATGTGCTGGGGGCAGGCACGGTGCTTTACCATGGCGCCGACATGACCAGGCCCGCCGAGATCGAGGACCTCATCGCGACCGCCGCCAAGACCTTCGGCACGGTCGACGTGCTGGTCAACAATGCCGGCATCCAGCACGTGGCGAAGATCGAGGAATTCCCGCCGGAAAAGTGGGACCAGCTGATCGCCATCCTGCTGACATCCGCCTTCCACACCATGCGCCATACGATCCCGCTGATGAAGGCGGGTGGCAAAGGCCGCATCATCAATGTGGCATCCGCTCACGCGCTGGTCGCCTCGCCGTTCAAATCCGCCTATGTGGCTGCCAAACATGGTATTTTAGGACTAACCAAAACGGCGGCCTTGGAACTTGCGGAATTCGGGATTACCGTGAATGCGATATGCCCGGGCTACGTGCTGACCCCATTGGTCGAGAAGCAGATCCCCGATACCGCCCGCGAGCGCGGCATCACCGAGGAACAGGTGAAGACCGAGGTAATGCTGAAGCTGCAGGCGACGAAGGAATTCGTGGCGATCGATGAAGTGGCGCAGGCCGCGATCTATCTCGCGAGCGATGCGGCGAGGAGCATTACCGGCACGCATATCTCGATCGACGGCGGCTGGACCGCCCAGTAATTGAACAGTAACTGGCCAATGACGGGACGGGCCAGTAACGGAACACAAAGCCGGCAACGGCGGACGAAGGAGAGAAATGAGCGAAGCCATCCGCTTCATCGTGAATGGAGATGAGGTCACCCTTGGAGATTTCGGACCAACGGAAACCCTTCTCGATTATCTTCGCCTGAGGCGGCGGCTGACGGGTACCAAGGAAGGCTGTGCGGAGGGCGACTGTGGCGCCTGCACGGTGCTGATCGGGCGGTTGACGGAACACGGCCTGCGCTACGAAAGCGTCAACGCCTGCATCCGGTTCTTAGGGTCACTGCACGGCACCCATGTGGTGACCGTCGAGCACCTGGCCGGCCGCGACGGCGCGCTGCATCCTGTGCAGCAGGCGATGGTCGACTTCCACGGCTCGCAATGCGGTTTCTGCACCCCCGGCTTCGTGATGTCGCTCTATGGCCTGTGGCTCTCGAACGGCACGCCGACGCGCGCCGATATCGAAAGCGCGCTGCAGGGCAATCTCTGTCGCTGCACCGGCTATGAGCCGATCGTCAAGGCGGCCGAGCATATCTCCGTCAACCGGCCGAGCTCGCTCTTCGATCCGCTGGAGCGCGACCGTATCCAGATCATGGCGAAACTCTGGGGCATCCATTCGGGCAACGACACGACCATCATCACCAAGGATGGCGCCCGCTCGATCGTGCCGGCCTCCGTCGCCGCCTTTGCCGATATCCTCGCCGACGAACCCGAGGCGACGATCGTCGCCGGGGCGACCGATGTCGGATTGTGGGTCACCAAGCAGATGCGGCTCCTCAACCCGGTGATCTTCATCAACCACCTGACCGAGCTGCAGTCGATCACGGCGGATGAGACCGGCATCACCATCGGCGCCGGCGTCAGCTATACTCAGGCCTTCGACGTGCTCTCCGACGAAATCCCCGCCTTCGGCCGGCTGATCGATCGGATCGGCGGTTGCCAAGTCCGCAACATGGGCACGATCGGCGGCAACATCGCCAACGGTTCGCCGATCGGCGACATGCCGCCGCCGCTGATCGCGCTCGGCGCCGAACTGACGCTGCGCTCCCATTCCGGCCGCCGCACCATCGCCCTCGAGGACTATTTCCTGAGCTACGGCAAGCAGGACCGGCTGCCGACCGAATTCGTCGAGAAGGTTTTCGTGCCGCGCCCGGCAGAGGGCAGCCATTTCGCGGTCTACAAGATCTCCAAGCGCCGGGACGAGGACATCTCGGCGCTCTGCGGCGCCTTCCATCTCGTGCTCGATGCCGACGGCAAGGTCGAGACCATCCGCATCGCCTTCGGCGGCATGGCGGCGACCCCGAAACGGGCGAAACACGTCGAGGACGCGCTCCTCGGCGAGGTCTGGAGCTGGGGTGCCATCTCGGCCGTGCGCGACGCGTTCGAGCAGGACTACCAGCCCCTCACCGACTGGCGGGCGAGCGCGGAATACCGCAGCCTCACCGCCCGCAACCTGCTCACCCGCTTCTTCCTCGAAACCGCCGGAGCGCCGGCGGAACTCCGCCGGTTCGAGCCGGAGGAGGCGTGATGGACAAGACCACGTTCGATACCAAACCGATCATCAACGGCCGCATGCATGTGTCGCTGAAACATGATTCAGCACACAAGCACGTCACCGGAACCGCCGAATATATCGACGATATTCCGGAACCCTCAGGTACCCTGCATGGCGGCCTCGGGCTTGCCGACCGGGCGCATGCGGAAATCGTCTCGATCGATCTTTCGGCTGTGAAGAGCGCACCCGGCGTCGTCTGGGTGATCACCGCGGAGGACATTCCGGGCTTCAACGACGTCGCCTCGACCGGCCAGCACGACGAGCCGCTGCTGGCGACCACCAACGTCCAGTTCCACGGCCAGATCATCTTCGCCGTCATCGCCGAGACCCGCGACCAGGCCCGCCGGGCGGCAAAGCTCGCAAAGATCGAATACCGCGACCTGCCGCACTGGACCGATATCGACAGCGCCCGCGAAAACGACGCGCCTTATGTCGTCGAACCGATGACGCTGAAGCGCGGCGAGCCGGAAACGGAGATTGAGAACGCGCCCCTGCGGGTCCAGAACCACATGTATATCGGCGGCCAGGAGCATTTTTACCTGGAAAGCCAGATCGCGTTCGCCATCCCCGGCGAGGACGACGAGGTGATCGTCTGGTCCTCCACCCAGCATCCGAGCGAGGTGCAGCACATGGTGGCGCATGTGCTGGGCGTCGCCAACAATGCGGTGACCGTGCAGACCCGCCGCATGGGCGGCGGTTTCGGCGGCAAGGAAACGCAAGGCAACCAGTTCGCGGCACTTGCGGCGGTCGCCGCCAAGAAGCTGAGGCGGGCTGTGAAATTCCGCCCCGACCGCGACGAGGACATGTCGATCACCGGCAAGCGGCACGATTTCCGCGTCGACTACGACGTCGCCTTCGACGAGGAAGGCCGTATCCACGCGGTCGACGCGATCTATGCGGCACGCTGCGGTTTTTCCGCCGACCTCTCCGGCCCGGTCACCGACCGCGCCCTCTTCCATGCCGATTCCAGCTATTTCTACCCGCATGTGCGCCTGACCTCGCAGCCGCTGAAGACCCATACGGTCTCCAACACCGCCTTCCGCGGTTTCGGCGGGCCGCAGGGCATGCTCGGCGGCGAACGGATCATCGAGGAGATCGCCTATGCGGTCGGCAAGGACCCGCTCGATATCCGCAAGCTGAACTTCTATGGCCAGCGCGGTTCGAACCGGACGATGACGCCCTACCATCAGGACGTCGAGGACAATATCATCGCGAAGATTGTCGACGAGTTGGAAACCTCGTCCGAATACCAGGCCCGCCGACAGGCGATCCTGGAGTTCAATTCGCATAGCCCGGTGATCCGCAAGGGCATCGCCCTGACGCCGGTGAAATTCGGCATCTCGTTTACCATGACCGCCTACAACCAGGCGGGCGCCCTGGTGCATATCTACAATGACGGTTCGATCCACCTGAACCACGGCGGCACCGAGATGGGCCAGGGCCTCTATACCAAGGTGGCGCAGGTGGTGGCCGATACGTTCCAGGTCGATATCGACCGGGTAAAGATCACCGCAACGACCACGGCCAAGGTGCCCAACACCTCCGCCACCGCCGCCTCTTCAGGCACCGACCTCAACGGCATGGCCGCCTATGACGCCGCCCGCCAGATCAAGGAACGGCTGATCGATTTTGCCATGCGGCAATGGAAGGTCGGCCGCGACAAGGTCGAGTTCCTGCCGAACCGCCTGCGGATCGGCGGCGAGATCGTGCCCTTCGACACGTTCATCCGGGCTGCCTATTACGACCGCGTGCAGCTGTCGGCCGCCGGCTTCTACAAGACGCCGCGCATCCACTGGGACCGCAAGGCAGGCCGCGGCCGGCCGTTCTACTACTTCGCCTATGGCGCCGCGGTCTCGGAAGTGTCGATCGACACGCTGACCGGGGAATACATGATCGAGCGCACGGACATCCTCCACGACGTCGGCAAGTCGCTCAACCCGGCGATCGACATCGGCCAGGTTGAAGGCGCGTTCGTGCAAGGCATGGGCTGGCTGACCACCGAGGAACTGTGGTGGGACGACAAGGGGCGCCTGCGCACCCACGCGCCTTCCACCTACAAGATCCCGCTCGCCTCCGACCGGCCGAAAGTGTTCAACGTCAAGCTCGCCGAATGGGCGGAGAATGCCGAGCCGACCATCGGCCGCTCCAAGGCCGTCGGCGAACCGCCCTTCATGCTGGCGATCTCGGTGCTCGAAGCCCTGTCGATGGCGGTAGCGAGTGTGGCGGATTATTCCGCCTGCCCGAGACTCGACGCGCCGGCGACGCCGGAACGGGTGCTGATGGCGGTCGAGCGGCTGAAGGCGATGTGATGGCTCGACAATTGCCCCTCACCCTAACCCTCTCTCCGCACGCGGGGCGAGGGGACGTGCCCAGCGCAACGCTGCAGTTGGACGAGGGCGGCGCGGCATTTGTCCTTCTCCCCGTCCAGACGGGGAGAAGGTGCCGGCAGGCGGATGAGGGGCACGCACCCCGCCATGCCTGACCTCTCCTTCCCCACCTTCATCACCACCCACCCACACACAATCCTCGTCGAGATCCACGAGGCGAAGGGCTCCACGCCCCGCGAAGCCGGCACGTTCATGCTGGTCGCCGACAACGCGATCTGGGGGACGATCGGCGGGGGGCAGTTCGAATATATGGCGATCGACAATGCCAGGGCGATGCTGTCGGGCGGTGGCGAGGCGGTGATGGATATTCCGCTCGGGCCGGAGATCGGCCAGTGCTGCGGCGGCCATACCCGGCTTGCCTTCCAGCCGTTGACGCCGGAGCTGGCGGAAGCGCTGGAAAGGCGCCTGCGCGACGAGGAAGACGACCGACCGGCGGTGACCCTGTTCGGATCGGGTCATGTCGGCCAGTCTCTCGCAAGGGCGCTGACACCCCTGCCCTTTGCGGTGACCGTCATAGAGACCCGCGCCGAAGCGCTGGAAGACCTGCCGGCCGAAACGGAAAAACACCTGACCGCGATGCCGGAAGCCTTTGTCGAAAAGATTCCCGCCGGCGGCGCGGCGATCATCCTCACCCACGACCATGCGCTGGATTTCCTGATTGCCCAAAAGGCACTGGCACGCACCGACCTTGCCTATGTCGGCATGATCGGCTCGCGGACCAAACGCGCCACCTTCGCCAACTGGCTGAGGCGCGAGGGCGGCGGCGGTGACATGCTGCCCCGTCTCGTGCTGCCGATCGGCGGCACGACGGTCAGGGACAAGCGACCGGCCGTGATCGCAGCACTCGTCGCCGCCGAATTGCTGGAAACTTACGCCGCGCGGCAGGCGCAGACCTCAAAGCGGCAGATCCCGACCGCCTGAGCGCCGTTTCCCGTCCCAGAATGCCACCTCACGGCTTTGCGGCCCGGCTTCCGGGAGCGCGACATCGCCGCGCAGCTCGTCCGGCAGTGCCGGGATGCTTGGACCCGCGGGCTGCAGGAGCCTGTGGAAAAACCGGCCGAGCTGCCGCCAGGCGGACACCGGGCGGGAGGATTTCAAAGGCAACGGATAGGCGTCCGCGGACAGCATGGTTGCTCCACATCGACAGGAAAGGATTATTTGGTTGCAACCATCAATGGAGCCGATTGCCGGGAAATTCCAATTCAAATACAGTCGGTCGCGATCAAGAGAACTTATCGATGAAATTATCACGCCGGTTTCCGCTGAATGCACTTCGGGTCTTCGAGGCCGTCGCGCGCCTGGAAAATTTCACCCGTGCCGCGGAAGAACTCGGCATGACCCAGACGGCGGTGACCTACCAGATCAAGCTCTTGGAGGATTTTCTCGGCGACACCGTTTTCCTGCGCCGCCCACGGGCGCTGAAACTCACCGAAACGGGTGAAAAGCTGCTTCCGAAGGTGGCGGAGGCTTTCACGCTGCTGACCGAGGCGGTGCAATCGACGCGGAACGGCATCGAGGAAACGCTGGAAATCCACTCGCCCCCATCGTTTGCCGCGCAATGGCTGTCGCCGCATCTCCACATTTTCAAGGCCCTGCACCCGCAAATCGAGGTCCGCCTGCTGCGCCAGATGGATAACAACGACCACCATAGTTCGGCCGATATCACGATCTGTATCAGCGCCCGGCCATCCGACAGGTTGATCAGCCATCCTCTCTTTCGGCTCAACTACGCGCCCATGCTGTCTCCGCGACTGGCGGAAAGCGTGGGTGGCATCCGGGAGCCTTCCGATCTTTTGAAACTGCCCTGGATCACCGACACCCGTGACGGGTGGCACGAATGGTTCGAGGCGGCCCACATCGACCCGCATCAGATCCGGCACACCAGCCTCAACGCCCTTGGCGCGCTCGATCTGGAGGCAAGGGCTGCGATATCCGGCCATGGCGTGGCGATGCTGAGCCCCTTCCTCTTCCAGGAAGATCTGGCATCCGGCCGCCTCCTGCAGCCCTTCGATATCTGCGTCGGCGAGGGCAAGACCTATTGGCTGTGTTACCCGCCGGCGCGGCGAAATGCGGCGAAGATCACGGCCTTTGCGACCTGGATCCAGGCGGCGCTCGCCGATGACCTCGCGGCCACGGGCGCAAATCGGATCGAGGCGATCTAGCAGGCGCTACCGGATCTCGGTGGCTTGTCCGGCGCACCACAGCCAGCGGTCCGCCTGTTTGCGAAACATGTAGAGGGCGCGATAAAGACCGCCGGACCGCTCGTCCCGGAACTCGAATTCGTCCTCGCAATCGAGCACGACGGCGAGGACAGGTTCGAATGGGACAATCCGCACCACGGTCGTCTCCTGCTTCAGGAAACGCAGGCCCGTTTCGGAACAGTACCGGTCCAGATACTGATGGCGGTCGCAGACCTCGCCGCGCGCATTGATATAGGTGAATTCCTCGTCGAGCAGCGCTTCCAGGTCCGCCCTCGATTGCCGCACGAGGGCGGAAGCCTTCGCCTGCAGGAGACCGGCGATGTGATCGAGGTCAGAGGGCCGGGCCATTCAGAATCCTTCAAGCGATCGAGGCAGGCTCCAGGCGGCCCGCCGCGAATAAAGCGGGCCGATGGCTGCTCGTCAAGCAGACCAGCCCGCCACCTGCCGCATGCTCAAAAATTCCGCTGCGAATAGAGGAGCCTTGCCGCGTGGAAGGCGCCCTCGTCCTGCGGGCCGCGCTTGTCGCGACCATCGAGCAGTCCGAGGTCCCGTTGCCAGGATTGCGGCATCTCTTCCAGATCGAGACTGTTGCGGCGGACAGCCAGGCGGCGGCGAATGGCAGCGGCAATGCCGAGCTTGGGGTAAAACTGCTCGAACGGCCGGTTGAGGATCGAAAACATCTCTTGCCTCCAACGGGATACCCCGTTTTCATTTGATGATTGTGGAGGTAGATTGCGCGCCAAAGCCTCGGTAATCCAATCGAATTACCGTCTGCACGGATCAAGAGACCTTATCCATGAAAATGTCGAAACAGTTTCCGCTGAATGCGCTTCGGGTGTTCGAAGCCGCTGCCCGGCTGATGAGCTTCACCCGGGCCGGCGAGGAACTCGGGCTCACCCAGACGGCGGTGAGCTACCAGATCAAGCTTCTGGAGGACACGCTCGGCGAACAGCTTTTCCTGCGCCGGCCGCGGCAGGTCTCGCTGACGGAAGCGGGGGAGCGGCTGGCGCCGAGGATCACCGAGGCTTTCGCGATCATGGGCGATGCGCTCTCCACCCTGCACGATGCATCGGAGGGCACGCTGATCATCCATTCGACGGCGACCTTCGCCTCGCGCTGGCTGGCGCGCCATCTGGGCACCTTCCAGCTCGAAAACCCGGGCATTGCCGTCAGGCTGGAGACATCGCAGGAGATGATCGATTTTTCGCGGGCACAGGCCGACATTGCGATCCGCAGCGGCAAGGGTGAATGGCCGGGCCTGCGCGGGCATTTTCTGATGCGCAATCATTTCACGCCGATGCTGAGCCCGGATTTCGCCGCCACGATCGGCGGCGTGAAGACACCGGAAGACATCCTGAAGCTCAGGATCATCGATCCCGGCGATCCCTGGTGGCCGGTCTGGTTTGCCGCAGCCGGCCTGCCGGAGGTCGATCTCACCGGTCGGCCGGTGAGCAGGTACGGGGCGCAGGCCTTCGAGGCCGCCGCCGCGATCGCCGGCCAGGGGGTCGGGATCCTGCAGCCGGAATTTTATGCCGACGATATCGCCCTCGGGCGGCTGGTTCAGCCTTTCGACATCCTCGGCTATGACGGCAGCGATTATTGGCTCGTCTACCCGGAAGCCCGCAGGAACTCCAAGAAAATCCGTGCCTTCCGCGACTTCATGCGGAAAACCATGCCGACGTTCCGGGACTAGCAGTCAGTTTTCTATCCGCCGCTTTGCTGGACGGAAAACTGGCTGAACATTGCACTTGTCCGGTGGCTGCTTCTAGTAGCTCATATCCGGGGCGTAGAAACAGCGCAGCGTATCTTCGGTTGGGTAGAGGCACAGATGATATTCTTCGTCCTGGCTCCGCCTGGCCTGGCTCTGCGGCAGCTTGAAATCATGCGGGCGGGTGATCAACCGATGATCGCCGGGACCCAGGATGATCTCGTAGCCGCCGTCGATGATCTTGACGTTTTTGGTCGAGATCATCTGGCAATCGCCGGTATGGTTGTCGCCGTTGCAGCAAAAGCCATCGTATTTCCACGTCGAGCCGTTCGAACCGTGAGCCTCGTGGGCACTGGCCGAACCGACATAGACGCAGGACGCGTATGCAATCATCACACCTGTCAGAATACCACGCATGAGCTTAGTCTCCGTTGATGAATGCCCCCACCACCGGCTCAAACCGCACGCAATACCAAGCTTTCACCGGCTGACTTGCAATTGTCATAATACTCGAGTCGCGTTACCCGGCCTAACCCTCATTTATTGCGATGCACAAGTGAGCATATCCTACTATTGTAATCTAAGAGATTGCGGGGGCGAACTGGAAGCGGCGGCCACAGTTCCCACCGCGGACAAAAATGTCCCAGGCCATCCCCTCTTCCCTTGGGGAAGTTTTTTCCTCAGAGTGACGAGTCGGGGGGCAAAAGGGGAAGACTGAATGTACGAATATGCCATTGCTTGGGAGTGGCTGAACTTGGCCGCCCGCTGGTTCCATGTCATTACGGCGATCGCCTGGATCGGCTCGTCGTTCTATTTCATCGCGCTCGATCTGGGGCTGACGAAGCGCCCGAACATGCCCGCCGGCGTCTATGGCGAGGAATGGCAGGTGCATGGCGGCGGCTTCTACCACGTCCAGAAATACCTGGTGGCGCCGGCGCAGATGCCCGAGCACCTGACCTGGTTCAAATACGAGAGCTATTTCACCTGGCTCTCCGGTTTCCTGATGCTCTGCATCGTCTATTACGGCGGCGCCGACCTGTTCCTGATCGACCGCACCGTGATGGATCTCGCGCCCTGGCAGGCGATCGGCCTGTCGCTCGCATCGCTGTCTGTCGGCTGGATCATCTACGACCTGCTCTGCAAGTCGCCGCTGGGGAAAAACACCTGGGGGCTGATGGGCCTGCTCTTCCTGGTGCTGATCGTCATGGCCTGGGGGTATACGCAGGTATTCTCCGGCCGCGCCGCCTTCCTGCATCTCGGTGCGTTTACCGCGACGATCATGTCGGCCAACGTATTCTTCATCATCATTCCCAACCAGAAGATCGTCGTCGCCGACCTGATCGCGGGGCGGACGCCGGACCCGAAATACGGCGCCATCGCCAAGCAGCGCTCGCTGCACAACAACTACCTGACCCTGCCCGTCATCTTCTTCATGCTGTCGAACCACTATCCGCTGGCGTTCGCCACCCATTTCAACTGGGTGATCGCCGCCCTGGTCTTCCTGATGGGCGTGACGATCAGGCACTGGTTCAACACCACCCATGCCCGCAAGGGCAAGCCGACCTGGACCTGGCTGGTGACGGTGCTGCTCTTCATCGTCATCATGTGGCTCTCGACCGTTCCGAAGGCGCTGACCGGCGAGACCGAGACCTCGATGACCCCGGCCGCCCAGCAATTCGCCGCCAACGCTCATTTCGGTGCAGCAAGGGATGTCGTGCAGGCGCGCTGCTCCATGTGCCATGCGGCGGAACCTGTTTACGAGGGTGTCAGTTTTACCCCTAAATCCGTCAAACTGGAGACGGACGCGGAGATCGCCGCCCACGCGCGGGAGATCTATATCCAGGCGGGCCGCAGTCATGCCATGCCGCCTGGCAATGTCACCGCCATCTCGCCGGAAGAACGCAGGCTGCTGGTGGCCTGGTACGAAAGCACGATATCCCGATGACCCAGATGCTGATCCGCGGACGGCTGCTTTCCTTCAAGCGCGCCCCGCACTCCCTGACCGACACGGACAGTTACGCCTATGAGAGCGATGGCGCGCTGCTGATCGACGGGGGCAAGATCTCGGTTGCCGGCAGCTACGGAACGGTCAAGGCGATCGCGCCCGAGGGCATCGAAGAGATCGACCACCGCCCGCATCTGATCCTGCCCGGCTTCATCGACATGCACCTGCATTTTCCGCAGATGCAGGTGATCGCCTCCTATGCCGCCGACCTGCTCGAGTGGCTGAACACCTACACCTTTCCGGAGGAATGCCGGTTCGTCGAAAGCGAGCATGCGGCCCGCATCGCCACACATTTCTATGACGAGTTGCTGCGCCACGGCACCACGACGGCGGTCGCTTATTGCTCCGTTCACAAGACCTCGGCCGACGCCTTCTTTGCCGAAGCGCTGAAGCGCGGCATGTGCATGGTCGGCGGCAAGGTAATGATGGACCGCAACGCCCCGCAGGGCCTGCTCGACACGCCGCAGATGGGTTATGACGAAACGAGAGCCGTGAT
Organism: Neorhizobium sp. T6_25; assembly: GCF_002968555.1. Classification (NCBI taxonomy): domain Bacteria; kingdom Pseudomonadati; phylum Pseudomonadota; class Alphaproteobacteria; order Hyphomicrobiales; family Rhizobiaceae; genus Neorhizobium; species Neorhizobium sp. T6_25. The sequence continues at coordinate 152,377 of NZ_PVBL01000004.1, forward strand.
CGCCGACTGGCACGGCAAGGGCCGCTGCCACGTCGCCATCACCCCGCGCTTCGCGATCACCTCGACGCCCGCCCAGATGAAGGCCGCCCAGGCGCTGGCGCAGGAGTTTCCCGACCTGCATATCCAGACGCATCTCTCCGAAAACCACGAGGAGATCCGCTACACGGGCGAACTTTATCCGGATGCCAGGGACTATACCGACATCTACGCCCATTACGGCCTTCTCGGGCCCAAGACCCTGCTCGGCCACGCGATCCATCTCTCCGACCGCGAAGCCGACGTGTTGTCCGAGGCCGGCGCCGTCGCCGTCCACTGCCCGACCTCCAACCTCTTCCTCGGCTCCGGCCTGTTCCCGATGAAATCGCTGATGCGGCGGCAAAAGCCGGTCAGGGTGGCGGTCGCGACCGACATCGGCGGCGGCTCGAGCTATTCGATGCTGCGCACCATGGACGAGGCCTACAAGATCCAGCAGCTCCTCGGCGAGCGCCTGAACCCGCTCGAAAGCTTCTACCTGATGACAAGGGGCAATGCCGAGGCGCTGTCTATGGCGGCACATATCGGCACGCTGGAGCCCGGCACCGATGCCGACCTCGTGGTGCTGAACGGCGCCTCGACGCCTGCCATGCGGCTGCGGATGGAAACGGTGAAGACGCTGGCCGAGGAACTCTTCCTGCTGCAGACCATGGGCGACGACCGCGCCGTGGTTGAGACCTATGTGGCGGGCAAGGCGATGAAGGGCGAGGTGGACCGACCCGCCGTCTGAGGGCATTCCAACCCTTTCAGTCGGGTCAGCGCTTTCTTGCAGCCTTGTAAACTTCGGAGCGCTCGCGCCTGCCGACGGCGACCACCACAACCGTGATCCTCTCGTCTTCGACGCGATAGACCAGCCGATATCCGGGCGACCGCAGTTTGATCTTGTAGTGATCGGCCATGCCACGCAAGGCATCGGGCGGTACGCGCGGATGTGTGAGCCTTTCCGCTAACTTCTTCTTGAATTGCTCCCGGAGCGTCGCGCCGAGCTTGTCCCATTCCTTGCGGGCGGAGGGTAGAAACTCCAGCCTAAAGGTCATCGAGGCTGACCGGCACGCCCTTTTCCGTCGCCCGCGCCTTTGCGATTTCGGCAAGCGCCTGATCGTCAAGGGCATCGATCATCGCCTCATAGGTGCTGGCGGGCACCATATATGCCATGATCCGGTTGTGATTGAGGATAGCGACCGCAACCCCGGAGGCGCCCTCTACGATGGCCGTCGGGTTCTTCTTCAGATCGGAGACACTGACGGCGACTTCTGCCTCGACGCGCTGCATAGTTCGACCTTCCGCGAATGAATTTGACCTGATTTAAGCACGAATTTCAGCATCGAATATCATGTTTTTCCAGCCAAGTCGATGAGGATCAAGCTGACCATGTGTCCGCCGCCACCTCGACATCCAGGCTTCTTGAAAGGAGTGGCGAGCAGGTTAGCGAGGCGTCTGGCATCCCCGCCCGACGAATGCGCGCGCAGACCGCGGAAACCCGATCATTTTCGGTGACCAGCGCGGAAAATTTATGCTAGTTCCTTGCCCGTCTTGTCTCCCCGCCTTCGAAAGCAATTCGACTGATGTCCAAACCGCTGACCATCGCCGATCTCAAAAACCTTGCCCGCCGTCGCGTGCCAAAGATGTTCTTCGACTATGCCGACAGCGGCGCCTGGACCGAGGGGACCTACAGGGCGAACGAGGAAGACTTCTCCAAGATCAAGCTGCGTCAGCGCGTACTGGTCGACATGACCAACCGCACGCTTGAAACCACGATGATCGGCGAAAAAGCGGCGATGCCCGTGGCGCTGGCGCCGACCGGCATGACCGGCATGCAGCATGCCGACGGTGAAATGCTGGCCGCCAAGGCGGCGGAAGAATTCGGCGTGCCGTTCACGCTCTCGACCATGAGCATCTGCTCGATCGAGGACGTCGCTTCGGTGACCACGAAACCGTTCTGGTTCCAGCTCTACGTGATGAAGGACCGCGGCTTCGTCGAACGGCTGATCGGCCGCGCCAAGGCGGCGAAATGCTCGGCGCTCGTCGTCACCGCCGACCTGCAGATCCTCGGCCAGCGCCACAAGGACCTGCGCAACGGCCTCGCCGCTCCGCCGAAGCCGACGCTCAACGCCGCCCTGCAACTCGTGACGCGCCCGAGATGGTGCCTGGAAATGCTGGGGACCAAGCGCCGCGGTTTCGGCAATATCGTCGGCCATGCGAGCAATGTGTCCGACCTCTCCTCGCTCGGCGCCTGGACGGCGGAACAGTTCGATCCACGGCTTTCCTGGGATGATATCCGCTGGATCAAGGACCTCTGGGGCGGCAAGATGATCATCAAGGGAATCCTCGACGAAGAGGACGCGCGCGCCGCCGCCGACACCGGCGCGGATGCGATCATCGTCTCCAACCACGGCGGCCGCCAGCTCGACGGCGCTCCCTCCTCGATCAGCATGCTGCCAAGGATCGTCGAAGCGGTCGGCGACCGGATCGAAGTGCATCTGGACGGCGGCATCCGCTCCGGCCAGGACGTGCTGAAGGCCGTGGCGCTCGGCGCCCGCGGCACCTATATCGGCCGGCCCTTCCTCTACGGCCTCGGCGCCATGGGCGAGGAAGGCGTCACCACGACGCTCGAGATCATCCGCAAGGAACTCGACATCACCATGGCACTCTGCGGCAAGCGCGATATCCAGCATATCGACCGCAACATCCTCGCCAACATGCCGTTCTGACGACGGCCGACGAGAATGGTCGGTGCTGCGATCAGCACCAGCCGCCCTTGCCGGCGCCCGGTCGCCTGGCCAGGCCTTCGTTGACAAGGACATCGGCGAGCGAGCGGCCGTTGCGCGTCACTTCGCGCAGCTTGTGGCCTTCGATCTCGTCCTCGTTGCCTTGCCAGGTGACGAGTTCGAACGGACCGGAATCCAGGAAGGCGCGCACCCGCAACTCCGCATCGCTCGCCTTGATCCGCTCCGCCTCGCAGCGCGGCTTCTTGATGTCGGGCACCTCGATGCCGACCAGCCGGATCTTCTGGCCGTGGAACACGAAACGATCCGCAGCCACGACGCAGTCGTCCTGCTTGGCCGAACCGCACAGATAGAATTTCGCCTGATAGGCGCCGGCGAGGCTCTCGCTGCTGTTTGGCTGCTCGGCGGCCTTCTGCATTTCCTCGATCACAGGCTTGCCGATAGGCGCAGGCGGGATGATCGCGGCGGTGTGGCTCTGATCGGGAGCAGCCACCGGCTTCGGTGCCACAGGGCGGTGCGACGGCCCGGAACTTGCCTGTACAGGCTTTGCGGGCACCGGTTTTGCGGCAACCTGAACCTGGTTGCCGGACGTCAGGCCTTTGACGAAACGCCGGGCCTCCGCGGAATTCTCGTAAAGCGCGATACCGCCGGCCACCAGCGCCAGCGCCCCGAGCCAGGGCCAGAGCGACGAACCGGAGCCCGACGACCGCTTCGGCGAACTCTTGCGCCGAGAACCGGATTTGCCGCGCGTTTGAGCCATGAAGATCTCTCCTGTCGAATCGGAAAGAAGTATCGGGGGGAAGGATTGCCGAAAGGTTTCAGAAGGACCGGTCAGTAGCGGAAACGGCATTGGAGGATGATCAGCCGCGGCTGGTCTTCGCTGCTCTCCACGCGGTAGACGAGCCGGTGTTCCTGGGTTACCCGGCGCGACCAATGCCCTTTGAGCTGATTGCGCAAAGGCTCTGGCTTGCCGATGCCCTCGAACGGGTGACGCAATGTGTCCTTGATCAGCTCGTTGATCCGACCGATTATTTTGGGATCGGCCTCCTGCCAGAAAATATACTCCCACCAGGCCTCCGGCTCCCAGACAAGCAGGCAGGCTTTCGCTGGAGGCATCAATCCGCTTTCTTATTGGGGATATAGTCTTCAGGTTCGATAAGGTCGTGCGCTATCAGCTTGGAGCCGTCGTTGACATTGGCGATTGCCTCCATCAGCCGCGTTGCATTGGCGGGTGTCGACATCAGATGCAGCGTCTCCAGCATCCCCTCGTATTCATCCTTGTCGATCAGAATGGCCGATGGCTTGTCGCGGCGCATGATCTCGATCGGCGCACGGTCGTTCGAGACCTCGTCCAGGAGGCTGGCCAGTTCTTGTCGGGCTTGGGAAAACATGACGGTGCGCATGAATGGCTCCTCAATTACTTGTACAACAAATAGTACAAGTACCAATCGAAGTCAATTTGAGCTACCCCGCCCGGCCGGTCGCCAGCGCCACCGCCCAGTCGGCGCGGCCGTTTTCGGCGGCGAGGCGCGACATTGCCAGGTGATCGTAGGACACGTTGCGGAATTGCGGTGTCCAGCCGGCGGAGGTCTTTTCGAGGATCGCGTAGGACGCCATGGTGTGGCCCGTTTCCACCTTGTGGAAATGCGGCGTGTCGTCGTCATAGGCCGGGCAGCCGACGCTGCCGGGATTGACGATCAACCGGCCGTCGGACAGTTGCACCGCCCGCGGAATATGGCTGTGGCCGCAGAGGATCAGCGGCTGTTCGATGCCATCAGCCAGCGCCTCGATCTCTTCCAGCGGCTTCAGGAAGACATGGCCTTCGCCCGACACCTGCTCCAGCCAGTAAACGTTGTCCGACTGCGGCGTCGCGTGGCAAAGATAGGCCTCGTCCCGATAAACGACGCTGAACGGCAGCTTGCGCAGCCATTGCAGGTGGCGGGGCGCCAGTTGCGAAAAGGCGTGCACTTCCCAGGAGGGCATGGCATCCGCCGGATTTTCGATCAGGTAGCGATCGTGATTGCCGCGCACCGTCAGCGTCGCCATCGTATCGAGAAGGAGTAGCAGGTCCGCGGTGCGCCCGGCTTCGAGGGGGCCGCTCAGGCAATCGCCAAGATTGACGATTTCGGTGATGCCCTGTGCGTGGATATCGGCGAGCACCGCTTCGAGCGCTGCGCAATTCCCGTGGATGTCGGCGATCGCGGCAAAACGCATCAGCTCCCCCGATAGGTGGAATAACCGTAGGGCGAGAGCAGCAGCGGCACGTGATAGTGCGCCGTCGTGTCGGAAATGCCGAACCGGATCGGGATCACGTCGAGAAAGGCCGGCTCGGCAAGTGCGACGCCGCGGGCTCGAAGATAGGCGCCGGCATGGAAAACCAGTTCGTATTCGCCGGCAAGAAAGGTCTCGCCGATCAGGATCGGCCCGCCATCGACGCGGCCGTCGCTGTTGGTGACGATGGTCTTCAGCTTCTCGCGAGTCTCACCGTTCTTCAGCCGGTAGAGATCGATCGAAAGCCCCTCCGCAGGCGTACCGCTGGCGGTGTCGAGGACATGGGTGGTGAGGCCCGTCATAGGCTTGGCTCCGCGATGAGATACGGGGTCTCGAAGAACGCTTCCTCGTAATTTGCGGCTGGGTTGTCGCGATCGACGACCAGGAAATCGCTGACGACGCCGATCGCCATCAGCGGATGATGCCACGAATTGGAGAAATAATTGACGCCCTGATGCGGCTGCACGAGGAAGACCTGCGGCTTGCCCGGCTGTCCGCCTTCGTCATCCGAAACGGCAATCAGGAACGGCTGGCCGGAGATCGGCGAAAAGCTCTGGCTGGCGAAAGGATGCCGCTCCATCATGGTGATCGCGTAGGGGAACTGCCGCGGCTTGCTGCGGAAGATGCTGAAGATCAGCCGCTCCGGCTCGCCGATCACCACGGGCTCGGCGAGCGCATGATAGCGCTCGGTCGTGCCGTCGTTGATCAGCCGCATGGTCGCCGGATCGGCCTCGATGACATCGCCAAAGCGCGCGAAGGCTTCCTTTGTGAGGGGCAGGATTTCCAGATATTCGGTCACGTCATTCGCCTTCGATCATTCGTCTTCATCATTCGCCCTGGGCACGCCAGTTGCGCAGGGAGTCGAGCTGGGACAGAAGCTGCGGCAGCGAGGTTTTCACCGTCTCCAGAACGATGGGAAGCTCCAGCTCGTAATAGTCATGGACGACGAAATTGCGCATGCCCTTCATTTTCGACCACGGAATTTCCGGATGATCGACGGGGAAGTCGGGATGATGCGTCATGATCCTCGCGGCACTCTCGCCGATCAGGATCAATGCCATGCCGACCGCCATCTGCGTGCGAATGTCGGCGAGAAACGTCTCCTGCTCCATCCCCGCCACGAAGTCGCAGGCTTGAAGGGCTGCGGAATGCATCTGGTCGAGATATTCCCTCAGGCGGTCAGCACTCATATGGGAGCCGCTTCCGACAGTATCCGGTCGCGCATCGAGTTGCGGATGCCTCCGGACGTGACGAGGTCGACCTTGACCTGAAGCAGCGTTTCGAGCGTGTCCTGCAGTCCGCCGAGATCGAACAGGGTGGTGCCGGGAAGCGCATCGACAAGAATGTCGATATCGCTCTCAGGCCCGTCCTCGCCGCGTGCAACGGAGCCGAACACGCGCGGGTTCGCCGCGTTGAAGCGTGTTGCCGCTTCGCGGATCGCCTCCCGGTTCTTCTCCAGCACTTCCGACGGTCTCATGGCGGCGTCACTCCTGATATCGCCAATATATGCGACGGAAAGGATCGAGGAAAGAAGCGTCCAAGACCTCAATGTCCCGGAAGCAGCGATTGCAGGCGCAGGAGCGCGATCTTTTCCACCTGGGCGGTAGCGGTGTCGAACTCCTCGTCCGCAGAATTGTCGATGCGCTTCTCGAAGGCCGCGAGGATATCGTCTTTCGTGAGGCCCTTGACCGCGATGATGAAAGGGAAGCCGAATTTTTGCGTATAGGCGGTATTGAGATCGGTGAAGCGAGCGTGTTCGGCGGCGCTCAGGCGGTCGAGCCCGGCGCCGGCCTGTTCCTTTTTGCTGTCCTCGGTCAGTTCGCCGGCGATCGCCAGCTTGCCAGCGAGATCCGGGTGGGCGCGCAGCACGCCGAGGCGTTCCTCGCGGCTTGCCTTGCGGAAGATCGAGGTCAGCGCGTCATGCACGCTCTTGGACGTCAGCGGCACCAGCATCAGCCCGGAATCATAGGCCCGCTCGGCGATGAAGGGTGAGTGCTCGAACACACCACCGAACATCGCGATGAAATCCCCGCGCGCGCTCATAGCGCGGCCGCCGGCTTATGGTGTTCGTGCCAGTGTCTGGCGATCTCGATCCGCTGCGGGATCCAGACCTTGTCGTGGCTGAGCACATATTCGATGAAACGCTTCAACGCGGCGGCGCGGCCGGGGCGACCGACGAGGCGGCAGTGGAGGCCGACCGACATCATCTTCGGCGCGCCTTCCCTGCCCTCCTGGTAAAGCACGTCGAAGGCGTCCTTGAGGTAGGTGAAGAACTGGTCGCCGGTGTTGAACCCCTGCGCTGTCGCAAACCGCATGTCGTTGGTCTCCAGCGTATAGGGGATGATCAGGAACGGTTGCCGGTCGAGGCCGGGTACCCAATAGGGTAGATCGTCCGCGTAGCTGTCGGAAGAATAGAGAAAACCGCCCTCTTCCATGACCAGTTTCAGCGTGTTGTCGGAGGGCTTTCCTTGGTACATGCCGTAGGGCCGCTCGCCGACGAGTTCGGTATGCAGGCGCACGGCTTCGAGGATGTGTTCGCGCTCCTTTGCCTCCGGGAAATCTTTGTATTCCAGCCAGCGGTAGCCGTGGCTGGCGATTTCCCAACCGGCTTCCTTCATGGCGGCGACGGCTTCCGGATTGCGGGCCATGGCAAGCGTCACGCCATAGACGGTGGTCTGGACGTTGAGTTCGGTAAACATCCGAAAGAGCCGCCAGAAGCCTGCGCGCGAGCCGTATTCGTAGATCGATTCCATGTTGAGGTTGCGCTGGCCCGGCCAGGGGGCAGCGCCGACGATTTCCGACAGCAGGTTTTCCGAGGCCGGATCGCCGTCCATAATCGAGCTTTCGCCGCCCTCCTCGTAATTGATCACGAACTGGACCGCGACATGGGCGCCGCCCGGCCATTTCGGATCAGGGGTGGAACGGCCATAGCCGACGAGTTCGCGCGGATAGTCTTTTGCCTGCATGGGTCACCTTCGACGAATGAGGCCGGACGGTAGCGCACCCTTTCCGGCCATGTCGAGATGGAAACGACGCTTAGAGGCCGAGCGCCCGAAGGATCGCGACCGAGGCGACCCCGAGTGCCACGGAAACGAGCATCGGCAGCCGAAGTGCCGCAAAAGCAGTCACCGCGCAGGCCAAGGTTTCGGCAATCCCGGTGGCAAACGCAGTCGGCGCGACGACGGCCATCAGCACGGCGGGCGGGATCGATTCGATCGCCTTGCGGCGACTGCCTTCGAGCGAGACATGGCGGATGAGCACGAGGCCGCTCAACCGGGTGAGCGCGGTCGCAGCCGCCATGGCGAGGATGGCAAGGAACGTGGCGAGATCGACAGTCATGGCGTCACCTCGATATCCCGGGACTTGCCGGTCACCAGGGCGGCGGCAAGTCCGGCGATGGCACCGGCGGCGATATACCAGACGCCCGGCACGAAATGCTGGGTGGCGACGGCGGCCGCGCCGCTCGCCAGCAGCACGGCGCCGGTTTCCGGTCCCTTCCAGAACCCCATGACCAGCACGATGAAGACCGCCGGGAAGGCGAAGTCGAGCCCGAGCACCACCGGGTCGCCGAGAAAGGCACCGAGCGCGGCACCAGCCAGTCCCGAGAGCACCCAGGCGAGATAGAAGGGCATGGCGAGGCCGGCGAACCAGGCGGGCGTCAGCCGCGCCACCTTGGCCCGGAACTCCGCCATCGCCCAGATTTCGTCGGCGAGGAACAGCATCGAAAGATAGCGCGCCGGTTGGCCGAAACCCTCCATCCTTGTGCCGAGCGAGGCGCTCATCAGCACGTGGCGGATGTTGACCAAAAGGGCTGCAAACCCGACGCCGGTCCAAGAGGCCGGATGAGTCCAGATATCCATCGCCACGAATTGCGAGCCGCCTGCAAAGACGAGCGCGCTCATCAGCCCCGCCTCGGCCGGCGAAAGGCCCTTGGTCGCCGCCACCGCCCCGAAGACGAGGCCGATCGGGATGACTGCGGCGATCAGCGGCGAGATCGCCCGCATGCCGCCGAGGAAGTCCAGAAATCTTGAATTGCCATTCACGTCGAAAAAACTCCGGTTGAGGCGGAGGTCTTAGAGATCAAGCGGATAGCCGTCTTGAACGAAAGTGATCAGCGAGCCCGGTATTGCCCCGGCGTCAGTCCGGTGCGGGCCTTGAAGTGGCGGGTGAAATGGGCCTGGTCGGCAAAACCGCATTCGAGGGCGATCTCGGCTGGCTGGCCTCCTTCCCTCAACCGCTTGCGGGCCGCGCGGATGCGGATATCGGTCAGGAAGGAATGCGGGGTGATGTGGAATTCCTTGCGGAACGCGCGGATGAGGTGGGCGCGGCTGAGCCCCGCGACGGCCGCGAGTTCCTCCAGCCCGACATCGGATGCAAAATGCTCGGTGAGGTAGTCGCGGGCCTGGCGCACGGCGGTGCGCTCGGTCGAATCGGCCGGCACGATGATCGAACTGCCGTGGCGACGGAACATTGCGTCGAGCACCAGGAACATCGCCTGGCTGGCTTCGAGCGCGCCGGATCCCTCCTCCAGCGTCCGGTGCGCCTCGTGGAAAGCGTCGGCAAGCGCCTGGTCGTGGAGGAGTTGGATGCCGAAGGCGGGCGTGCCCCGGAAGGGTTTGCCGGTGACGTCTTCGAGTATCTCGCGAAGCAGCGCGACATCCGGATAGATCATCCGGTAGCGATAACCGCCACCCCGGGGCGCACCGTCATGTGTCTCGCCCGGATTGATCAGGTAGAGCCCGCCCGGCCCGGCGCTCTCACGGCTGCCCTTGATGGTGCAGACCTGCATGCCCTGCTCGATCGCACCGATGCTGAACGTATCATGCGCATGCGGCGCGAATTCGTGGGTGAGAAACGTCGCGCGCAGGCATTCCATGCCGCCGAAGCGATCGTCGCGCCAGAAACGGGTCACCTCTGCCGGCATCAGCGGCATGTGGTCGGTGGCCTGTTCCTGCGAGATATTCTCCATGGGGGGAATATAGCAGATGACAGCGCGGTTGCTCTTGAACAAAAGTGACGCCGCCGGCACCCAAAATCTCAGGCGATCTTGCGCGCCGCCACTCGTCCCATCGGGTGCAGTGAATGCACCTGGAAGGGCGCGCCGGGCTCCTCCTCGATGAACAGCGCCAGGTTGGCGATTTCGACCGGCTTTTTCAGATAGGGCTCGAAATAATCGCGCAGCGCAATTTCGAAACGCGGCATCTCGACCGGCGACAGCGGGCCGGTCAGCGTCATGTGGAAACGAAACTCGTCCATCACGTAAGGGTGGCCCCAGCGATACAGGTTGGCGAATTGCGGCGCCGAGAGATCGCCTGAATCGCTGCGCTCCAGCTCTGCTTCCGACAGCGGCGTGCGGAAATTGTCGAACTCCTGGACGACGGAAGCGGCGAGGAACCGGGCGGTATCGCAGGGGACGACCGGCGCAAGGCCGAAGAAATTGCCGAGCCGGACGACTTCGAGCTTCGGCAGTTCGAACGGGCTGTGGGTGCCCGCAAAGCGCATCAGGTGGCGCAGCAGCATCGGTTCGGTGACGTCGGGTGCCAGCCGGAACGGCGCCTTCAGCGTCGCGTGGAAACCGTAGCGACGCGGCAGCGCGGTATTGAAGGCAATGTCGTGGATGCCGATGCCGCGGATCGCCGGCGGCTCCATCGCCTCGCCCGAAAAGGCATTGCGACCGAGCCACTGGGCCGCGGCAAGCGTCAGCGGGTCATGCGCCGGAGGCGTGAAATGAATGGCATAGCGCATGCGTCACCTTCTGAACGTCCTTTTTCAGCAACCCCATGTTTTACGCATTGCTCAACAATCCCCACCGTGGGGGTTAAGTGATTTGCGTGACAGAATAACGACGCGAAGGACTGAAAGTTCGCGTTTAACGCGAGGCGACGGCAAGGTGATTGGCGAGCGTGAACGACGCCGGAAGTCGCATTTCCCGGCCGTTCAGGGCATTGAGGGCAGCATCGGCCAACCTGTGCGCGATGCCGAAGCTCACCTTGAAACCACCTGTGAGCGCGATCACTCGGGCGTGATCGGGATGCGCGCCGACCATTGGATCGCGATCGATCGCCTTCGGCCGCAATCCCGCCCAGCGTTCGATGACCGGGGCCCGGGCCAAGGCCGGCACCAGCGCCCGGGCACGCGCAATGAGTTCGTCCAGCTGGGAATCGGTCGAGGACGGGTCGTCGAACACATCCTCGCTGGTGCTGCCGACCGCGACGTGACCGCCCTCATGGGCGACCACATAAAGGCCGTTCAGGAAGATCACCGGCAGGGACGGATCGACATCGGCCTTGAGGAGCGCTGCCTGCCCTTTGACCGGCTGACCGATCGCATGGTTCAGCGGCGGCGAGATGCCCTGAAGCAGGGGGAAGGACCGGTGGCCGGCCGAGACGATGCAGTGACCGAAGGCTACGCTTTCGCCGCCTCGGAATATAATCCTATTTCCTGAGGGGTCGATCGCCTCCGCCTCCAGGCCTTCGACGAGCCGAACATTGCTGGCCGTCCGCAGATAAGCGACCAGCGCCGAGACGAGTCCGCGCGGCGAAACCCGGGCGGCAAACGTGTCATGCACCAGTCCGGCAGCCGCGAATGAGGCATCCGGCCACCCTTTTTGCGGGGGACGGTCGAGCACATGCCAATGGAAACGGCGGTCGCCGCGCCGCCAGCAGGCTTCCGCATCGGCCGAGTGCCCGAGCGCGATCTTCCGTAAGTGCGGCTTCGGCAGCGGGATCAGCCGGCCGGAGCGGCGGTAGCCGCAGACGACGCCGGTCTCGACTTCGAGCTCGATGATCTCGTCTTCCAGCGACAGAAGCGCATCGAACTGGAACTGTTTCTTGTCGTTCCACTTGTCCGGCATGTGCGGCATCAGGGCGCCGAGCAGCCCGCCGCTCGCCCCCTGCCCCAGCGGTCCAGCATCGACAAGCAGGGTATTGATACCGAGCCGGTCGGCCTTGACCGCCGCCCAGAGGCCCATGATGCCGCCGCCGAGGATGACGAGATCGGCGGATGGCGGAAGGACATGAGATTGACCACCGGAGCCGGCAGGATTATCCGCATGTCCCATGAGCGACCGTGATCCTGAAATTCGTGTGACCGAAAGCCAGACCCTGGACTGGCATGACGGCGATATGCCCTATTCGCAAAAGTTTTGCGATCACTTTTATTGCCGCACCGACGGTCGGCTGGAATGCGGCCACACGTTTCTGGCCGGCAATGGCCTGCCTGAGCGCTGGGGCCTGCCGGAGCGCTGGGAAAGGCAACAGACTTTCCGGATCGGCGAACTCGGCTTCGGCACCGGGTTGAACTTCTGCGAAACATGGCGGCAGTGGAAGCTTTTTCGATCCGCAGGCGCGAAGCTTCATTTCACCTCGTTCGAGCTTTACCCGATGCAGCGCGACGAGATCGACCGGGCGCTTGCCCGCTGGCCGGAGATCGATGCGGAACGGCAGGCGCTGATCGAGGCCTGGCCGGACAAACCCGCTGGCCACGTCGTGATCGACGCTGACGCCCAGACCCGGCTGACGGTCGTCTGCGGCCCCGCGCTCGAAGGCGTCTCGGTGGCGGAGGCCGATTTCGACGCCTGGTTCCTCGACGGTTTTGCACCATCGCGCAATCCGGACATGTGGTCGCCGGAAATCATGCAGGCGATCTACGACAAGACCTTGTCCGGCGGCACGTTCGGCACCTATGCGGCCGCCGGCTTCGTGCGGCGGAACCTGCAGGCCGCCGGTTTCACGGTCGAGCGGCGGCCCGGCTTTGCCGGCAAGCGCGAGATGTTGTGCGGCATCAAACCGGCGACCTGATCCAAGGCCGCCCAACGCAAAACAGCCGGCCCTGGGACCGGCTGCCATCCGTCACATCGCAGACCACCTATTGGCAGACGCGCAGGCTTTCCATGTGCCAGCCGCCGTCATAGGCGTTGCGGACGCGGCGGTCCTCGAACCAGCAGCGCGGCCGAGGCGGCGGTGGCGGATCGATGTAGCGCGGCCCGCCGTCATTGGCGAGAGCGCCGCCGATCAGGCCGCCTATGACGCCGGCCGCCAGGCCCCCGGCGATTATGGCGCCGTCGTTGTTACGATGTCTGCGCGGCGGAGGCGGAGGACCACGGCGATCGTATCGGTCGTATCGATCGTATCGGTCATAGTGTCTGTCCCATTGCTGGGCCGCAGCTTCACCGGCGGGTACCACGATGCTGGTGCAGGTGGCCGCCAGGATCAGCGCCGAGACAATTATCTTCTTCATCACAAGCGTCTCCGTTTCCACCGAGCGCGCCTGCGAGCGGCAGGAAAAAGCCCGATATTCCGGAACAATGCACATGCCCTGCTTAACGCTCCCTGAACGGAAAAGCCGCTCGCAGCAGAAAGCCTGTGACAGGATCGACCGCGAGGCGTCCGGCCGGCTCTACGAAAGAAGGGCCGCCGCGCGTGCCGCTCCCGATCGAGCACGGACCGCCCCTGCCCACGTCCCTGGAATTACAAAATGCATCCCAGCCAGTATTTCTCGTCATTCATTGTTGGGCCTTCCCGTCCGCGTAGCGCCTTCATACTTTTGCGGGAAAGTGAATGTCGCATGCACGGGATCGGAGCATTAGATGAACTTCATGGACTCCCACCATATTCATGTCCTCGGTGGTCAATATGCGGTATCCGCCGATCCTGATATCATACTGATGACCGTTCTCGGCTCCTGCGTCTCGGCCTGCATCTATGATACGGTCACCAACATCGGAGGAATGAACCATTTCATCCTGCCGACGAGCGGCGGTCTGGATATCGCCGAGCGCCCGGAACGTTATGGTGACCTGGCCATGCGCACGCTGGTCGACGACCTTTATGATTTCGGTGCCGAACGCCGAAATCTCAGGGCCAAGCTCTTTGGCGGCCGCACGCGAAAGTCGAGCGGCTACGATCCGGGATCTCTCAATTCCGCATTCGCGAGACGGTTCCTTCTGGAAGAGGGCATCAAGCTTGTCGACACCAGCCTCGGCGACGATCTGGCGCGCTGGATCACGTTTCAACCGACGACGGGCAGAGTGCAGATGAGGATTACCGACGCCATGCCCGCCCCCTCGATGGCCGGCACGGCGCGGGAAAGGAGAATTTGACCGGCTTGGCCACGTTCTCGTCGCCGCATGAGCTGGGACCGTGGTCCAGTCGGCCAGGGTTTCGGCGGCGTCCCGGAGAGGCGACTACTCCCGGCCCGTAATCCGCCTGGGATCGTCGATGTAACAGATCAGCGTCGATGCGATCATCAACGCGACATACGAGAAAAACAGCTTCCAGAACATGTCCCACGTCACAACCTGAATGCCCCAGAAGCAGAGGATCAGGACGACGGCAAGCGCGATCGTGGCGGCGACGCAGATCGGGCGAAGGACGGAAACGATGCGGGTAATCATGGCAGCTCTCCTAGCGTCCCGAGATTTACCGCACAGCGCCAAGTTGTCCAGAGTGAGCTTCCGCCAGGGTTAACTCCCCCGTTGCTGCAGGCGAGCGCCTCGAACCAGAAACTCCGGCTCAGTTGGAAACGGAACTCACGATTGCGCCGCCGAGCCAGTTGCGGACCTTGGCTTCCAGTGCCTCCGGGCTGATCGGCTTGGAAAGATAATCGTCCATGCCCACCTGGAAGCAGAGTTCGCGGTCGCTTTCCAGCGCATGCGCCGTGACGCCGATGATCGGTGTGTGGGTTCCCGTCTCCTGTTCGAGCTCGCGGATTTTCTGGGTCGCCTGATGCCCGTTCATGATCGGCATCGAGACGTCCATGATGATGACCGCCGGATCGTGCTTTCTCCACGCCTCGACCGCTTCCGCACCGTTCTTGACGATCTGGAACAGCCAGCCGGTGGTCTGCAGGATCTGGGTGAAGACGATCTGGTTGACCTCGTTGTCCTCTGCGACCAGCACGTCGAGCGTCGGTGCCGCCTGCATGGGCGGCGTGGAAACCGGCGCCGCCGGCTGTTCGGCAATCACCGGCGTTGAAGCAGCCAGCGTGGGCGTGGCAACCGGGACGAGGGTCGGCACTGTCGCCTGAGGACGAGCAGCCGCCTGCCCTGCTTCGACCGACCGCCGCTTGGTGCGGATCGAGCGGACGACGTCGATGATCGTGCTGCGCAGCAGATTGGCGCGCGCCGGCTTCATCAGATGGGCCTGGACGTTGAGGGCGGCAAACATGCTGTCGTCGCCGGCCATGTCCATGGAGGTCAGGAAGACCACGCCGGTGCCGTCGAAGCGCGCGTCGCGCCTGAGGTGCTTTGCGAAATCGAGGCCGTTCATCTCCGGCATGTGGTAGTCGAGCACGATCGCGTCGACGGTGACGCCGATACGGGCGGCTTCGTTGAGGATCGCCAGGCCCTCGGCGCCGCTTTCGGCTGCGACCGTGTCGAAGCCCCACATGGTGAGCTGTTCGGTGAGGATACGGCGGTTGACGGCATTGTCGTCGACGACGAGGATGCGGGCACCGCTCGTGTTGATCGGCAGGGTGGTGAGCACATTGCGTTCGCTGACCACCTGGAACGGCAGGTGCACGGTGAAGACCGAACCGCGTCCGACTTCGCTGGTCACGTCGATATAGCCGCCGAACAGTTCGGTGAGGCCCGCGGTGATCGCCAGGCCGAGACCGGTGCCTTCGTGGCGGCGCGTCGAGGATGTATCGACCTGCGAGAATTTCTCGAAGACCGATTTCAGTTTCTCTTCGGGAATGCCGAGCCCGGTATCCTCGATGCGGATCGACAGCATCATCTCGCCGGGGCCTTTCGCCTCCGACCTCAGGTCGATGAAGACATGCCCCTTTTCGGTGAACTTGACCGCGTTGCCGACGAGGTTGGTGATGATCTGACGGAAACGTCCCGCGTCGCCCATCACCGTCTCGCGGATCGAGACGTCGCCGCGCACGATGAGCTCGATATCCTTCTCGGCGGCCGATGACGACAAAAGCGTCGCCACGTCCTCGATCGCCTCGACCGGATCGAACGGCGCCTTGCGCAGCGTCATCTGCCCGGCATCGATCTTGGAGAAGTCGAGAATGTCGTTGATGATCGTCAGGAGCGCGTTGCCCGATTTGACGATGATGTCGATGAAAGTCTTCTGGCGGGTGTCGAGATTGGACTTGGCGAGCAGCTCCGCCATGCCGAGCACGCCGTTCATCGGCGTGCGGATCTCGTGGCTCATATTGGCGAGGAATTCCGACTTCGCCCGGTCGGCGGCCTCGGCGCGGTGCAGGAGGCGGGTAAGTTCCTCCTCGCGGCTCTTCATTTCGGTGACGTCGGTGAACACCGCCAGCCAATGGTCGCTGCCGGTAAGCTTGGCCTCGACATGGATCCACTTGCGGCCTTCGACGCGGAAAGCGGCAAACACCGGCTTGCCGGCTGCGACATTGTCTTCCCAGGCCTTGAGGGTCGCCGCCGCCTCCTCGGGCGTGCCGAGATCGCCGCGCTCGACGCAATGGCGGAACAGATCGCGCCACAGGCCACCGGCGCGCACCATATCGGCCGACATGTCGAGCATGGCCGGCAGCGCATCGTTGGAGAAGATGATCTCGCCGTCATGCAGGATGAGCAGCCCTTGAGACATCGCGCTCGTCGCGTCGCGCATCAGCGCGCCGTGGGTTTCAAGCGCCGCACGGGCCTCCTGGATCTCCTGCTCGCGTTTGCGGACAGCCGTGATGTCCATGTAGCTCAGCAGGATCTTTCCGCCGGAAAGCTGGGTGCCGGAAATGACGATCACCAGACCGGTTCGGCTTTTCACCTCGATCGGCGGCCGCTCCTGGCCATCGGTCAAGGCGGCGATGCGCTCCTGGTAGATTTCCTCGAAGCTGCTCGTCGAGCCGCTATAGATGCCGTGGTCGAAATTGACCTTCAGGAAATCCCGGTAGGAACGCCCGGGCAGATCGAACTGCTCTCCGGCATCCCAGAAGGAATAGAAGGCCGGGTTGGCGTATTCGAACAGGAACTGCTCGTCGAGGATCGCCACGCCGACGGGCATGGTGCGCAGGATCGTCTGCAGATCCTTGCCCATCTTCTCCGCCTTGTTCTGCGCCTCCTTGATGCGGGAGACGTCCATGCGCGAGCCGACGAGGTTGTGGGCGCCGTCATTGGTGGTCACCCGGCGCAGATGCGTGATGACCGGGACAACGGTTCCGTCGGGAAAGGTGATGTCCTCCGACTTCTCGATGTCCTCGCCTGTCATCACCCGGTCGTTCTCGACACGGAAACGATCGGCCGCGTCGGGGAACATTTCCATTTCGGTCTTGCCGAGAAAATGGCTTCTGGGCTTGCCGAGCATCGCCTCGTAGGCGGCATTGGCATAGGTGAGCTGGCGGTCGCTGTTTCGCACGAACACGGGCACCGGCAGGTCTTCGAGGACCGCGCGGAACAGGTCCGTCTCGGAGACATGGGTGCGCAGGAGCATTTCTTGCTCCTTGAATTCGGTCACGTCGTGGCGGATGGCGATCAGCAGGCCGTTTTCGAGGCGCTTGTTGATGCTCCGCAGCCAGCGCCCGTCGGAAAGCTGGTCGGTGCTTTCGGAATAGGGAAGTTCGAACGGCTTCATCCGCTCGGCAATCCATGTGTCCTTGCTCGGCACATCGGGACCGAAACTCGCCGGCGACACGCGCTGGCGGCGATCATAGGCAAATCCGAGAATATCGTTGAGGGTGATCCCCGGCTGGATATCGATCGAGATCGACGCAAAATGGTTGATGAGCTGGGAATTGCAGTAGAGCAGGACGTTGTGCTTGTCGTAGATGCCGATACCCATTTCGAGCATGTCGAGGGCATCGTCGAGAAGCGCATTGTTGAACGGTGAGAACGGCGCGATGGGCTTTGCGCCGGTGATCGAGGTGCCGGCAACCGGGGTGACCAGCTTCGGTTCGAACCCGGCACCAATGCCCGGAACCGCTGCAAACGTGCCGAAGAGATAGGTGTGGTCGTCTTCCGTGAGGAAACGCTCGATATGGATCTCATGGCGGACGACACCCGAGCGGTCGAAGCAGAGCGCCGTCTCGTCGGTGCCGAAGACGATCGCCCGGCATTCCTTCTCCTTGCGGTCGGCATCTTCGGGCGCGCCTGCAAGGCCGCGGCTGGTATTGCCGGCAAATTCGCTCGGATGCATGCCGAAAAGGCGTGCATAGGCGGCGTTCACCGCCACGTAGATGAGGGCGCTGTCCTTGATGAAGGCGGGCTCGGCGAGATCGTTGATCCGCTCGCACGCCGTTTTCAAGAGTTCGCTTTCCGTGTCCACCTTCCCCCGCTCCTTCGTGCCGGCCGATATCCGGCTCGATTCGTTTGTCTCCCAATCGACTGATAACACCATAGCGAGTGTTAATATCGTGTTGTTGAAACGGTACGACTTATCATTTTTGGCATTTATCAATCGGAAGCTCCGATATGTGAGCGAAAATACAGCCTGAGGTCGAGTGCAGCTACTGGTCGCCCGCGACGCGGATGAAGGCTGTCGCGGGTCGATCGGGAAGGAGAATCGGAGGCTTAGCCGGTTTTGCCCTGCCAAATCTTTGCCGTGAGATTGCCACAATCTCGCCACGATCCCCATTGGCGATTGCTCAGGCTTGACGAAAATCAACCGAAAGCGGCATGAAGCTGAACGTCCGTTCAGACTATCGGGAAATCGTCTTCATCAATCCGCCGCCTTTGCGCGCCACGATTTCTGCACCCCTTGAGGACAAAAAGGGAAAGGAAAAAACATGTCGGCACTGAAGAAGACGATATCACTCGGCCTCGTCGCACTGTCCGTAGCGGGCGCCCTGACGGTGACCGCTCCTGCGGCCGAAGCCCGCGACCGCCATCGCGACGTCTGGCCGGGCGTGGCGGCTGGACTTGCCGGCGGCATCATCGGCGGCGCGATCGTCGCCGGATCGCAGCGGCCGGCCTATGCCGAGCCCGAATATGTGGAGCCGGAATACGATTACGCTCCCCCGCCCCCGCCGCCCGTTTATTACCGCCGCGCCTATTACCGCGACTACCCGCCGGTCTGCGAACTCGAATGGCGCCGCAACCGCTATGGCGAACCTTATCGCGTCGAAGTCTGCTCGCGCTGATCCGCAAGGCTGATCGCATATCCTGAAGGGCCTGTTTCCGCCGCGGCGGAGGCAGGCTTTTTGCTGTGGTGGAGACGTTCTGAGCGCCGTTGCGGCCACCGCCGGGAAGCCACGCCATTTCGCGATTGCGAAACATCTGCTTGACTTTTGCCCGGAAAACCACCAAATGCGCTTCAGCTTTCACCTTCCGGCCGCCGCGTGAGTTGGCCCCGCGTCATTAAAGACACCGCGAAGAAGGAACAAGGCGCACAGATAGATCGCCCTCGATCCCGGAGGGTTTAAGCGCTGGAGAGCAATTTCCAACTTGCAAGTTCCCACTTCACGCGGGGTTCTTGACGCCAAAGGCAGACCGGACGGCATGGTGCCAGTCCGGCGATACGCTTTTGGCGCCCCGAAAAGGTATTCGACTTGACGAATTTCCACGAGCTTGGTCTGTCCAAGCAGACCGTAGCCACTCTGTTTGCGCTCGGTTACGAAACGCCGACCCCTATCCAGGCCCAGGCCATCCCCCAGCTTCTCGAAGGCCGCGACATGGTCGGCCTTGCCCAGACCGGCACCGGCAAGACCGCCGCATTCGGTCTCCCGATCATCGAAATGCTTGCCAAGGACCCGAAGCGTCCTGACAACCGCACCACCCGTACGCTCATCCTCGCTCCGACCCGCGAACTGGTCAACCAGATCGCCGCCAGCCTGAAGAGCTACGTGCGCGGCACGCCGATGAAGATCAACGCCGTCGTCGGCGGTGCCTCGATCAACAAACAGCAGCTGCAGCTCGAAAAGGGCACCGACATTCTCGTCGCCACCCCGGGCCGCCTGCTCGACCTGATCGCCCGCCGTGCCATCGGCCTGACCGCGGTTCGTTACCTCGTTCTTGACGAAGCCGACCAGATGCTCGATCTCGGCTTCATCCACGACCTGCGCAAGATTTCCAAGATGGTGCCGAACAAGCGCCAGACCCTGCTCTTCTCGGCCACCATGCCGAAGGCGATCGCAGATCTTGCCTCCGACTTCCTCAAGGATCCGGTTCAGGTCTCGGTCACGCCTCCGGGCAAGGCTGCCGACAAGGTCGAACAGTTCGTCCACTTCGTGGTCGGCAAGAATGACAAGACGGACCTTCTGAAGAAGTCGCTCGAAGAAAATCCGACCGGCCGCGCCATGGTCTTCCTGCGCACCAAGCACGGCGCCGAGAAGCTCTCCAAGCATCTCGAGCATATCGGCTTCAAGGTCGCCTCGATCCACGGCAACAAGAGCCAGGGCCAGCGCGAACGCGCCCTCAAGGCCTTCCGTGACAATGAGATCCGCGTTCTGGTCGCCACCGACGTTGCTGCCCGCGGCATCGACATCCCCGGCGTTACCCACGTCTTCAACTACGATCTCCCGGAAGTACCGGACGCCTACGTTCACCGTATCGGCCGTACCGCACGTGCCGGTCGTGACGGCATCGCGATCGCCTTCTGCGCTCCCGACGAAGCGCGCCTGCTGCGCGACATCGAGCGCCTGATGAACATCGAGATCACCACCGCATCCGGCGAACGCCCTGAAGGCGGCCGCCAGCCACGCGGCGGAGCCGGCAACAACAACCGTGGCGGCGCGGCCAAAAGCGGCCGGGGCGGCAACGGCCAGGCACGCGGCAACGGCGAAGGCCGTCCCGAGCGCCGCGACCGTCCGGCCCGCAAGCCGTTCTTCGCAGCGGAAGGCGCCGAGGGCGGTGACCGTCCCCAGCGTCCGGCCCGCGCCAATGGCGATCGTCCCCATGGTGACCGCCCGCAGCGCGACAACCGTCGCAACGACGATTTCCGCGGCCAGCGCCGCGGTGAGGACGCTCCGCGCCTGGAAGTCGACAACGACCTCTCGACCACGTCGGATTTCCGCCCGGCCAAGAAGCAGTTCGGCTCCCAGAACGGCGAAGGCCGCCCGGCACGCACCGAGCCCCGCAAGGAACACCGCAAGGGCGGCAATGGGGCTCAGAACCCCCATGCCGCACACGGCGCCCATGAGCCCGCTGCCCAGCGCAACAACCGCGGCCCGCGCGTCGAAGCCGCCCGGCCCGCCGCCGGCGGCAACGGAGGTCCGGTAAAGTTCGGCAACGACAACCGCTCCGGCCAGCAGGGCCGCACACGCCGCCCGGCGTAAAGAAACCCTACATAGGGAAACAAAGCCAAGAGGCCGCTCGCGCGGCCCCTTTTTTTGTCATTTGACCGCGGCGTTCCCGCCGTCCGCATAGAGCGCGGACCCTGCGACGAAGCTCGCCATCGGGCTCGCCAGGAAAAGTGCGGCCCGGGCGATTTCTTCAGGCTGGGCGATGCGCTTGAGGGCATGCAGGCCCGCCGCCCATTCCTTTTGCGCCGCGTCGCCCGCCATCGGGGTGTCGGTGCCGCCCGGCAGCAGCGCATTGGCCCGTATGCCGCGCGCTCCGTAATCAGCGGTGATCCCTTTCACCAGACCCATGATCCCGACCTTCGATGCGCCATAGGTCCCCATGCCGGGGATGCCGACGCTGGTGCCGACGAAGGTAGAGGTGAAGATGATCGACCCGCCGCCGCGCTCGAGCATGGCCGGAATCTGCAAACGGGCGCCGAGGAAGGCGCTCGTGAGGTTCATGGCCAGGGTATGCTGCCACTCCTCCAGCGTCACCTCGCCTAACGGCTTGTAGGGCCCGACCGTGCCGGCATTGTTCAGGGCGATGTCGAGGCCGCCGAACCGGCCAAGTGCCACTTCGAGCAATGCCCGGTGGGTTTCCTCGTCCGCGACATCGCCTGCCACGGCGACCGCACGTCCGCCGGCCGCCTCGATCTCGGAAACAAGCGTCTGCAATTCTGCCTCGCCCCGCGCGTTGGCAACAACGGCAGCCCCTTCCCTAGCGAAGAGAAGGGCCGCGGCGCGGCCGATGCCGCTTGATGCGCCGGTAACGATGGCCACTTTGTCGGTTAGCATGATGTACCTCCTGTTGGTTACATCCGCTGTCTAAGGCCGCCCGGTTCGCATCGACACCCGATTCCTGACCGAATGAAAAACTCCCTCAGGCCTTTCGGTTCACCATGTAGACGCCCGCCACCACGATCACCGTGCCGACGATCATCGGCAGGGTCAGCGGTTCCCCGAAAAGGACGGCCGCCTCGATCGCCACCACCGGGGGCATCAAGTAGATGAGCGAGGCGGCCCGGGACACCTGGCCGCGGCGGATGAGGTAGAGCAGCAGGCCGACGGCGCCCATCGACAGGCCGAGGACCGACCAGGCCATGGCGAAGATCGCCTCATGCGTCCAGTCGAAGCGCAGGTTTTCAAGGCTGAGCGCCAGCGGGATGGTGACGATCAGCGCACCGACGAACTGCAGCGTGGCGATCGAAAACAGATCGCCCTCCTGCAGGTGCCGCTTCTGATAGAGCGTGCCGTAGGTAACCGACGTCATGGCGACGAGATTGATTAGCACCGGAACCGCAAGTCCGGCCAGTCCGCGCTCGAAGAGGTCGAGAAGCTGCGGTGAGATCGCGATCAGGATGCCGGCAAACCCGAGCGCCAGCCCGATCTTCTGCAAGGGCTTGATGCGCTCGCCGAGGAAAAGCGGCGCGACCATGGCGGTCAGCAGCGGCTGTAGGCCGGCGATGATGCCGGAAAGGCCGGCCGGCACGCCCTGCCCGATCGCATACCAGACGCCGGCGAGATAGAGCCCGTGCAGGAAAACACCCGAGAACATCGCATGGCCGAGCTGGGCCCGGCTCTTCGGCCATTTTGCCCGCGTGATCAGGCAGACCGCGAAAAACGCCATGGCGGCAAGGGCGTGCCGTCCGGCCAGGAACGTCAGGGGGTCGGCATGCACCGCCGCATATTTCGCGACGATCCAGCCCGTGGACCAAAGGAGGACGAAGAGGGCCGGAGCCAGGCGGTCGAGCATGATGGGGATGTCCGGCGGAGATTTCGGCAGCGGCCGTTTTCACGGAAGCCGCCTGCTTATTCCCACCCCGTTTCGTCGTCAAAGCAGAAAAACTGATGATTGCGATGAGCAGCGCTTGAACAATGCTTGGACATCACTTGGGGCAGATGATGTTTTTCAAGGCAGGAGGCTTATTCACCTCCTCCTAAAATAGGATGCTTGCCGCACGCTAGAATCAGCGCATTTACTGACAGGTGGAGCCTTGAGCCTGTATTTTTTTGACGCGCAGAATTCTTTTCCGCGAATTGCGCACAGTTCTTGCATTGCCTGCACCGTTGTACTCTTATGGCCAAAAAAGGGGAATGCGCCTTTGGCATTTGATGAAATGTTGACTGCGGAAAACCTTCCGCGACCGCCATACAAGACCTACCACGAATGGTATGCCAGTCAGGACGCTGCGCACCTGATCCGCAAAACCCAAGACGCGGAAAACATATTCAGAAAGACAGGCATCACATTCGCGGTCTACGGACACGCAGACAGTTCCGAAAAGCTCATCCCCTTCGACATCATTCCCCGCATCATCTCGGCTCGTGAATGGCGCAAGCTTGCGCAGGGCATCGAGCAGCGAGTCCTGGCGCTCAACGCCTTCCTCGACGACATCTACCACAAGCAGGAGATCATCAAGGCCGGCCGCATTCCCCGCGCGCTGATCGAGAGGAACGTCACCTTCCTTCCCGAAATGATCGGCTTCAAGCCGCCCGGCGGCGTCTACACCCACATCGTCGGCACCGACATCGTGCGCACCGGCGAGGACCAGTTCTACGTGCTGGAAGACAATGCCCGCACGCCATCCGGCGTTTCCTACATGCTGGAAAACCGGGAAACCATGATGCAGATGTTCCCCGAACTGTTCGCGCTGAACAAGGTGCAGCGGGTCGAGGACTATCCGCGGCTGCTGCGCCAGTCGCTCGCCTCGCTCGCGCCTCCCGGCTGCAAGGGCCGGCCACGCGTCGCGGTGCTGACGCCCGGCATCTTCAACTCTGCCTATTACGAACACTCGTTCCTCGCCGACCAGATGGGCGTCGAGCTCGTCGAGGGCGGCGATCTGCGCGTCATCGACGGCCGCGTCAAGATGCGCACGACAAGGGGCTACGAGGCGATCGACGTGCTCTACCGCCGCGTCGACGACGACTACCTCGACCCGATGACCTTTCGCGCGGATTCGGCGCTCGGCATTCCAGGCATCATGGACGTCTACCGGGCCGGCAACATCACCATCGCCAATGCGCCCGGCACCGGCATCTGCGACGACAAGGCGATCTATTCCTACATGCCCGAGATCGTCGAGTTCTATACGGGCCGCAAGGCGCTGCTCGAAAACGTGCCGACCTGGCGCTGTTCCGAGCCCGACAGCCTCAAATACGTGCTGGAGCACATCGAGGAACTGGTCATCAAGGAAGTGCACGGTTCGGGCGGCTACGGCATGCTGGTAGGCCCGACGGCGAGCAAGAAGGAGCGCACCGACTTCGCCGAGAAGCTGGCGGCAAGGCCCGACAACTACATCGCCCAGCCGACGCTGGCGCTGTCCACCGTGCCGATCTTCGTCAACAAGGGGATTGCCCCCCGCCACGTCGACCTGCGCCCCTATGTGCTGGTTTCCGACAAGGTGAAGATCATCCCCGGCGGCTTGACCCGCGTGGCCCTGAAACAGGGTTCGCTGGTGGTCAATTCCAGCCAGGGCGGCGGCACCAAGGACACCTGGGTACTGGAAGATTGAGGTCGTAGATACATGCTCGGAAGAACTGCAAACGGCCTCTACTGGATGTTCCGCTACATCGAGCGGGCGGAAAATATCGCCCGCCTCGTCGATGCCGGCCTGCGCGTATCGCTGACCCGCGCCGGCTCCTCCGACGAGGACTGGCACGGTGTGCTCGAAAGCGCCGGAGTTCGCGAAGCCTATTCGGAAGTGCATACCGAACTGACGGCGGCGGACGCCATCGACTACCTGCTGCGCGATCAGGCCAATCCGTCGAGCGTCATGTCCTGCATCGAATTCGGGCGTAACAACGCCCGCATGGTGCGCACCGCGCTGACCCGCGAGACCTGGGAGGCGACCAACGAATGCTGGATCGACCTCAAAGCCCGGCTCGCCCGCAAGCAGAAGGCGACCGACCTGCCGGAACTGATCGACGTCATCAAGCACCGCTGCGGCCTGATCCGCGGCGCCTTCCACGGCTCGATGCTGAGAAACGACCTCTACAATTTCTCGCGCATCGGCACCTTCATCGAGCGCGCCGACAATACCAGCCGCATTCTCGACGTGAAATATTATGTGCTGCTGCCGGCGATCAGCCAGGTCGGGTCGAAGCTCGACAACTACCAATGGGAATCGATTCTGCGCTCGGTTTCGGCCCACCGTTCCTACGGCTGGGTTTATGACGGCGAATATCAGTCAGCCAACATCGCCGACTTCCTCATCCTCAAAGTCCAGATGCCGCGCTCGCTCGCCTATTGTTACGAGAAGATCGTCAGCAATCTCGGCTATCTTGGGGAAACCTATGGGGAGCAGGTGAAGGCCCACGAGACAGCGGCAGCGATCCATTCGACGCTGAAGCGTGGCTCCATTTCCGACATCATGGACCAGGGCCTGCACGAATTCCTGGAGGATTTCGTCAGCCGCAACAACCAGCTCAGCGCCGAAATCTCCGAAGGCTACCGCTTTTATCAGTAGGCCCAACAGGCACAGGATTTACCGCACATGCGGCTGAAGATCTCCCATACGACCGAATATCTCTACGACGAGCCGGTGCCCTATTCGCTGCAGCGGCTCAGGCTGACGCCGACCGACGGTCCCGGCCAGAAGGTCGTCAACTGGTCGATCACCGTCGATGGCGCCAAGATCGAGGCGGGTTATGCCGACCAGTTCGGCAACCGCGTCGAGCTGGTCTCCACCGAGGGCACCGAACACATGATCCGCATCGTCGCCTCCGGCGAGGTGGAGACCCTCGACCGCGCCGGCGTGTTCGGCCCGCATCAGGGTTTCTGCCCGCTCTGGCTGTTCCTGCGCGAGACGGCGCTGACCAAGCCGGGCAAGCTCATCCGCGAACTCGCCAAAAGCCTGAAGGGCGACAGCGAGCTTGCAAAAATGCACGCGCTGATGGAAACGATCCATGAGACCGTTGCCTATGTGCCGGGTGCGACCGGCACCGAGACGACCGCCGAACAGGCGCTCGAGGCAAAGACCGGCGTCTGCCAGGACCATACCCATATCTTCATCACTGCCGCCCGCCTGCTGGATATCCCGGCGCGCTACATTTCCGGCTACCTGCTGATGGAAGGCGAGACCGAACAGGCCGCCACCCATGCCTGGGCGGAAGTGCATCTACCGGGCCTCGGCTGGGTCGGCTTCGACACGTCGAACAAGATCTGCCCGAACGACAGTTACGTGCGGGTCGCTTCCGGCCTCTGCTACCGCGACTGCGCCCCCGTCTCCGGCATGCGCCTCGGCCCGGCCGGCGAAAACCTCAAGGTCTCGCTGACGGTGGCGCAAACCCAAAGCCAGCAGGGCCAGACGCAGTCCCAAGGGTGACGGACGCGCAAAAACCGGGGCGCCTTCCGTCATGGCAGGCGTTCTCGGCAGGCCGTAAAATCACCTGCTCGGACCGCCCTGCGGCGCAACGGTTTGTTAACCATAGACGGCGTTGCCGGATTTCATAACCAATTCAAGGGTTGAAAGATCGCTCTAAGGCGGATCTTTATGCTGCATTGCGGCATGACTTATGCTGCGATGCGTGGGGCTGCGGGTTACCGAAACGCATGGCAATGCCATGCCTGAATGAGGATACCAGATGCTTGAGACGTCCAAGACCAAGCCGCAGGATCTCGAATCGATCGCGCGTCATGGCGGAACTTTCCGGCGAATCGCCGCACGCCTGCCCACCTACTTCACCGACCTGCGGGAAAACCCGGCTTGGCTTCCGATGTTCCTTTTGGCCCGGACAATTCCGTTCAGGCGGGCGCATTGGCTGACCGCCAGGCCCGTCTCGAAATCCGCGCCGAGGCAAACATCGATGTTCGGCGATATCGAAGCCGATATGGTCGCCGACGAACTCAGACGGAACGGGATTTTCACCGGCCTCGTCCTGCCCGATGCGATTCGGCAGGAGATCGCCCGTTTTGCATCCGAAACCCCTTGTTTCGGCAATTTCGAGCGGAAACTCGAATTCCGTGCCGGCGAACATGCGGAAGCGGAGCGCCGATTCGGTCGAGCGATCTTGAGCGGCCACCATTTCGAAAGGATCGCCGACTGCGAGGCGGCGGTCGCGGTGCAGCAGGATCCTCTTCTTCTGGATATCGCAAGGCACTACCTCGGTGGCGAAGCCAAGCTGATCACCACCCGGACGTGGTGGAGCTTTCCGACACAATCCGCTTCGGAGGCCGACCTCAGCCGCGCCTCCTTCAAGTTCCATTTCGATCTCGACGACTGGCGGATGCTGAAATTCTTCTTCTACCTGTCGAATGTCGATGAGGACGCTGGCCCGCACGTCTATATGCGCGGCAGCCACAACAAGCGGCGTCTCAAGCACCAGCTGACCCTGCTCGTCGGGCATCCGGCGGAAGAAGTGCTCGAATTCTACGGAGAGGAGAGCGCTGTCACCCTGACGGGCAAGGCCGGCTACGGGTTCGTCGAAGACCCCTTCGGCTTCCATATGGGGACGGTCGCCAAACATCACCCGAGGCTCATGATGGAAGTCGGGTTCGGCGTATCGAAGCCCTCAAAGCGCAGATACCACGGCGAACCCGTCGTGCGCTGAAACCAGCCTGACGCCTCGATGAGCCCCGGACGGGGCTCATCCGATCAGTCGCCGATATGCCCGCAAGCTCGACGCCACCTTCGCATGTTCTGGTCCCGCCCCATAAAAGAGGTGGCGCATGCTGTTTGGGCAATCGGTCTTCCAGTCGGTTCTGACGCGACTGAGGCAGGAGCATAGCGAAGACGAGGCCGAAGAGGCCGGCACGGGTTTCCGCATCAAGGGGCTCGGCATGGGTTTCGTCGCGCCGCAGGATGATGGCCCGGTGGTGACGGCCACCGGGACCGAGGCCTATTTCGCTTTCCTTCCGGACGTTACCGAGATCGCAATCGAATCGGTGCTAGCGCAAGAGGCGCCGCAAGAGCTACCGCCGGCACCGGTCATTCCCGCCCACCTGCTGCGGCTGACGACCGAGGAGATTGCCGCGGAGCTTGACATCACGGCTGCCGACACGGAGGCGACGCTCGGCGAAAAACGCCGGCATTTCGCCAAGGCCAACCATCCCGACGGGGTCGCACCGGAATTCCGGGAGAACGCCAATACCCGCATGAAAACCGCCAACCTGCTGATCGACACGGCGATCAAAGGCCTGTTCTGGCGCTAGCTCAAATCCTGGTCCTGCGGCTCGTCGACAGGTTTCTCCGCCGGCGGCTTTTTCCTTTCGATGAACAGCTTGTAGGCGGCATAGGCACCCATGGCGCCGACGATGACCGCCCAGAAGGGTTCTCCGGCAACCAGTTCGAATATCGCCCACGCGGCGCAGACCGCCGGGATCAGCACCCGGCGCCAGAGCGGCTCGTAGAAGGGATGGTTCGGATCGATCATAGTCTTAACTCCCGGCCAGTCGTTCGCCACCAGTCACTCGCCATAGGTCATTCCCCGGCGGTCTGCATGCTCTGGCGTGAACCGATGATATCCTGGTCGACGATCGAAAATGCAAGGTTGAGATGTCCCTCGAACACCAGGGAAGGTTCGTCCGGCACGACGGTCAGGCCCGGCATGCCGCCGAGCCGCACCACATGCGTCTGCGCCAGCCCCTCCTCTATGCCCGCCTGCAGCAGATCCTGATAGCGGGTGCCGGGACCGGTGATGAAGACCGGCATATGGCCATGCAGGCTGAGCAGCCGCGAGAGGCCATAGCCCAACGCCGCACCCGCATTGCGGAACGCGAGCTGTGCCATGCGATTGCCCTGCCGGGCCCGGGTGGCGATCTTGTCGATTTCGGCGACCGGCACGAATTTCGCGGGGATCGTATCCAGCGGCACCTCGAAGGCGGCGCGGAGAATAGCGTAGAAACCGGCATAGGCCTCGACGCAGCCGCGCGCACCGCAGCGACAAAGTCCGCCGTTCGGCATGTGCAGCATGTGCCCGAAATTGGGCGCGGAGATTTCAGGAACCCCGGCGGCAACCCGGCGCGCGATGCCGAGCCCGATGCTGTGGCCGAGCGAAAGCGCCGCGAGAACAGGCTCGCCGCCGCCCTGCGTCTTCACTTCCCGCTCGAGCAGCGCACCGGCTACCAACAGCGTCTCGTTGTTGAGGATGACCTTGGCGTGCCAGCCGCCTTTCAACGCCGCGGCAAAATCCACTGGCTGGGAACCGAAAACCGGCGACCAGACGAGCACCGGTTCGCTCGGATGCGCCAGCCCCTTGCTGCTGACCGATACGAGCAGCACGCTGCCGCGGTCGATGCGGGAGCGTTCGACCGCCCGTTCCAGGCCCGCCGAGATGGCTGCCAGGAAGGCTGCGGTGGCGCCCTCGCCGCGGGATTCGCTGAACCGGTCGAGCAGCGTGCCCGCATAATCGACCAGCGAATACTGGATCAGGTCCGACGAGATGATGACGGTGATGAGATAACCGCAATTGCGGCGCTGGCTGAACAGCACGCGGGGCCGTCCCCGGCCGACGGTCGCCTGCTGCTCGCTTTTTTCGATGATGCGGGCGCGCTCCAGATCGGCGGTGATCGAGGAGATCGTCGCCGACGCCAGCCCGGTCGCATCCGAGATTTCCGTATGCGCGAGCCGGCCGTGGCGACGCAGCGCAGACAGCACGAGCGCGCTGTTCTGCTGCCGGACCAGTTCCGTGCTCGATTTCGCCAGCATTCCGCCTACAGCCTCCCTCACTCCAACTGTCGATACGGCAGTGCCTTCCCCTCCACAAGTGCCGATTGACAGCCCTCGGAATCTCTGACATCTAATTTCTCGACTGTCGAGAAAAAAGCCGAATGCTTTCTCCGGCAGATCATCTGGCGGAGGGAGAGCACGGAGGCTAGCGCCCATCCGCCGTCACTCGGGAGGACATTATGAGATCATTCGTAAAGCTGATGGCCGGCGCGGCCATCCTCGTTTCCATGCATTCCGCCGCTATGGCAGCCGATCTCGTCGTCGGCGTTTCCTGGTCGAACTTCCAGGAAGAGCGTTGGAAGACTGACGAAGCCGCCATCAAGAAGGCACTTACGGCTGCCGGTGCCAAGTATATTTCCGCTGATGCCCAGTCGTCCGCCGCAAAGCAGCTCACCGACGTCGAGTCGCTGATCTCCCAGGGCGCCAACGCCCTGATCGTTCTGGCGCAGGATTCGAGCGCCATCGGCCCGGCTGTCGAAAAGGCAGCAGCCGAAGGCATTCCGGTCGTCGGTTACGACCGCCTGATCGAAAACCCGGCTGCGTTCTACATCACCTTCGACAACAAGGAAGTCGGCCGCCTGCAGGCGCAGGGCGTCTTCAAGGCGAAGCCTGAAGGCAACTACGTCTTCATCAAGGGTTCTTCTTCCGATCCGAACGCGGACTTCCTGTTCGCCGGCCAGATGGAAGTGCTGAAGGCTGCGATCGACGGCGGCAAGATCAAGAATGTCGGCGAAGCCTATACCGACGGCTGGAAGCCCGAAAACGCCCAGAAGAACATGGAACAGTTCCTGACCAAGAACAACAACAAGGTCGACGCGGTCGTCGCATCCAACGACGGCACTGCCGGCGGTGCGATCGCGGCGCTCGACGCTCAGGGCTTGGCAGGTTCGGTTCCGGTCTCCGGCCAGGACGCCGACAAGGCAGCCCTGAACCGCGTGGCGCTCGGCACCCAGACGGTTTCCGTCTGGAAGGACAGCCGAGAACTCGGCAAGAACGCCGCTGAAATCGCTCTGGCGCTTGCCGGCGGCAAGAAGCTGACCGAGATCAAGGGCGTCCAGACCTTCGAAGGCGGTCCGAAGAAGGTGAAGATGCAGTCGGTCTTCCTGAAGCCGCAGGCAATCACCAAGGACAACCTGAACGTCGTCATCGAGGCGGGCTGGATCAGCAAGGCTGAAGCCTGCCAGGGCGTCAAGGCCGGCGCAGTGGCTGCCTGCAAGTAACGCATGGCTTTGCGCAGACGATAAACTCACCGACGCCGCAGCACTTCTGCCGCGGCGTCGGTTTTCGGCGTAAGATGGCGCGGCCGCATAAAAGGTACCCCCGGCGGGTTACCCGGCGGCTGAACGTCGCGCAGGCGCGATCCGGCACGAGATCTTCGAGCCGCAGCGTCTCGCTAAAGTGGGGAACGGCGAATCATGGCCGAGACAATACAGTCCACAACGAATTCCAAGACATCGGGAGCGGCAGGACAGGCGGAAGGCAATATCATTGCCCGCTTCTTCCGCGCGACCGAGATCGACACGCGCATGCTCGGCATGATCGGCGCGCTGCTGATCATCTGGGTCGGGTTCCATATCCTGACGGGCGGCCTCTTCCTGACGCCGCGCAACCTCTGGAACCTCTCGGTGCAGACCGCCTCGGTCGCCGTCATGGCGACCGGCATGGTGCTGGTCATCGTCACCCGCAACATCGACCTTTCGGTGGGTTCGATCCTCGGTTTCACCGGCATGATCATGGGCGTGCTGCAGGCCCGGCTCCTGCCGGAACTGTTCGGCTTCAACCACCCGGCCATCTGGATCATCACGCTGGCCGGCGGCATCGCCATCGGAGCGCTGATCGGTACGCTGCAGGGCTCCATCATCGCCTTTCTCGGCGTGCCCTCGTTCATCGTGACGCTCGGCGGTCTGCTCATCTGGCGCGGCGCCACCTGGTTCGTGACGAGCGGCCAGACGGTGGCTCCGATGGACGTCAACTTCCGTCTGATGGGCGGCGGCACCGAAGGCTCGATCGGCGCCACCTGGAGCTGGGTCGTCGGCATCATCGCCTGTCTCGCCATCATCGCGGCGATCATCAACGCCCGCCGACAGCGCAAGCGATTCTCCTTCCCGCGCCGCCCGGTCTGGGCCGAATACGTGCTGGTCGCGCTCGGCTGCATCGTCGTGCTCGGCGCGGTTTATATCGCCAACAATTATTACTGGCCGATCGCCATCGCCCGCCGGTACGCCGAGGCAAACAACATCGCCTGGCCGGAAGGCGGGCTGCTGATCTCGCAGGGGATCGCCATCCCGGTGCTGATTGCAATCGCGGTCGGCATCGTCATGACCTTCATCGCCACCCGCCTGCGCTTCGGCCGCTATGTCTTCGCCATCGGCGGTAACCCGGAAGCGGCGGAACTCGCCGGCATCAAGACCCGCTGGGTGACGGTCAAGATCTTCGCGCTGATGGGCATGCTCTGCGCCATCGCCGCCGCGATCTCTACCGCCCGCCTCAACGCCGCCACCAATGCGCAAGGGGAGCTCGACGAACTCTACACGATCGCCGCAGCCGTGATCGGCGGCACTTCGCTTGCCGGCGGCATGGGGTCGATCGCCGGCGCCATGCTCGGCGCGCTCGTCATGCAGTCGCTTCAGTCCGGCATGGTGCTGCTCGGCATCGACTCGCCGTTCCAGCGCATCGTCGTCGGCATGGTGCTCGTCACCGCTGTCTGGCTCGACACCGTCTATCGCTCTCGCGCCAAATAACAGGAGTTTTCATCGTGACGGAACAAACCACTCCGCTCGTGGAAATGAAGAACATTTCCATCTCCTTCGGCGGGATCCACGCTGTCGAGAATGCCTCGGTCGATCTTTTCCCCGGCGAGGTCGTGGCGCTGCTGGGCCATAACGGTGCCGGAAAATCGACGCTGATCAAGATCCTGTCGGGCGCATACAAGCGCGACAACGGCGACATCATGATCAACGGCGAGACCGCCGACATCCGCAACCCGCGCGACGCCAAGAAATACGGCATCGAGACGATCTACCAAACGCTTGCCGTTGCCGACAATGTCGATGCCGCCGCCAACCTCTATCTCGGCCGCGAACTGCAGACAAAATGGGGCACGCTCGACGACGTCGCCATGGAGGCCAGCGCCCGCGAGGTGATGGGGCGCCTGAACCCCAACTTCAAGCGCTTCAAGGAACCGGTGAAGGCGCTTTCCGGCGGTCAGCGGCAATCGGTGGCGATTGCCCGCGCGATCCTGTTCGACGCCCGCATCCTGATCATGGACGAGCCGACTGCAGCGCTCGGACCCCAGGAGACGGCGCAGGTGGGCGACCTCATCAAGCAGCTGAAGCGCGAAGGCATCGGCATCTTCCTGATCAGCCACGACATCCACGATGTCTTCGACCTCGCCGACCGCGTCTTCGTGATGAAGAACGGCAAGGTGGTCGGCCATGCCCGCACCGAGGACGTCACCAAGGACGAGGTGCTCGGCATGATCATCCTCGGCAAGGTGCCGCCCGGCGCCACGCCAGGCCCCGGCGCCATGAAGGTGGTGTGACTGCCAGACGGAATTGCGCCTGCCCTTTGAAGCCCGCCGCTGATCAAGGGTAGCGCAGAGGCGGAACCGGGCTCTTTCCCGGTTCCGCCTTATCGCTTGAAGGCGAATCGCGCCGTGCTGCGACATCGGCTGGCCAAGGCCGGCTGCCGCATGTTCCGGAGATTGCCGGATCTCGGAACTCCTCTCCTCCCTCGACGTTGGCTTTTCAGAAACCGAAAATGTCGGAGGACTGGACATGGCTGAAGATCGGACTGCACAGGAAACCGTCGAACACTCGGAAAAGCGGATGAAAACGGCCCAGCAACCGCCGGCAGGGCCGCATGCCAAGGACCATCTGATCGACAGGGACAAAACGCCCGGTGCCGGTTCGCTGCCCGAGCCCAATGCGAAAGAGGTGGATGCGGGATCCGATTGACCGGCGCATCCTCCTCCAGCTCTTCATCTGCGACGCAGTAACGCTTGCCCGTGCGGGCCTGGATCGCTAACACCGCTTGAGACGATCAGAGCGAGCGAGCCAAACGGGCATGGCGGACGAAACCATCACACTTTACGAGGCGATCGGCGGCGACGCGACGGTGCGGGCGCTGGTGAGACGCTTTTACGGCCTGATGGACACGCTGCCGGAAGCGGCCCACTGCCGCGCGGTCCATCCGCCGAGCCTCGAAGGCAGCGAGGCGAAACTTTACGATTATCTGACCGGCTATCTCGGCGGGCCTCCGGTCTATGTGGAAAAACACGGCCACCCGAGGCTGCGCTCGCGCCATTTCGGGGCGGCGATCGGGCCTCTCGAACGCGATGAATGGATGCTCTGCTTCCGCCGCGCGATGGACGAGACGATCGAAAACCCGAAACTGCGCCAGATCATCTGGCCGCCCATCGAGCGGCTGGCCTTCCACATGCAGAACAAGGAATAGGCCGTTGCAAAGACTCGACAATATCAGGCCGTTGATTCTGTTTGTGAGCGGCCTGATGGGCGCGGCCGGCGTGGCGCTGGCGGCAGCGGCAAGCCACGGCGGCGATACGGTTTTCCTCGGCTCCGCCTCGACCATGTGCCTGGCACATGCCCCGGTCCTGCTGGCGCTCTATCTCGGCCACCGGCATTTTCGCACGGCAACGCCTGGCGCACTGGTGCTCGGTCTCGGCACGGTCATCTTCGCGGGTGATCTCGTCTCCCGGCACTATCTCGGCGATCGGCTGTTTCCGATGGCCGCGCCGGTGGGCGGAACAGGGATGATGCTGGGCTGGCTGATCATCGCGGCCGGGGCGTTTTTGAGGGTGCGGGAGGTTTAAGGCTCCTCGTTCTCTTCTCCACAGAGGCAAGAAAAGGGGTGGAACGCCACCGCGCACTCCCTCTTCTCCCCAGCGGGGAGAAGTGCCGAGCGTATGCAAGGCGATGAGGGGGCCCACGCGTTCGGCAACTAAGTTGTGGCTTCGCCCCCCTCATCCGACCCGTCGGGCCACCTTCTCCACGCTGGGGAGAAGAGGGAGCGCCAATTGGGCCTACCGCTTGAACGCTAGTACCCGGGCGCTATCGCTGCTGGAGGCTTCTGCGGGAGCCGCCCGAACCGTCTTCGGCAGCACCACTACGTTGGTCATATCCGCAGCCGCTTCCGCCCGCCTTGTCAGCAGCGCGTAAAGTTCCGGAACCAGGCCGTCGCCGTTCTGTTCGGCGAGCTTGTGGAGGCCGATGAAAAGGCTGGTGTCACGACGTTCTTCGTTCATCATTGCGTTCCTTCATGGTCTGAAGCGCCCGCTCCAGACTGGATTTTGAGCCGTTGCGAAGCGGCACGAAGGCGACACCGAACTTCT
Source organism: Neorhizobium sp. T6_25 (assembly GCF_002968555.1). Lineage (NCBI taxonomy): Bacteria > Pseudomonadati > Pseudomonadota > Alphaproteobacteria > Hyphomicrobiales > Rhizobiaceae > Neorhizobium > Neorhizobium sp. T6_25. Next base: position 187,608 of record NZ_PVBL01000004.1, read on the forward strand.
TGCAGCCGGTCTTCACCCTCAGACACGCATCGTGGCTGATACAGTCGATGGGGCAGAAGACGCAGTCGACCGAGGGCAGCACGGTATCGATGCGGGAAACCGCTTCACGCAAACCGCCGTCGTGGTGGATAAGTTCCGCGCCGAAATTGCTGGCGATCTCCCTCAGGTGCGCCACCTGACAGTCACGGCCGCCGACATAGAGAAAGCTACGGACGTCGGTGACAGCCGGCCCCCGCGTTTCGGCGCCTTTCGGCGCCGCGCCGGAATTGCCATGTCTGTGCTTCTGCTTCTTGGCCATATGCCCCTCGCCGCCGATTCTGCTGAACCGCAGTTCCTCGATGGCCGGCACCATATTAAAGTTGATTTTCAGAGTAAAGATTAAAGTGGACTCTTTTTATCATGATATATCGGGCGCCCTGATACGGCCTGCCCAAGGCAAAAATTTACCGTTTGATAAATTTTTATGCTGTGGTACCTTTTGCCCAATAGTTGTCCATGAATCCATAAAAGAGGGAACTTAGGATGGAACGACTGGGAAACGGTCCGAAGGCCGGAATCGAGGCTGGCCGCCTTGCCGCTGCCGACTATGAGGCGAATTTCGCCGATCTCCACCCGCGTCTCGACAGGCACGAGGCGCTGGTCGAATCCGATCGCTGTTATTTCTGCTACGACGCGCCATGCATGACGGCCTGTCCCACCTCCATCGATATCCCGCTGTTCATAAGACAAATACAGACCGGCAATCCGATCGGTTCGGCGAAGACTATCTTCGACCAGAATATTCTGGGCGGCATGTGCGCCCGCGTCTGTCCCACCGAGACGCTCTGCGAACAGGCCTGCGTGCGCAACACCGCCGAGGACAAGCCGGTCGAGATCGGCAAGCTGCAGCGTTATTCCACCGACATCGCCATGGAACAGGGCCGGCAGTTCTATAGCCGCAAAGCTTCGACCGGAAAGACGGTCGCCGTGGTCGGCGCCGGTCCCGCCGGCCTTGCCGCCGCACACCGGCTCGCCATGCACGGCCATTCGGTGGTGATCCTCGAAGCCCGCGAAAAGGCCGGCGGCCTCAACGAATACGGCATCGCCACCTACAAGGCCGTCGACGATTTCGCCGCCCGCGAGGTGGATTACGTCACCGCGATCGGCGGCATCGAGATCAGGAACGGCCAGGCGCTCGGCCGGGATTTCTCGCTTTCCGACCTGACCACGCAATATGACGCCGTTTTCCTCGGCATGGGTCTTGCTGGCGTCAATGGCCTCGGTATCGAGGGTGAAGCGCTGACGGGCGTTGAGGACGCAGTCGATTTCATCGCCGCCCTTCGCCAAGCAAAGGACAGGAGCGTGCTGCCGATCGGCCGGCGCGTCGTCGTTCTTGGCGGCGGCATGACCGCCATCGATGCCGCCATCCAGTCGAAGCTGCTCGGCGCCGAAGAGGTGACGATCTGCTATCGCCGCGGCAAGGACAACATGAACGCCTCGCCTTACGAACAGGATCTTGCGACGGCCAACGGCGTCATCATCCGCCATTGGCTGGCGCCGAAATCGATCATCGGCAAGGACGGCAAGGTGGCCGGCATCGAGGTGGAATATACCGCGATCCGCGACGGCCGGCTGATCGGCACCGGCGAGACCGGCGTCATCGCCGCCGACCAGATCTTCAAGGCCATCGGCCAGACCTTTTCCGCCTCGGGCCTCGGCGCGCTGCAGTTCGAAAAGGGCAAGATATCAGTCGATCCCGAGGGCCGCACCTCGATCGAGGGCGTGTGGGCCGGCGGCGACTGCATCGGCACCGGCGAAGACCTGACCGTCTCGGCCGTCGCGCAGGGGCGCGACGCCGCGGAAAGCATCGCAAAAGCCCTGGCTGCCGCAGCGCAGCCGGCAACCGCAGTGGCTTGAGGGAGAACGACAATGGCTGATATCCGCAACAATTTCGTCGGCATCAAATCCCCCAACCCGTTCTGGCTGGCGTCGGCGCCGCCGACCGACAAGGCCTACAATGTCGAGCGCGCCTTCAAGGCAGGCTGGGGCGGCGTGGTCTGGAAGACGCTCGGCGAGGAAGGTCCCCCGGTCGTCAACGTCAACGGCCCGCGCTACGGCGCCATCTGGGGCGCCGACCGCCGCCTGCTCGGCTTGAACAATATCGAGTTGATCACCGACCGCGACCTCTACACAAACCTTCGCGAGATGAAGGAAGTGAAGAAGAAATGGCCGGACAGGGCAATCGTCGCCTCGATCATGATCCCTTGCGAGGAACAGGCGTGGAAGGCGATCCTGCCGCTGGTCGAAGAGACTGAAGTCGACGGCATCGAGCTCAATTTCGGCTGTCCGCACGGCATGTCCGAACGCGGCATGGGCTCCGCGGTCGGCCAGGTGCCGGAATATATCGAAATGGTGGTGCGCTGGTGCAAGCAGTATACCCGCATGCCTGTTATCACCAAGCTGACGCCCAATATCAGCGATATCCGCCACCCCGCCCGCGCCGCCAAGCGCGGCGGCACCGACGCCGTCTCGCTGATCAACACGATCTCCTCGATCATCTCCGTTGATCTCGACACCTTCTCGCCCAACCCGTCGGTCGGCGGCAAGGGCAGCCATGGCGGTTATTGCGGCCCGGCGGTCAAGCCGATCGCGCTCAACATGGTCGCCGAAATCGCCCGCGATCCGGAGACCTACGGCCTGCCGATCTCCGGCATCGGCGGCATCACCACCTGGCGCGACGCGGCCGAGTTCCTGGCGCTCGGCGCCGGCAACGTGCAGGTCTGCACCGCGGCGATGACCTACGGCTTCAAGATCGTCGAGGAGATGATCACCGGTCTTTCCGACTGGATGGACGAGAAGGGCCATCGCTCGCTCGACGACATCATCTGTCGCGCGGTGCCCAATGTCACCGACTGGCAATATCTCAACCTCAACTACATCGCCAAGGCGCATATCGACCAGGACGCCTGCATCAAGTGCGGCCGCTGCCACATCGCCTGCGAGGACACCTCCCACCAGGCGATCACCAGCATGGTCGACGGCGTTCGCCATTTCGAGGTGATGGAAGAGGAATGCGTCGGCTGCAATCTCTGCGTCAACGTCTGTCCCGTCGAAAACTGCATCACCATGGAAGCCCTGCCCGCCGGCGAACTGGACAAGCGCACCGGCAAGGTGGTCGATCCGACCTACGCCAACTGGACCCAGCACCCGAACAACCCGATGACAAGGCAGGCCGCCGAGTAGGCCATATCCTATGCCCCGGTCAGCTCGGCCGGGGCATTTTCGTTCTGGCGCTCCTGATCAGCGATGCCATGCGATCGCGCGCGAGCGCGGCCTTGTCGAGCTTGAGGTGTTCGCTGAATTCCACCGAGCCGTGTTCCGGCGTCTTCAAAAGGCAGCGGTAGTGCATGCCGCCCTCCCCGTCGCTTTCCGCCTCGACCGTTGGCGATGGCAGGCGGTCGGGGTCGATACGCTCCTCGTCATGGGTCCAGAGCCAACGGCGGGTGACGATCCAGCTGCCATCGCTTTCCTGCCGGACCGAGACGATCGGCCGGGCAAGGGATCCGGATGCCAGCCAGCCGCCCAGCCCCCAGAAGAAGGCGAGGATGAGCGCCCTGAGGGGCTCCTGCGCTACGCCGCTGTTGCGGAAAAACACCCAGGTCATCCATCCGAGAATGGCGAACCAGGCGACGATGAAAAGCCAGCCGTATAGCGGCCGCAGGTTCCTAAAAAGCAGTCTCTCCATGGCTTTTGCCTCCCAAGACTTCTTTCGATGCGGCGATTGTACCACGACCCGGAGCGTATGCGAATTGCCTGGAGACGGACGTACGAACGCAAAGAGGCCCGGCGGTTACCGGGCCTTCTTCGTCTGTGTGTAATGTTGGTCAGTTCGGGCGGTTTGCGCCTTCAAAATAGTCGCCGCGGCCGATCGGAGCTGGGATCTGGTTGGCGTTCTGCTGATCCTTGCCGATGCTGCCGGTCTGAACATGATCGACGGTAGCGGAAGCCTTGGAGGCGCCTTCGTAATAGTCGCCTTCAGCAAGAGCGACGGAAGCGAACGAGGCCGAAGCGATAAGGGCTGCGGCGATAGCGGAAGTGATCTTGGTCATGATGGTAGTCCTTTCAGAGTGACCCGCGGCTTTGAGTTTGCGACCTGGCCTGCGGAGATTGTTTCGGTATCTTGAATGAGCTGCAATTAGTTCGGGCGGTTTGCGCCGTCGAAATAGTCGCCGCTGTTGACGTCGGCCTGGATCTTGTCGTTCTGGCCGATGCTGCCGGTGCTGATGCGATCAACGGTGGCCGAAGCGGCAGGAGCGTTCTGGACACCCTGGTAATAGTCGCCTTCGGCAAGAGCGGCAGAGCCGAACGAAGCCGAAGCGATGAGGGCTGCGGCGATGGCGGAGGAAATTCTGTTCATTGTCTTCTTCCTTGCATGTGGTGGGTCGAGTTTCTCGAAGCCCCTCTGTGTGTCTGATCTTGTCTTTCGAAGCTCGTTGCCGCGCTTCTGATGCTCAAGATGGTGCAACACGGCCGCCGGGAATAGACAGCAAGTTGCAGACGTATTGTTCGCAGATACTGAACGACTTAAATTTTATCGTTCACACAAGGCGCGCACTTACGTGGGGGATCAGCGGGAGCTGTCTTCAGCGGGCTCGTTCAACAGGTCGAGCATGGCGCGCAGCGCCCGGGTGACGTGCCGCTCACCATGAAAGATCGCCGAGAACTGACGGAGCGGCATCGGGAAATCCGCTATGTGAAGCCGGCCGGAGAAGGAGTGGGACGATGCTGCCCGGCTTGAAAGCACCGTCGCGCTCAACCCCGCCTCCACCGCCGCCATCGCCGCTTCGTTCGACGGCATTTCAAGGACAACGGACAATGACTGCGGTTCGATTCCGAGATTGGTGAGCTGCGCCTCGAAGGCGGAACGCGTGCCGGATCCCAGTTCGCGCATGATCCAGTTGGTTTCGAGAAGATCGCTCGAGCGGATTTTTCGCCCGTCCGCCCAGGGGTGGCGGCTGCCTACGACCAGCACCAGCCGGTCCTCCGCCACCTTGCGGCGCTTGAGCCCCGCCAGAAATACCTCGCCTTCGACGACCGCGAGTTCCGCCGCCCCGGTCAGCACCGCTTCGGCCGCGCTCTGGGTATTGCCGACGGTAAGCCGCAGGTCGACGCGCGGAAACCGCTCGTGATAACTGACGAGCCGGGCCGGCAGCCAGTAGCTCGCGACCGTCTGGCTGGCATGGATCCGCAGGATGCCCGAGGCCGACCCGCCGAGATCGGCAAGCACGTGCTCGGCGGTCTGTGCCCGCTCCAAAACGGCGCGCGCCTCCGGCACAAAGAGTTTTCCCGCTTCGGTGAGTTCGATCCGCCGCCCGACCCGGTTGAACAGGATTACGGCATGCCGTGCCTCCAGCGCCGAGATCGCTGCACTCACCGCCGACTGGGTGAGGTTCAGCGCCTCCGCCGCACGGGTCACATGTTCGCGGGCGGCGACTTCCAGAAAAATTCGGAGCTGATCGAGGGTCATCGTTCAAAACCATTCGCTTTTAACGAACGATATCAGAAAACTTATCAATTGGATTTGTGTTTCTGGAAAAGGGAGAATGATTTTCGACGAATAGAGACCCTCGTGGAAAAATCATGAAGCCGATCCAGCCGACTGCGGAACAGCGCGCCCACCTCTCCTCTCCCTATTGGCCGGCTTTCGCCCAGCTTCTTCCCGGACTTCTGCTGACCGCCGCGATTGCGACGGTCGCCCTCACCGTCCGCTACCTGACAGGCTGGATGACGCTGAGCCCGCTCATCCTGTCGATCGTCTTCGGCATGCTGATCCGCAACGCCTTGCCGGTTCCGGCAGCTGTCGAGCCCGGCATCGGCTTTTCGCTGAAGCGTATCCTGCGCTTCGGCATCGTGCTGCTCGGCCTGCAGGTAACCGCAGGCCAGATCCTCTCGCTCGGCGGCGCTGGTCTGGCGATGGTGGCCCTGACGCTGGTGACCACCTTCGTGGCGATCCGGCTGGTCGGCCGAGCGATGGGGGTTGATCGCTCGCTGACCGACCTGATTGCCGCCGGCACCTCGGTCTGCGGCGCCTCGGCGGTCATCGCCGCCAATACGGTGGTGCGTGGCAAGCAGGAGCATGTCGCCTACGCCGTTGCCTGCGTGACTTTGTTCGGATCGCTGTCGATGCTTGCCTATCCGCTGCTCGCCGCCCCGCTCGGGCTCGACGCACGCGGTTACGGATTGTGGAGCGGCTCCACCATCCATGAGGTCGCACAGGTGGTGGCCGCCGCCTTCCAGGGCGGCGATGTCGCCGGGCAGTTCGGCACCATCTCCAAGCTCGCCCGCGTCGTCATGCTGGCACCGCTGATCATGACGCTGGCGCTCGCCATGCGCTCTGGCGCGGACGGTACATCGAAGGCCTCGGCGCCCATGCCGTGGTTCGTTCTCGGCTTTATCGCGATGATGCTGATCAACAGCGCCGTCGCCATTCCGGCAGAGGTGAGCCAGACGCTCGTGACCGCGACCAGCTTCCTGCTGTCGATGGCGCTTGCGGCCATGGGACTGCAGACCGACATCCGCAAGCTGAAGGCGGAAGGCTGGCGGCCGCTCGCGCTCGGCGCATTCGGCTGGCTGTTCATCGCGGTTTTCGGCTACGCGATGCTGAAGCTGTTCGCGTTCTGAGGAAAATCAGATCGAAAGAACGAGGGCCGCGTCATCCAATGGCGCGGCCTTTCGTCATCTATGGGTCAGCATGGCTTCGGCTGGTCGTTCTTCGGGCCGGAATCCCGCACCGCCTCGTCATGGTACCAGCAATTGGTATCGACAACGCTCAAGGCAACTTCGTGGATTCCGGTCGGCACGGTCCGGCCATCCTCGAGCCGCCGCCTTGGGCGGACCGGGAACTGGTAGATGGTTGCCGACTCACGATGGATGTGAATTGCCATCCTATCGTCTCCTAACTTCAAAAGTGCATTCAAACACGCACAGAGCACAAATCTGCACATTTTTTGTGCTTATTGCATGATTTTATATCATTTTTCCGACTCGCGCTAGGCGCTAATTTAGCGGCAGCGCGGTCCCGGCGATCTATTTTGCTCGCAGGAACCTCCGGCGGGGAAACGTGCGCCAACCGAACCCGGTTCCGAGCAATCTGGATAGAACCTTTAAAACTCGGAGATTTCATGAGACCGTGCTGATCTACCGGACCTTTAGTCCCTCCCGGCGCTCCCCCCGCGGCCCTTCGTTCACACTTTTTTAATCCAAAACCGTCGCTCCGATGCAAACTGGCACGGGAAATGCGTTCTTCTGGTTACCCCGGAGGCGCGGTATCGTTGCGATGCCGCTTCCTCAGGATGGCTCAACCATGAACGTCACGGCCTGAGAGATAAAATATGACCAAGTATAAGCTCGAGTACATCTGGCTCGACGGGTACACCCCGGTACCGAACCTGCGTGGCAAGACGCAGATCAAGGAATTCGACACCTTCCCGACGCTCGAACAGCTGCCGCTGTGGGGCTTCGACGGTTCGTCGACCATGCAGGCCGAAGGCCGCTCGTCCGATTGCGTGCTGAAGCCGGTTGCGCTTTATCCCGATCCGGCCCGCACCAACGGCGCGCTGGTCATGTGCGAAGTCATGATGCCGGATGGCGTCACGCCGCATGCGACCAACGCCCGCGCGACCATCCTCGACGACGAGGACGCCTGGTTCGGTTTCGAGCAGGAATACTTCTTCTACCAGAACGGCCGTCCGCTCGGCTTCCCGGAACAGGGCTACCCGGCTCCGCAGGGCCCGTATTACACCGGCGTCGGCTATTCGAACGTTGGTGACGTCGCCCGCGAAATCGTCGAAGAACATCTCGACCTCTGCCTCGCCGCCGGCATCAACCACGAAGGCATCAATGCCGAAGTGGCCAAGGGCCAGTGGGAATTCCAGGTTTTCGGCAAGGGCTCCAAGAAGGCCGCCGACCAGATCTGGATGGCACGCTACCTGCTGCAGCGCCTGACTGAAAAGTACGGCATCGACATCGAATACCACTGCAAGCCGCTCGGCGACACCGACTGGAACGGCTCGGGCATGCACTGCAACTTCTCCACCAAGTACATGCGCGAAGTTGGCGGCAAGGACTATTTCGAAGCGCTGATGGCTGCTTTCGACAAGAACCTGATGGACCACATCGCCGTCTACGGCCCGGACAACGACAAGCGCCTGACCGGCAAGCACGAAACGGCTCCGTGGAACAAGTTCTCCTACGGCGTTGCCGACCGCGGTGCCTCGATCCGCGTGCCGCATTCGTTCGTCAAGAACGACTACAAGGGCTATCTGGAAGATCGCCGTCCGAACTCCCAGGGCGACCCCTACCAGATCGCTTCCCAGGTTCTGAAGACGATCGCCGAAGTCCCGACCAACCGGGCTTCCGCCGCCGCCTGATACCAGGCCCGGCAATCAATAAGTAAGAAGACGCCGGCCTCAGCGCCGGCGTTTTTCGTTTTCGGATTTACGAAGGAATCTCAGGCGTTGCGCGCCCGCAGCCCGTCAATGAAGAGCTGCTCCAGAAACCGCGCTGCATCCTCGAAACGCCCCTCGCCCGCATAGTCCTGGCCGAGCACGGCGCGCACCTGCACGTCGAAGTCGGCATAATGCTGGGTCGTCGACCAGATCGAGAAGATCAGGTGGTAGGGATCGCATTTGGCGATCTTGCCGGACCGCGCCCAGGCGCGGATCACCTCCGCTTTTTCGTCGACAAGCGCCTTCAGCGGGCCTTTCAGCTCATCCTCGATATGCGGCGCGCCCTGCAGCACTTCGTTGGCGAAAAGCCGGCTTTCGCGGGGGAAATCGCGGGCCATTTCGAGCTTGCGGCGGATATAGGAGCGGATCTCGGATTCAGGGCTGCCCTCGGCGTTGAACGCACGCAACGGCTCCAGCCAGGTGAACAGAACCCGGTCGATCAGGTGACGGTGGATCGCCTCCTTGGTACGGAAATAATAGAGCAGATTGGGCTTCGACATGCCGGCCGCATCGGCGATCTGGTCGATCGTGGCGCCGCGGAAACCGTTCTGGGAAAATACGTCGAGCGCCGCTTCGAGGATGCGTTCCTCCTTCTCCTCCTGAATGCGGGTGCGTCTCTGCGTCTTCGCCGCCCTTGGGATGGCCATGCCTGTCCTTGCCCTCTTCCGCGTCCACCCGGCGCTTTGGAAATTCCTCTGGATTTTTCGTGATTTTCGTCTTGAGTGGAGCCGAGGAAATTGTAATGTTTTACCAAGCGGTCAAATTATCGGCGACAAGCAGAATAAACGCAATGCCGATCTTCGCATGCCTCTTTTCAAAGCGGGCGCGCGGAGGACCATGGGAACGAAAAACATGCCGCCCGCACGGGTGGACGTGAAAACAGGCGAGGACTGAAAAATGGTGGCAGCACCCGGCGAGAACTTGCGCATCAACGGCGATCGTCTGTGGGACATGCTCATGGACATGGCAAAGATCGGCCCCGGCATTGCCGGCGGCAACAATCGCCAGACGCTGACCGATGCGGACGGCGAAGGCCGCCACCTCTTCAAGACATGGTGCGAGGCCGAAGGAATGACGGTCGGCGTCGACAGGATGGGCACGATGTTCGCCACCCGCGCCGGCACCGATCCGGACGCCCTGCCGGTCTATGTCGGTAGCCATCTCGACACCCAGCCGACCGGCGGCAAATATGACGGCGTGCTCGGCGTGCTCGGCGCGCTGGAAGTGGTCCGCACCATGAACGACCTCGGCATCAGGACGAAACATCCGATCGTCGTCACCAACTGGGCGAACGAAGAAGGCGCGCGTTTCGCCCCGGCCATGCTGGCATCGGGGGTGTTCGCCGGCGTTCACTCGATCGACTACGCCTATGGCCGCAAGGATCCGGACGGCAAGACCTATGGCGACGAGCTGAAGCGCATCGGCTGGCTCGGCGACGAAGAGGTCGGCGCCCGAAAGATGCATGCCTATTTCGAATACCATATCGAACAGGGGCCGATCCTTGAGGCGGAGAACAAGCAGATCGGCGTCGTCACCCACTGTCAGGGCCTCTGGTGGCTGGAATTCACGCTGACCGGCCGCGAGGCGCATACCGGCTCGACGCCGATGAACCTGCGCGTCAATGCCGGCCTTGCCTTCGGCCGCATCCTCGAAATGGTGCAGGCGGTGGCGATGTCCGAACAGCCGGGCGCCGTCGGCGGGGTGGGCCAGGTGTTCTTCTCGCCGAATTCCCGCAACGTGCTGCCGGGCAAGGTGGTGTTCACCGTCGATATCCGCACGCCATCCCAGGAAAAGCTCGACCGCATGCGGGCGACGATCGAGAAACAGGCGGTCGAAATCTGCGAGCCGCTCGGCGTCGGCTGTTCTGTCGAGGCGGTCGGCCATTTCGACCCGGTGACCTTCGATCCGGTCCTGGTCGGCCGTGTTCGCGAAGCGGCCGAAAAGCTCGGCTACAGCCATATGAACATCATCTCCGGCGCCGGCCACGACGCCTGCTGGGCCGCCAAGGTGGCACCCTCGACGATGATCATGTGCCCCTGCGTCGGCGGGCTTTCGCACAACGAAGCGGAAGAGATTTCCAAGGAATGGGCGGCGGCGGGGGCGGATGTGCTGTTCCATGCCGTGCTGGAGACGGCGGAGATTGTGGAGTAGCATCGTCACCGCCACTTCAAGACAGGAACCGGACAATGGGACGACCGAGGGAAATATCACCCGAAGAACGGGCCGAACTGATCCGCCAGGGATACCGGCCGATTGAGATCTGGGTACCGGACCTCACCCACGAAGCCTTCCGCCGACAGGCGGAGGAAGAAATGCGCCGGATCGCAGACGCGGATGCGAAAGAAGACATTGAGGACTGGATCGAAGCCGTTGGCCCAACGGATTGGGACAAGCCGTGAAGCTGAGCCGAGGAGACGTCGTGATCGCGGTTTTTCCCGGTGAACTTGGCAAACCTCGGCCCGCCGTCATTCTTCAGGCTGACGAGTTTCTCGTGACCTATACGACGGCTCTTGCCTGCCCTTTGACGACCCATCTGCTTGAGGCACCGCTTCTTCGGCCGATCATCGAGCCCAGTGCTCAGAACGGACTTCAATATCCGTCGCAGGTCATGGTCGAAAAGATCACGCCGGTCAGAAAAGAGGTCATCGGCCAGCGGATCGGCCGATTGGCCGACAGCGACATGAGGCAGATCGAAGTTGCGCTCGTCCACATCACTGGCTTGACGCACACCATCGCGCCCGTAAGGGAACCGACAAGAAAAGGGGAACAACAATGACCACAGTCATCAAGGGTGGAACCATCGTCACGGCCGACCTGACCTACAAGGCGGACGTGAAGATCGACGGCGGCCGGATCATCGAGATCGGCCCGAACCTTTTCGGCGACACCACGCTCGACGCCGCCGGCTGTTACGTCATGCCGGGCGGGATCGATCCGCATGTGCATTTGGAAATGCCATTCATGGGCACCTATTCCGCCGACGATTTCGAGAGCGGCACGCGGGCAGCACTTGCCGGCGGCACCACCATGGTGGTCGATTTCTGCCTGCCCGAGCCCGGCCAGTCCCTCCTCGACGCGCTGAAGCGCTGGGACAACAAGGCGACCCGCGCCAATTGTGACTATTCCTTCCACATGTCGGTCACCTGGTGGGGCGAGCAGGTCTTCAACGAGATGAAAGCGGTCGTCGCGCATCACGGCATCAACACCTTCAAGCACTTCATGGCCTACAAGGGCGCGTTGATGGTGAACGACGACGAGATGTTCGCCTCGTTCTCGCGCTGCGCCGAACTCGGTGCCCTGCCGCTCGTTCATGCCGAAAACGGCGACGTCGTTGCCGCCATGCAGACCAAGCTGATGGACGAGGGCAATAACGGGCCAGAGGCACACGCCTATTCCCGTCCCGCCTCCGTCGAAGGCGAGGCGACCAACCGCGCCATCATCATTGCCGACATGGCAGGCGTGCCCCTCTATGTCGTCCACACATCCTGCGAGCAGGCCCATGAAGCGATCCGCCGCGCCCGCCAGAACGGCATGCGCGTTTATGGCGAGCCGCTGATCCAGCACCTGACGCTCGACGAGAGCGAATATTTCAACAAGGACTGGGACCATTCGGCCCGCCGGGTGATGAGCCCACCCTTCCGCAGCAAGCAGCATCAGGACAGCCTCTGGGCGGGCCTCGCCTCCGGCTCGCTGCAGGTGGTAGCAACCGACCACTGCGCGTTCACGACCGACCAGAAGCGCACCGGTCTCGGCGATTTCAGAAAGATCCCGAATGGAACCGGCGGCCTCGAAGACCGGCTGCCGATGCTGTGGACGCATGGCGTCGCAACCGGCCGCATCACCATGAACGAGTTCGTGGCAGTGACCTCCACCAACATAGCGAAAATCCTCAACATCTATCCGAGGAAGGGCGCGATCCTGGTCGGCGCCGACGCAGATATCGTCGTTCTCGATCCGAACAAGTCGAAGACCATTTCGGCCAAGACCCAGCAGTCGGCGATCGACTACAACGTCTTCGAGGGCAAGGAAGTCACCGGTCTGCCGCGCTACACGTTGACCCGCGGCGTGGTCGCGATCGAGGACGGGGCGATCAGGACGCAGGAAGGCCACGGCCAGTTCGTCAAGCGCGAGCCTTATCCGGCGGTCAACAAGGCGCTGTCGACCTGGAAGGAACTGACCTCGCCGCGCAAGGTGGAACGCGCAGGCATTCCGGCCAGCGGGGTTTGAACGGGAAACGATGTCCTTTCCGCAGAGGTCACCCCTTCACCAAGCCGTCCAGCTCCGGCAGCAGCACCACGCTTTCCTGTTCGTTCGGGTCGGTGCGGGCGATGACCGCCGAACAGGGCGCGTCGGAAATGTTGGCCGGCAGATGCGGGACGCCGGCGGGGATATACATCATCTCGCCGGCCGAGAGTTCGGCGCATTCCTCCAGCCGGTCGCCGTACCAGGTGATGGCCGAGCCGGAGAGCACGTAGATGGCCGTCTCGTGGGTTTCATGCAGATGGGCCTTCGCCCGCGCGCCTGGCGGGATGGTGACAAGATGCATGCAAATGCCCTTGGAGCCGACCGTTTCCGCCGCGATCCCCTCGAAATAGCTCAGGCCCTGCTTGCCGTCGTAGGCCGCACCGGGCTTGACGACACGGCAGGTGGGTTTTGATGCACTGTCCATCGCCAGGTTCCTCCGTCGAACGGGATCCGCCGCCAGCATATCACGCCGGCTCAAGAGCGGCAGCCGAGACAGACGAAAAGAGAGGGCTCTTGGACACCGCAATGATCGATATCCTGCGCAACGGTGATGTCTATACTGTACGCTTCGCAGACGGACTTGAATGGGGGCCTTTCGGGAAATGTCACTGAATACAATCCACTTCAGCATCGCATCGGCGGTCCTTGCCACGATCTCGATTGCCGTTCCCGCCAAGGCCGCGACCTTCCTCGACGGCGCCTATGGCAGCAAGGAAGGCTGCATTTACGCCAGGACCGGCGAATCGTCCGGTGCCGATGATTTCCTGCTGCTGAACGACGACGGCGTGACGACTTCCGTTTCCGCCTGCGAATTCAAAGGCATGCCGAAGAAGACGGCGAACGGTTTCACCATCAAGGCAGCATGCGAGGCCGACGGGGAAGTCGGACCGGAAGACACCGCTACGCTCACCAAATCCGCCAAAGGCTATACCGTCAGTTTCCCGGACGGCACCAAACTCGGACCCATGCCCAAATGCCGATGAACAATGCTCCATCCTCCGTCGTTTCGGCCAAAAAGCTCGGCCTGACCTTCGAGACCGGTGACGGGCCGGTACATGCGCTGTCGAATGTCGATCTCACGGTGAACAAGGGGGATTTCGTCTCCTTCATCGGCCCGTCCGGCTGTGGCAAGACGACTTTCCTGCGCGTCATCGCCGATCTCGAAAAGGCGACTGCCGGCGAGATCACCGTCAACGGCATGACGCCGGAAGAGGCACGCAAATCGCGCTCCTACGGTTACGTCTTCCAGGCGCCGGCGCTTTATCCGTGGCGGACGATCGAGAAGAATATCGCCCTCCCTCTGGAAATCATGGGCTATTCGTCGGTGGATCGCAAAGCGCGCATCGAGCGCACCCTCGACCTCGTCAACCTTTCCGGCTTCGGCAAGAAATACCCCTGGCAGCTTTCCGGCGGCATGCAGCAGCGCGCCTCCATCGCCCGTGCGCTCGCCTTCGACGCCGACCTGCTTTTGATGGACGAACCCTTCGGCGCGCTCGACGAGATCGTCCGTGATCACCTGAACGAGCAGCTGCTGAAGCTGTGGGCGCGCACCGAAAAGACCATCTGTTTCGTCACCCACTCCATCCCGGAGGCAGTCTACCTCTCGACCCGCATCGTCGTCATGTCGCCGCGTCCGGGCCGGGTGACCGACGTGATCGAATCGACCTTGCCCAGGGAACGCCCGCTCGAAATCCGCGAGACGCCGGAATTCCTGGAGATCGCGCATCGGGTGCGCGAGGGGTTGAGAGCGGGGCATAGTTATGAGGAGTGAGGTTTTGCATTCCGGGAATCCCCCCCTCTGTGGCTCCGGGCTGAGACGTGAGAGGGCAGCGGCATGAAACCCGACTCCCTCAAATCCCGCATCATCCCCGTCCTCACCATCCTCGTTGTGATCCTCGCCGTCTGGTACGTCGCCGCCTATTTCATGAACGCGCCGTTCCAGCGGGATCTCGACCGGCGTGCCAACGTCACCTCCACGACGATGGAGTTCATCGGCAAGACGATGGCGCAACCGAAGCCCATCCTGCCGGCGCCGCATCAGGTGGTGAGCAACGTCTTCGAGAATACGTTTCTGCGCAGCGTCACGTCAAACCGCAGCCTCGTCTACCATGCCTGGGTGACGCTCTCTTCAACCGTGGTCGGCTTCACCATGGGCACGCTGACCGGCATCCTAATCGCGGTCGGCATCGTGCATCTGAAGGCGCTCGACCGCAGCCTGATGCCCTGGATCATCGCCTCGCAGACCGTGCCGATTCTCGCGGTGGCGCCGATGGTGATCGTCGTGCTCGGCGCGATCAACGTCACCGGGCTCGTTCCCAAGGCGCTGATCTCGACCTACCTCTCCTTTTTCCCTGTGGCAGTCGGCATGGTAAAGGGCCTGCGTTCCCCCGAGATCATCCAGCTCGACCTGATGCGCACCTATTATGCAAGCGGTGCCCAGACCTTCTGGAAACTCCGGGTGCCGGCCTCCATTCCGTTCCTGTTCACTTCGATGAAGGTGGCAATTGCCGCAAGCCTGGTCGGCGCGATCGTCGGCGAGCTGCCGACCGGGGCCGTCGCCGGCATCGGCTCGAAACTGCTGGCCGGGGCCTATTACAGCCAGACGATCGATATCTGGGCGGCGCTGATCGCCGGTTCGGTGCTGGCGGCGGCTCTCGTTGCCATCGTCGGGATCATCGCCAAGATCGTCGATCGCTCCATGGGCGGGAGGCCGGCATGACGGTGGCACTTCGTTCCTGGCAGGGCGCGATGGCGCTGCTCCTGTGTCTCGCCGCCCTCGCCTCCCTGCCGCTGATGGCGGCGGACGCGCCCTCACCGTTCGGCGCCGGCGCCCTCGCCGTGATCTTTCTCCTCGTCGCCGGCGCAGCCCTGGTCTCGTTCACCAGGCTTTCCCAGCCCCTCCTCGCAACGGTCCTGTTCCTCGCGGCCCATCTCGCCGTCTGGCTGCTGCTTGCGGGCATCGCCGGCAACGAGGGCAAGGCGACGCTTGCCTTCTTCCTGATAATCACGGCCTGCTGGCTGATTGCCTGGCGCTGCGTCACGGTCCTGTCCGGCATCCGTGCCAAATCCAAAACCGGCGATACGTTTCTCCGGCTGCTGATCCCGGCGATCTTCGGGGCCTGGATCCTGATCCTCTGGGAAGCGGCGACCCGCGGTGCCGGCATTCCCTTCATCATCCTGCCACCGCCGTCCTCGATCGGCGCAAGGCTCGCAAGCTCGGTGCCGATCCTCTGGGCAGACGTGCAGCAGACGATCTTCAAGGCGGTGCTGTTCGGTTACGTCGTCGGCTGCGCCTCCGGCTTCGTCGTCGCCATCCTTGCCGATCGCATTGCCTTCCTGCGCCGTGGGCTGCTGCCGATCGGCAACCTGATGTCGGCGCTGCCGATCATCGGCGTCGCACCGATCATGGTCATGTGGTTCGGTTTCGACTGGCATTCCAAGGCAGCGGTCGTGATCATCATGACCTTCTTCCCGATGCTGGTGAACACGGTGGCAGGGCTCGGGGCCTCGGGCGCCATGGAACGCGACCTGATGCGTTCCTACGCGTCCGACTACTGGCAGACGCTGATCAAGCTGCGCCTGCCGGCCGCCATGCCCTTCATCTTCAATGCGCTGAAGATCAACTCGACGCTGGCGCTGATCGGTGCGATCGTCGCGGAATTCTTCGGCACGCCGATCGTCGGCATGGGGTTCCGGATCTCGACCGAGATCGGCCGCATGAATGTCGACATGGTCTGGGCCGAAATCGCTGTTGCAGCGCTGGTCGGTTCAGTTTTTTATGGCGTCGTGGCGCTTGGCGAAAGAGCGACGACGTTCTGGCATCCGTCTAACCGCGGTGGTTAAACGCGAAAAATCCGGCCCGCTTCGGCGGAACCGGCAAACCTCAGAGGGAAGGATAAAAAACATGAGAAAAATTCTCGTTGCGCTGATGGCGGGCGCCATGTCGCTCGCGGCAGCCCAAGCTGCGATGGCCGCCGACAAGGTGACCCTGCAGCTGAAATGGGTGGCTCAAGGCCAGTTCGGCGGTTATTACGTCGCCAAGGACAAGGGCTTCTACAAGGATGAAGGCCTCGACGTCACGATCAAGCCGGGCGGCCCGGACATCGCTCCCGAGCAGGTAATCGCCGGCGGCGGCGCCGACGTGATCGTCGACTGGATGGGCGGTGCGCTGGTTGCCCGCGAAAAGGGCGTGCCGCTCACCAACATCGCCCAGCCCTACCAGAAGTCCGGCCTGCAGATGATCTGCCCCAAGGACGGCCCGGTGAAGACCGAAGCCGACTTCAAGGGCCGCACGCTCGGCGTCTGGTTCTTCGGCAACGAATACCCGTTCTTCGCCTGGATGAACAAGCTCGGCCTGAAGACCGACGGAGGCAAGGACGGCGTGACCGTTCTGAAGCAGAGTTTCGACGTGCAGCCGCTCATCCAGAAGCAGGCCGACTGCATCTCGGTGATGACCTATAACGAATACTGGCAGGCGATCGATGCCGGCTTCAAGCCCGAGCAGCTCGTCGTCTTCAACTTCTCCGCCATGGGCAACGACCTGCTCGAGGATGGTCTCTACGTGATGGACACCAAGCTCAAGGATCCGAAGTTCAAGGAAACCATGGTGAAGTTCGTCCGTGCGTCGATGAAGGGCTGGAAATACGCCATCGCCAATCCGGGTGAAGCCGCCGGGATCGTCATGGACAATGGCGGCCAGGACGAGAACCACCAGAAGCGGATGATGGGCGAAGTGGCCAAGCTGATCGGCACCGGCACCGGCAAGCTCGACACTGCCACCTACGACCGCACGGTCAAGGCGCTGCTCGACCAGAAGATCATCACCAAGAAGCCGGAAGGCGCCTATACGAGCGAGATCACCGACGCGGCATTGAAATAATAATCGCCGCTGGCTTGTTAAAAGAGAACGCGCGGCTACATGCCGCGCGTTTTTGAAATTTTTCTCACACAAAACATAACTAAAACTCATTCGTCTCATAAGGGCGACGGATTGATTTGTGCAACGCAAACACGTAAAAGTGCGGCGTTGATGAATCTTTCGCTGCCGGTCTTGTAACCGTTTTGCGCGGTTACCACCTTGATCCGGGTTATCGTGCGCTGAGGGGGCGTTACGTGACCGGAGCGGTTCCCAGCGGAATATTTGCCCCTTACTTCAGTTTGAAAGTAATCGCATGTTTCGCAAGTTTACCAAGTCCGCCGGTATCCCGGCTCTTCGCCTTGCACTCGGCGCCAGCATTGCGCTTGCCGCAGGCTCCGTATTGATCCCCAATTCTGCTGTTGCGCAGGACGCGGCCAAGCCGGCCCCGGCGCAGACGGAAATCAAGCTGCCCTCGATCATTGTGACGGAAGCGATCGAAAAGCCGCTCATCGACCGCGTCATCGCGACCGGTACCGTCAGGCCCGTCGAGGAAGTCTATGTCCAGCCGCTCGTCGACGCCCTGTCGATCAAGACGCTGAATGCCGATGTCGGTGACGAAGTGAAGGCCGACAGCGTGCTTGCGACGTTGAACGACGACGCGCTGATCCTTGAGAAAAGCCAGCTGCAGGCCAACAAGGCAAAAGCTGAGGCTGGTCTTGCGCAGTACAAGGCGCAGGTGATCGAGGCGGAAGCCAACCTTGCCGACGCCAAACGCCAGCGCGACCGCACGCAACGCCTGAGCCAGAGCGGCACCAGCACGGTTTCGCAGCTCGAACAGGCAAACGCGCTCGTAGAGGTATCCGACGCCAAGCTGAACGCCGCCAAGCAGGCGGTCGCGGTTGGCCAGTCCGACATCAAGGTGGTTGACGCCCAGATCGAGGACATCAACCTGAAGCTCGCCCGCACCGGCGTGAAGGCGCCGGTCGGCGGTGTCATTTCCGTCCGCAATGCCAAGGTCGGCGCGATCGCCAGCGGCACCGGTAATCCGCTCTTCACGATCATCAAGGATAGCGCGATCGAGTTGGTCGCCGATCTTTCCGAGACCGACATCCAGAAGATCAAGGCCGGCCAGAAGGCGATCGTTACGGTCGCCGGCGGCAAGGTGAAGATCGAGGGCAAGGTTCGGCTCGTCTCCCCGACGGTCGATGCGGTCACCCGCCTCGGCGCTGTGCATATCGTCATCGACGATGAAACCGGCGCACGCTCGGGCATGTATGGGAGCGCCGAGATCGTCATCACCGAGACCAATGCACTGGTGCTGCCGCTCTCCGCCGTCACCACCGGGCGGAACGGTTCCACCGCCCGCAAGGTCGAAGACAATGTGGTCAAGCAGGTGAAGATTGAAACCGGCATCCAGGATGGCGGTTTCGTGCAGGTCGTCAGCGGTCTTACGGCCGGTGACATTGTCGTTGCGAAGGCCGGCGCCTTCGTTCGGGACGGCGACAAGATCGCCCCGGTCCCGGCCGAACCCGCCACTATCGCGAACTGAGGTTGAGCCGCATGAACTTCTCTGCCTGGTCGATCCGCAATCCGATAGCGCCGATGCTCGGTTTTGCCCTGCTGCTTATTGTCGGCATTCAGTCGTTTTACGCGCTGCCGATCACCCGTTTCCCGAATATCGACGTTCCGGTCGTGTCGATCACCGTCACCCAGAGCGGGGCCGCCCCCGCCGAGCTGGAAATGCAGGTGACGAAGGAGATCGAGGACGCTGTCGCCTCCATCAGCGGCATTGACGAAATCCAGTCCACGGTGACGGACGGCCAGTCGCAGACGGTCGTCGTTTTCCGCATCGAAAAGCCGACCGCCGAGGCCGTGCAGGACACCAAGGACGCGATCGACAAGATCCGCAGCGACCTGCCCGCCGGCATCGAGGAACCCGTCGTCACCAAGGTCGACGTCGAAGGTCAGGCTATCCAGACATTCGCCGTCTCCTCGCCGAACATGACCCTCGAGGAGCTCTCCTGGTTCGTCGACGACACGGTCAAGCGCGCCCTGCAGGGCCAGGCCGGCGTCGGCCGTATCGACCGTTACGGCGGCTCCGACCGTGAAGTCCGGGTGTCGCTGAACCCCGCCAAGCTGGATGCCTATGGCATTACCGCTGCCGATGTCAGCACCCAGATGCGCGGCACCAACGTCGACCTCGGCTCCGGCCGCGGCCAGGTGGCCGGCAACGAACAGACGATCCGCACGCTCGGCGATGCCCGCAGCGTCGCTCAGCTTGCCGACACGACGATCACGCTGCCCAACGGCCAGTTCGTCAAGCTGACCGAACTCGGCACCATCACCGACACCTACGAGGAGCCGAAATCCTTCTCGCGCTTCAACGGCACGCCGTCGGTCACCTTCGCCGTGTTCCGCGCCAAGGGTGCAAGCGAGGTCTCGGTCGCCGAAACCGTTGCCACCAGCCTCGACGAAGTGCGCAAGGCCAATCCGAACGTCGCGATCGAAATGGTCGACGACTCGGTCTACTTCACCTACGGCAATTACGAAGCTGCCCTCCATACGCTGGTGGAAGGCTCGGTCCTCGCCGTCATCGTGGTCTTCCTGTTCCTGAGGAATTGGCGCGCGACGCTGATCGCAGCGGTTGCCCTGCCGTTGTCCGCGATCCCGACCTTCTGGATCATGGACCTCATGGGGTTCTCGCTGAACCTCGTAAGCTTCCTGGCGCTGACGCTCGCGACCGGTATTCTCGTCGACGACGCGATCGTCGAGATCGAGAACATCGCGCGGCATATCAAGATGGGTAAATCGCCCTACAAGGCCGCGCTCGAAGCCGCCGACGAAATCGGCCTCGCCGTCATCGCCACCAGCTTCACGATCATCGCCGTGTTCGTGCCGGTGTCGTTCATGCCGGGCGTTCCGGGCCAGTACTTCATCCAGTTCGGCCTGACGGTCGCCTTCTCGGTGTTCTTCTCGCTTGCGGTGGCGCGACTGATCACGCCGCTGATGGCCGCCTATCTGATGAGCCCCGAAGACGGGATGGAAGACCATCAGGACAACGACGGCTGGATCATGAAGGCCTATACGCGCCTTGTCACCGGCACGACCCGCCGCTGGTACTGGCGTTATACGACGATGCTCGCCGCAATCGGCTTCCTGATCGGCTCCGTGATGCTGCTATCCCAGGTCCCCGGCAGCTTCCTGCCGCCGGACGACAACTCGCGTGTCGTGCTGTCGGTGGAATTGCCGCCGAATGCGACGCTCGACGAAACGGGCGCCAGCACCGACGTCATCTATGATGCGGTGCGCCATATCGACGGTGTCGAGAGCGTCTTCATCCTCGGCGGAGCGTCACCTAAGGGCGACCTCGAACTGCGCCGCGCAACCGTGCGCGTCATCCTGCAGAACCTCGACCATTCGCTGGTCAAGACCTTGGTCAACAAGGGCCTGGGATCGATCCCCTTGATCCGTGACGTTGTGCCGAGGATCAAGGAAAATGGCCGCACGCGTCCGCAATGGGATGTCGAAAAGGACATTTTCGCTGCCGTCCGCTCCATTCCGGACGTGCGGATATCCAAGGTCAACGACCGCGCCGAGCGCGACCTTTCGTTCAACTTCCTCTCCACCAACGAGGCGCACCTGAACGACGCCGTCAGCATGCTGGAATCGAAGCTGCGGGCCTCGCCGATCCTTTTCAACGTCTCCTCGGAAGGCGCCCTGCCCCGTCCGGAACTGCAGATCCGGCCGCGCATGGCGGAGGCTTCGCGCCTCGGCATCACGCCGCAGCAGATCGCCGAGACGGTCCGCGTCGCGACCATCGGCGATGTCGATGCCAACCTTGCCAAGATCTCGCTCGACGACCGGCAGATCCCGATCCGCGTCCAGGCTTCGCTCGACGTGCGGCGCGATCTGGCCTCGATCCGGGCGCTCAAGATCAAGACTGCGGCCGGTGCCAGCGTGCCGCTCTACAACGTTGCCGACATCGACTATTCGGAAGGCCCGAGTTCGATCAAGCGCAACGACCGCAACCGCGTCGTGGCGATCGGTTCCGACGTGCCCTTCGGCACGGCGCTCGATACCGCATCGGCCGAGTTCAAGCGGATCGTCGGCGAGACCGAGTTGCCGAAGACGGTTCGTCTGGCCGAAAGCGGTGACGCCAAAGTGCAGGCCGAAATGCAGCAGAGCTTCGGCAATGCGATGCTGATGGGCCTGATGCTCGTGCTCGTGGTGCTGATCCTGCTCTTCAAGGACGTCATCCAGCCCTTCACCATCCTGTTCTCGCTGCCGCTTGCTATCGGCGGCGTGGCGGTGGCGCTGATCATTACCCAGAACGCGCTGTCGATGCCGGTCCTGATCGGTATCCTGATGCTGATGGGTATCGTCACGAAGAACGCCATCCTTCTGGTGGACTTCGCGATCGAGATGAAGCGGCAAGGCCTGGAACGGGTCCATGCCATGGTCGAGGCCGGCCGCAAGCGCGCCCGTCCGATCATCATGACGTCGATCGCCATGTCCGCGGGCATGTTGCCCTCGGCGCTCGGCGTCGGCGAAGGCGGCTCCTTCCGTGCGCCGATGGCGATCGCGGTGATAGGCGGCATCATCGTTTCGACGGTGCTCTCGCTCCTCGTCGTGCCATCCTTCTTCCTGATCATGGACGACCTGTCGCGCCTGCTCGGCAAGATCTTCGGCCGCATGGTCGGCAAGAAGGAACAGGAGGACTTCGGTCTTTCCAACGAGGAGCTCAGCCAGGAGGCTCGCAAGAACGCGCAGTCGATCGCATCCCTGGAAGAACGCCTCAACCAGATGGAACGGCAGACGAGCGCCAACGACGATCGCTCTCCCGGTGCGCAAGCCAGCAGCAACGTGCTGCGCCTGCCGCCGCTGGCCGCCGAATAACTCCATTTCCGAACCTTATCTTCGATAGCGCCGGGCCCTTGGGCCCGGCGTTTTTCGTTGGAACAAGCCAACTCGCGGAGATTGCAGAAAAATTTCACGGATTTGATCGATGTCAAATTCTGATTTCATGAACCTGTTATTTTAGCGACATCGGGAATGCGCGGCGGTTCAGGTTATGGAAGAGACGGCGGACATGATGAACAGCAATTTCAAGCTCAACAACAGGGACCGGGCCGTCCTGATGAAGACGCCTTTCCTGACGAGCCTGACCGGCAATTCTCTCGTCCGGATGATGTCGGCCATGAGTGTCATCAGTCTGACGAACCGCAAGTCGATCTTTCGCGAGGGCGAGAACGCAGACGCTTTTTACTGCGTTCTCAGCGGCTATGTGCGACTTTACCAGCTCAATCGTGACGGCCGCGAGGCGGATATCCGCATCTGCAGCCCGGGTGACACGTTCGCCGAATGTCTTCTCTATGGCGGCACCAAGTATCGCCATCATGCCCAGACGGCCGAAGCCACGACGCTTGCCCGCTTCGACATGCAGGCGGTGCGGGATCTGGCCGAGCAGGAACGGGATATCGCCAAGGCGGTGATCACCTCGCTGTCGAAACACCTCATCACCACGATGGACTGCGTCGCCAACGACAGGTTGCATACGGCGCCGCAGCGGGTGGCCGACTATATACTGAAAAGATGCCCAGTGGATGGCGGCCCAGCCTCCATTCGCCTGCCGTTCCAGAAGAACCTGCTAGCGGGCATGTTGGGATTGGCGCCCGAGGCACTCTCCCGCGCATTCTCCACTCTCCGGCGGACCGGAGTGACGGTGCGCGGGCGAGTGATCCAGGTCGTCGACGTGCAGGCCCTGCGCGAGATCTGAAGTTAAACGAAGCGAGACCGGCCGGGCGGGTCCGGGCTTTCTTTGGATGCATGTTGCGACACTGGCGGCGGGACCGCGACATGCAGATAAGGCCGGTGGCTTCGAGGGGGCACCGGCCTCAATTTTTTAAAGCCCACCCTGCTCCTTCAGGAACCGGACCACATGGTCCACGCCGACGCCGCGCTTCAAATCGGTAAACAGATGCGGCTTGGCCTCGCGCATGCGATACGCGTCGCGGTCCATCACGTCGAGATCGACGTCGACGTAGGGAGCGAGATCCTTCTTGTTGATGATCAGCAGGTCGGAGCGGGTGATGCCTGGGCCGCCCTTGCGCGGGATTTCCTCACCTTGGCAGGTGGAGATCACATAGATGGTGATGTCGGCAAGATCGGGCGAAAAGGTCGCCGCGAGATTGTCGCCGCCTGATTCGATGAACACCACGTCAAGGTCCGGTATACGCTCGTTCAGGCCCGCGATCGCCTGCAGATTGATCGTCGCGTCCTCGCGAATGGCGGTATGTGGGCACCCACCGGTCTCGACACCGACGATGCGGTCAGAGGAGAGCGCCTGCATGCGCACAAGCGCCTCGGCGTCTTCCTTGGTGTAGATGTCATTGGTGACGACCGCGACCGAATAGTCCGCGCGCATCGCCTTGCAGAGCTTCTCGGTCAATGCCGTCTTGCCCGAGCCGACGGGGCCGCCGATGCCGACGCGCAAGGGTCCGTTCGCCGATTTCATATGTCGTCCTTCCATTTTTTCAGACATCAGCTTAGGCCCGCTTTCAGGAGCGGAAAAGCCGCGAATGCTGTGTTTCATGCCGCAGAGAAGCGATTTCCGCCTGCACTGCGGCGCCGCCGAGATCGTCGAGCGTGGCAAGGCTTGCCTTCTCTGCAATCTGGCTGATCAGGTTCTCGATGTCCGCGAGCACGGCCACCCCTTCCACCTGCCCGGAAACCCCAAGCCTGATACCGGCAGATACCGATTGCGAGACAGTAGCATGCAGATAGGCGGCAAGCGCCTGGGCTACCGGCACGCCATGCCCTGCCGCAATCGCACCGACCGCGACGGGGAACGGCGCGGCTGGCGGCAGGCGGTCGAGAACCGGATGCGGCCATGCGGATGCCGCCGCGGCGAATGCCTTGCCGAGCGACAATGTCTCCGCGTGGCGCTCTGTGGAGCCGGCAAGCGCCAGCCCCAATTCGGCTATCTCCTTCAACGCGACACCGTCCTCATACCGCCGCCAGGCTTCGCCGAACAGCACGGCGTCATTCCACAAGGCGCCGTGCCGCAGCAGGCTCGTCAGCCAAGCGATCAGGCCTGCCGCATCCTTGACGAGGCCATCGTGCACCGCCCGTTCGAGCCCGCCCGAATAGGCGAAACCGCCGATCGGAAAGGCCGGCGAGAGCCAGGCCATCAGCCTCAGAAGAACCTTGGTATCGAGGTTGGTCACTGCGGCTCAATGTCCGTGATGGTCGTGGCCGTGGGAACCATGCGAATGATAGGCGCCGCGGGCGGGCTGGAAACCTTCCTCGACCTCGGCAACCGTGGCGCCCAGTCCTTCCAGCATGGCGCGGATCACGTGGTCGCGCAGGATGAGGATACGGCCTTCCTCGATCTGCGCCGGAAGGTGCCGGTTGCCGAGATGCCAGGCGAGTTCGATCAGGTGCAGCGTATCGCGGCCCCTGATCTCGAAGAGCTTTTCCGGGGCTGCATGTACCTCGATCGTGTCACCGTTCTCAAGTACCAGGCGGTCGCCATGATGGAAGAGCACGGCCTCCTTGAGGTCGAGCATCACCATCTCGCCATTGGAGAGATGCAGCAGCTTGCGGCGCAGATGCCGCAGATCATGCGGCAGCGTGACGATATCGATCGGCGGATCGGTGACCACGCCGGCGGGGTGATAGGAGTGGACGTGCTGCATGGAATACTCCGGGGTCAATTGAAGAGCTTGAGTGAGAGGGTAAGCGTCTGCGGCAACGGATTCCAGAGGCCGGTGCGCAATCCGGCGGCGCGAAGTGCCGCGGCAGCCCACGTGTTGCAGCCGACAACTGCGTTGAAATAGCCGTTTGCCTCGAAGAACCGGTCATTATCGCCATAGCCCGCGTCCGCCACCACAGCCACCTCGCCTGCCGGACGGCTGAAACTCGTCTGGATGAACGCTAGAAGCCGCTGGAATTCCGCCGCCTCCAGGTCGAGCGGCATCACCGCCGGATGGCTTTCATCGATCCCGCCGGCAACGTCCACATGCACGACCGAACTGTCGATCGTCAGTGCCCGCAACACCGGCAGCGGCTTCAAGTCCGCCCAGGTCGGCGTTTCAAGATAGAAGGCCCGCCCACCCCAACCGAGCACCAGCCATTCCGCACCGGGATCGGCAACGGGAATTCCGGACCGCTCCAGAAAAGCGAAGGCGGCGCGGGTATCCTCAGCCAGCGGAATGGCAATGTCCGTGTGGATCGGGTTGGACAGAACCAAGATGCGCCTTTGCGCCGCCGGGTCCGCCGCTCGGCTCGGCGCAAACAACGGTCGCGGGATGAACGTCCCGACGGCCACCGCGACAACCACGAACAGGACCGCAGCGAGGAGCCAGCGCAAAAACGTCTTCATTCAGGGGCCCCGAGGTGCCAGCGCCTCAGAACAGGAAATAGCGCTGCGCCATCGGCAGCACCGTCGCGGGCTCGCAGGTCAGCAGCTCGCCATCGGCCCGCACCTCGTATGTCTCCGGGTTGACCTCCACATGCGGCGTCAGCGAATTGTGGATCATCGAGGCCTTGGAGATGCCGCCGCGGGTGTTTTTGACCGCCACCAGCTTCTTGGCGACGCCGAGGCGCTGGGCAAGGCCGCCATCCAGCGAAGCCTGGCTGACGAAGGTGACGGAGGAATTGGTGCGCAGCTTGCCGTATGCCGCAAACATCGGCCGGTAGTGCATCGGCTGCGGCGTCGGGATCGAGGCGTTCGGATCACCCATCGGTGCGGCCGCGATCGAGCCGCCGAGCAGCACCATTTCCGGCTTCACCCCGAAGAAGGCAGGGCTCCAGAGCACGAGATCCGCCCGCTTGCCGACCTCGACCGAACCGATCTCGTGGGAAACGCCGTGCGCAATCGCCGGGTTGATCGTGTATTTGGCGATGTAGCGCTTGACGCGGAAGTTGTCGTTATTGCCGGTTTCCTCCTTCAGGCTGCCGCGCTGGCGCTTCATCTTGTCGGCCGTCTGCCAGGTGCGGATCGCCACTTCCCCGACACGGCCCATGGCCTGGCTGTCGGAGGAGATGATCGAGAAGGCGCCGAGATCGTGGAGTATGTCTTCGGCAGCGATGGTTTCCTTACGGATGCGGCTTTCCGCAAAGGCGATGTCTTCCGGGATCGACGGCGACAGGTGATGGCAGACCATCAGCATGTCGAGATGTTCGGCAAGCGTATTGATCGTGTAGGGCCGGGTCGGGTTGGTCGAGGACGGGATGACGTTCGGATTGCCGCAGACCTTGATGATGTCGGGGGCGTGGCCGCCGCCGGCCCCTTCCGTGTGGAAGGCGTGGATGGTGCGGCCCTTGATGGCGGCGACCGTATCCTCCACGAAACCGCTTTCGTTCAGCGTATCGGTGTGGATCATCACCTGCACGTCGAAGGCGTCGGCGACGGTCAGGCAGTTGTCGATCGCGGCCGGCGTCGTACCCCAGTCCTCGTGAAGCTTCAGCGACGAGGCACCGGCGAGGATCATTTCCTCCAGTGGTGCGGGAAGCGACGCATTGCCCTTGCCGGCAAGCGCGAGGTTCATCGGGAAGGCATCAAAGCTTTCGATCATCCGCTCGATATGCCAGGCGCCGGTGCAAGTGGTGGCAAGCGTGCCATGTGCCGGGCCGGAGCCACCGCCGAGCATGGTCGTGACGCCGCTCATCAGCGCCTCCTCGATCTGCTGTGGGCAGATGAAATGGATATGCGCGTCCATGGCGCCGGCCGTCAGGATCTTGCCCTCGCCGGCAATCGCCTCGGTGGACGGGCCGACGATGATCGTCACGCCCGGCTGGGTATCCGGATTGCCGGCTTTGCCGATCGCGTGGATGCGGCCGTTCTTCAAACCGACGTCAGCCTTGTAGATGCCCGAATGGTCGACGATCAGCGCATTGGTGATGACCGTATCGACGGCGCCTTCCGCCCGCGTCGCCTGGCTCTGCCCCATGCCATCGCGAATGACCTTGCCGCCGCCGAACTTCACCTCTTCGCCATAAACGGTGAAATCCTTCTCCACCTCGATGAACAATTCGGTATCGGCAAGCCGCACCCTGTCGCCCGTGGTCGGACCGAACATGCTGGCATAGGAGGCGCGGGACATCTTGTGGGGCATGGGCGGTCTACCTTGTAAGCTCGGTAAAATGGGAGGATTTCGATGCAGCTTTATCGAACGTCATAGTAGTACGGCAGCCGTTGCGGCTATTGATCTCTCCAATCAGGTGGTCGGAGAAATCGCCGGGGAACTCGGAATAGGTCTGGAGGGCGGCGCTCAAAATCTCTCGGTCCTTCACGACCGCATTTTCCAAATTCAGAAGACCCCAGATGATCTCTGCAATCCGGGCCTTTGGTAGGCGAGCGCGCTGTTTCAGGACCCAGGCAATTTCGACGACCACGATCTCGTTGATGAAGAACGCTTCCTCACTCTTATCGAAGAGCGCAGTAAGCGCCTCGCTCTGCATCAATGCCGGCTCTCCGATCAACTGACCGCGCACGAGCCAACGAAGGAGGACATTCGTGTCGATTCCGATCATAGGTCGTTGCCGCCTTCAGGAATCCGGCCACGTGCTTCGGCGACCCATTCATCCAGTTCGGCGGCGGTAATCGGCTTATCCAGCTTTACGATCCCTTTCAGATCCGCGAACGTCCATCGTTTCGGCCGGATTTCCAGATGGCCGTCCTGACTCGGTACGATATCCACCTGGTCTCCGGCCTTGACGCCAAGCAAAGCGAGCGCTTCGGCAGACAGGGTTATCTGGTTTTCAGGGCTGATCTTGACTGTTTCGGTCATGTCGCTCTCCTTCCCGCTCCCATAACTACCACAAACACGCTCAACGTTCAGTTCCCCATCGCCTCGGTCAGCTCTTTGAGCTCCTCGATGCGCTTGCGGGTGAGGTCCGCCTGGCATCCGGAAATCAGCATCGGCTCCATCGAGCCGCCATGGGCCTGGAAGCCGGAGGAGATGCATTGCGCGTCGCGATAGACGACCCAGGCCCGTTGCGCCTTGACCAGCGCATCCTCGGCGCCCTTGAGATCCGCGGAACTGTCCGCATCCCATTTCTTCATCGCCTTGCGAGTTGTCTGGTACTGGGCATTAAGAGCCTTGTCGGCGGCCTCGTAGTCGCGTTGCGAGCAGATGTTCATTTCCATCTGCGTCTGCGGGTTCTTGCAATTTGCCTTCGGCTCCTGCGCCACCGCCGGCAGGGCAAGAAGCGCCATGAACGCGGCGGAAAACGCGGATGCGGGCTTCACAGCGCACCCATGACCTTCTGCTGGAAGCCGTAGACCTCGCGCTTGCCCGAAAGCGGGATCAGCGTCACTTCCCGCGTCTGGCCGGGCTCGAAGCGCACCGCGGTTCCGGCAGGGATATCGAGACGCATGCCGCGCACCTTGTCCCGGTCGAAGGAGAGCCCGTTATTGGTCTCGAAGAAATGGTAGTGGCTACCCACCTGCACCGGCCGGTCGCCGGTATTGGCGACCTTTATGGTCACCGTCGGAGCGCCCGCATTGAGCTCGATTTCGCCTTCTGCCGCAATGATTTCGCCGGGGATCATGGTATTCTCCTTCAAGCCGCCTTGGGCGCGCAGCCCTCGGCCTTCAGAACACGTTTGGTGGAGGCTGGATTGCTTAGCAGTGCGGCCGCCGGACGTACGGGCCGGCGAACCAGTTCCCCGGCGCAATTCGGGCAGGTGCCGTTCAGCACGTCGGTCGCGCAGTCGGCGCAGAACGTGCACTCGAAGGTGCAGATCATCGCTTCCCGGCTTTCCGGGGGCAAATCCTTGTCGCAGCATTCGCAGTTGGGGCGCAGTTCCAGCATGGGCCGCCTCCTCAGCGGATCGGTTCGTGGACAGTGACGAGCTTGGTGCCGTCCGGGAAAGTCGCCTCCACCTGCACGTCGTGGATCATCTCGGCAATGCCTTCCATAACCTGGTCGCGGGTGACGACATGGGCGCCGGCCTCCATCAGGTCCGCAACCGAGCGCCCGTCGCGCGCGCCTTCCACCACATAATCGGTAATGAGGGCGATCGCTTCCGGATAGTTGAGCTTGACCCCGCGTTCCAGCCGGCGACGCGCGACGATCGCCGCCATGGAAATCAGCAGTTTGTCTTTTTCTCGTGGGCTCAGGTTCATGGGAATCCCGCTGTAAGATCAGATGTTCCAGACTTTCGGCACTGGCGCGCCGTTACGCAATACGGAAATTGCCGGTGTCAGGATTTTTCTCAGGTCAAATCCGGTCGGCGCCACGAGCCTGGCGATCAGCTTGCCGTTCCAGTGGCTGGCTCCGCCGGTCCAAAGGCTGGCTCCGCCGGGCGTGCCGTCGACAATCTGGCGGAGTTTCGGGAAGAGCATTTCGGCGAGCGGGCCGGTGTAAAATAATGTTGCGAAGGCGACCTGGCCGGAGAGCACCGCGGCAGCCTGGGAAAGCTGCTCGATCTCGCCCTCGAACTTCATCTCTTCCGCATGGATCAGCTGGCCGCCGCGGCGCACCCGCCAGCGGTCGCGGAAGAAGCCGTTCGCGACCGCTTCGCCCATCGCCTTGCGGCCGAGCAGGACCGCTTCGACGGCCAGAAATTCGGACCTCTCGGAAAGATCGACGTCAAGCCGGCGGGTCAGCGAGGACTGGTCGAAAAGGATGGTTTCCTGGGGAAGCCAGTGGACCGAGGCGTCTTCGCCGACGGTGACATGGGTGGAGACGGAGGCCGTGCCGGACGAGGCCTTGTAGATCTTCTCGTTCGCCTGGGTGGTGACCGACAGTCTTGTGGAAGCGGCAGCGGCGACGGACCATTCGATCACGTCGCCGCCCGTCAGTCCCCCCGACGTATTGATTAAAATCGCCTCCATTTCAGGCGAAAATGTTTCGGGAAGGCGAATTTTTGCGCAGCCTTCCTGGTAGAATTCGGCGAGCCGTGTCCGCCCGCCGAAAGCCTTGGTTACAAGGCGTCCTGCACCCCTTGCCCGCTGCGGCGCATATCGATCGGCTGGTTGCTGTTGCACGTCGTCCCCTGAAGATCGGCTTCGGTTCCGCAGCCCGATGCAACGCCCGTGCCAGACTTGCCCGCCGAACCGATCTTGGCCGGCGCTGCGGTGGCGATCACGTCGGTGCTGTCGGCCTTGCCGAAGAACTCCCACATCCGCGAGGCCGGATCAACATTTGCGTCGAATGCCGGCTTGGAGACAGTGACCGCAGCCACCTTGGTGACGCTCGCGGCCCCGTCCTTGGCGGCAGCGATCACGGCTTCCGTGGCGGCAACCGGTTTCGGCCAGTCATGCGTGCCGTTGGCGAAGACGTAGGATGCGACGCGTGCCCCGTTCTTGCAGGTACCGTAGAGACTGAAGGTCACGCCGTCGACGGTCTTTACGTCGCCATTGCCCTTGCAGCCGTCGAGTTCGGTCCAGCGCTGGATCGCGGTCTTGAAGCCGTATTGCCAATAGGTATTGCCGCCGCCCGCGTAAGGGTTGGCTGCATCCTTGACGCCGGCAAAGGCCATGATCGAGACAGGCCTGGCGGGATTGCAGCCTTGCGCATCCGGACCCCATTTGCCGTCGGTCTCGACCGGGCGTCCGGCGCGCAGCGAATGTACGAAGCCGGCGGCTGCGAAATCGTCATGACCGGAGCAGAGGTAGGCCGACAACATGCGGCCGCCACCGGAATAGCCCGAGGCATAGATGCGGGCCGGATCGACGCAGAATTGCTGCTTTGCGGTGTTCAGGGCCTGCTTGATATAAGCAATCTCGTCGAGGCCACCCTGCTGTACGGTGACGAAGGGCACGTTCCAGGCGTAGGTGCCCCCGGAACTCCCCGGCAGGCTGCCCTGCAGGGCCAAAACGATGAAGCCGTTTTTCTCCGCGACCTTGTCCCAGGAGCTTCTGTTCAGCTGCCCTTCAGGGTTGCTGTGGCTACCATGGAGATCGAAAACCAGCGGAACCTTGTCCTTGCCGGTATAAGACGATGGAATGAAATAGATGGCCGAACGGGCGATACCGTCGGTCTCGATGGTGATCCGGTGGCGACCGGCTTCCATCGGCTGGCCGCCGCAACCTGCGGCAAGGGCGCTGCCGGTCATCGACCCGAGAAAGGTCGTGGCGCCCAAAAAAACCGCTCCTACAGCAAACATGCGTGTAAGAGCGGAACGAGAGAAGAAACCGGCAACGCGTGCAAAGACCATCAGCGCCTCATCATGGGGTGCGGGGGTTGTCAACAAATATGCGGAATGCCCTGAAAACGCAGTGTTGTTAACATATATTAGCGGCCTTTGAAACGCACGAAGTGCTGCAACGCGATACAAACATTCACCAGTAAGAATACTAGTCTCATACGGTCAGATGTCGCCTTGCTTCTGCCGTATCCAGAGTCTCGGCCGCCCCTTCGTGCACAATCTCGCCACGATCCATGATGTAGACCTGGTCGGCCAGTTCCCGGCAGAAGTCCAGATACTGTTCCACCAGAAGAATGGCCATGCCGGTTGAATCGCGCAGGTAGCGGATCGCCCGGCCGATATCCTTGATGATCGACGGCTGGATGCCTTCGGTCGGCTCGTCGAGCACGAGGATCTTCGGACGGGTGACCATGGCGCGGCCGATCGCAAGCTGCTGCTGCTGGCCGCCTGAGAGGTCCCCGCCTCGCCGGCCGAGCATCGATTTCAGCACCGGAAACAGCGAGAAAATCTCGTCCGGGATGAACTTGTCCTTGCGCGCGAGCGGGGCGTAACCGCTTTCGAGGTTTTCCTGGACTGTCAGGAGCGGAAAGATTTCCCGGCCCTGCGGCACGTAGCCTATCCCGTGCTTGGCGCGGTTATAGGGTGCAAGGCCGTTCAGGAGCTCCCCTTGGAAGCTGATCGTACCGGCGCTGACCGGATGCTGGCCGGTGACGGCGCGGAGAAGAGAACTCTTCCCCACGCCGTTCCGCCCCAGCACGCAAGTGATCTTGCCCATGTCCGCATGAATGGAGACACCCCGCAGCGCCTGCGCTGCGCCATAGTGAAGATTGACGTTGTTGACTGTCAGCATGTTAGCGCCCCAGATAATTCTCGATCACCTTCGGATCGCTCGAGACGAAATCGATCGAGCCTTCGGCGAGTACCGAACCTTCCGCAAGGCAGGTCACCTTGACGCCGAGTTCGCGGATGAAGCCCATGTCATGTTCGACGACCACGACCGAACGGGTCTTGGCGATTTCCTTCAGCAGCACCGCCGTCTCGGCCGTCTCCGCATCCGTCATGCCGGCGACGGGTTCGTCGACCAGAAGCAGCTTCGGTTCCTGGGCGAGCAACATGCCGATCTCCAGCCACTGTTTCTGGCCGTGACTGAGATTGGCGGCGTATTCTTGCCTGCGGTGGGTCATGCGGATCGTTTCGAGGATTTCCTCGATGCGAGCCTTGTCCTCCGCCGACAGCGTATAGAACAAGGTGGCGAACACGCCGCGCGACCGGTTGAGCGCCAGTTCCAGGTTGTCCCAGACGGTATGGCTTTCGAACACGGTCGGCTTCTGGAATTTGCGGCCGATGCCGAGCTGGGCGATGTCCGCCTCGTCCTTTTTGGTGAGGTCGATCCTATCCTCGAACAGGACCGTGCCGGTATCGGGCCGTGTCTTGCCGGTGATGATGTCCATCATCGTCGTCTTGCCGGCGCCGTTCGGGCCGATGATCGCCCTGAGTTCGCCCGGTTCGACGACAAAGGACAGCGAGTTCAGCGCCTTGAAGCCGTCGAAAGAGACCGAGACGTTTTCGAGATAGAGCAGGCTTTTCTGTCGGGTTTCGGAAATCATGTTCATGGTTGCGCGCCCCTATTCCGCCGCCTGAGCCTGGGTCACCGCCGCAGCGTCGCCCCTGCCCTTTTCCGCATCCGCCGCAGCCTTCAGCGCCTTGCGGGCTTTGAAGCCGTGCTGGATCGTTCCGACGATGCCCTTCGGCAGGAAGAGCGTCACGGCGATGAACAGGCCGCCGAGCGCAAACAGCCAGATTTCCGGGAAGGCGCCGGTGAAGAAGCTCTTGCCGCCGTTGACGAGGATGGCGCCGATGATCGGGCCGATCAGCGTGCCGCGGCCGCCGACCGCCGTCCAGACGACCACTTCGATCGAGTTGGCGGGCGCAAATTCGCCCGGATTGATGATGCCTACCTGCGGCACGAACAGCGCGCCCGCAATCCCGGCCATCATGGCGGAGACGACGAACGTGAAGAGCTTGATGTTCTCGACCCGGAAGCCGAGGAAGCGCACCCGGCTTTCCGCATCACGCACGCCGACCAGCACCTTGCCGAATTTCGAGCGGACGATGGCCGAGGCGAGGATCAGGCAGAGCGACAGCATCAGCGCCGACATGAAGAACAGAACCGCCCGCGTGCCGTCCGCCTGGACGGAGAAGCCGAGGATATCCTTGAAGTCGGTGAGGCCGTTATTGCCGCCGAAACCCATGTCGTTGCGGAAGAAGGCGAGCAGCAGAGCGTAGGTCATCGCCTGGGTGATGATCGACAGGTAGACGCCGTTGACGCGGGAGCGGAAGGCGAACCAGCCGAAGATGAAGGCGAGCAGGCCGGGCACGACGATCACCATCGCCATGGCGAAGACGAACCAGTCGAAGCCATGCCAGAACCACGGCAGTTCCTTGTAGTTCAGGAACACCATGAAATCCGGCAGGATCGGGTTGCCGTAGACGCCGCGCGGGCCGATCTGGCGCATCAGGTACATGCCCATCGCATACCCGCCGAGCGCGAAGAAAGCCCCGTGACCGAGCGAGAGGATGCCGCAGTAACCCCAGACGAGATCGAGCGCCAGCGCCAGCAGCGCATAGCAGAGATACTTGCCGAACAGCGACATCGCGTAGGTCGGGATGTGCAGGGCGCTATCGGGCGGCGTCAGCAGGTTGAGCGCCGGCACCAGGATGCCGATGCCGAGAAGGATGCCGACGGCTACGACGATGCGGCCTTCGAGGGCGCGGAAGACAAAGCCGGAAATCATGCTTCCACCGCCCTTCCCTTGAGCGCGAAGAGACCGCGCGGACGTTTCTGGATGAACAGGATGATCAGCACCAGAACCAGGATCTTGCCGAGCACGGCGCCGACCGAGGGTTCGAGGAACTTGTTCAGCACCCCGAGCGACAGCGCGCCGACCAGCGTACCCCAGAGATTGCCGACGCCGCCGAACACCACGACCATGAAACTGTCGATGATGTAGCTCTGGCCGAGGTTCGGCGAGACGTTGTCGATCTGGGAAAGGGCGACGCCGGCGATGCCGGCGATGCCGGAGCCGAGGGCGAATGTGAAAGCGTCGACCCAGGGCGTCTTGATGCCCATCGACGAGGCCATGCGGCGGTTCTGGGTGACGGCGCGCATGTTGAGACCGAAGGAGGACTTCTTCATCACCACCAGCAGCGCCACGAAGATCGACAGCGAGAAGGCGATGATCCACATGCGGTTCCAGGTGATCGTCATGCCGCCGACCGGGAAGGAACCGGACATCCAGGACGGATTGCCGACTTCCTGGTTGGTGGGGCCGAAGAGCGAGCGGATCGTCTGCTGCAGGATCAGCGAGACGCCCCAGGTGGCAAGCAGCGTTTCGAGCGGCCGGCCGTAGAGGAAGCGGATGACGCCGCGCTCGACGACCAGGCCGACGGCGCCGGTGACGAGGAAGGCAACCGGAAGCGCGATCGCCAGCGACCAGTCGAACAGACCGGGCGCATGGTCGCGGATGAGCTGCTGCACCACGAAGGTGGAATAGGCGCCGAGCATGACCATTTCGCCATGCGCCATGTTGATGATGCCCATCACGCCGAAGGTGATCGCGAGCCCGATCGCCGCCAGAAGCAGCACCGAACCGAGCGAAACGCCGTACCAGACGTTCTGGCCGATATCCCAGAGCCGCTGGCCGCTTTCGATGCTGGCGATCGCCGCATCGACGTCGCCCTTGAGGCTCGGATCGAGCGACGCGGATGCGCCCATCAGGATGCCGATCGCGTTGCGGCCGCCATAATTCTTGATCGTCTGGATCGCGGCCCGCTTTTCGTCGATGGAGCGGTCGGAGGAAAGCAGCGACACGGCGCGCGCTTCGACCATGCGGGCCTTGACCTCGCCGTCCGTCTCCTTGGAGATTGCGGTCTCGATAAGCTCGAGATTTTCGGCGCTCGGCGAGCGCAGCACCGCATCGGCCGCATGCAGCCGGACGCCGCGATCCGGGCTCAATAGCGTCAGGCCGCCCATGGCCGAACGAATGACGCGGCGCAGGCTGTTGTTGATCTTGATCTTGGTGACGGCATTCTTGGCGGCCTGGCCAGCCGAAGCGCCTGTGACCGGATCGGTCAGCTCATAATTGGAGCCGGCCGCCTTGCCGATGAACACCAGGTTATCGGACTTGCGGAAATAGAGGTCGCCCTCGGAAAAGGCATTCAGCGCCGGCACGAGCCGGGCATCGCCGGTGGCGGCGAGCTGGCCGATCAGTTTTTCAGCTTCGCTGAAATCGGCCTTGGAGAGCGCATCGATCAGCGGCCTGGGATCGGTCTGCTGCGCGAAGGATGGCGCAGCGAAGGAAAACATCAGGCAGAGCAGAAGACCAAGGCTCTGCAGAACGCGGAAAGGAACTTTGCTCGTCATTGGAACCCCCTTGCGAGATCGCGGGCGACTGAACGCCGCCCGCGATGATGTCGATGAACATCGAGAGGCAATCGGATCAGCTGCCCTTGCCGCCGCACTTGCCGGAAGCAACGTTGAAGTTGCCGCAGGACATCGGCTTGCGCCAATCGGAGATCAGGTTCTTGCTGTCCGGCAGGTAATCGGACCACTCGTCGCCGACCACAGGTGCGGTTTCCTGAACGATGTCGAACTGGCCGTCAGCCTGGATTTCACCGATCAGCACCGGCTTGGTGATGTGGTGGTTCGGCATGACGGTAGACGTGCCACCCGACAGGTTCGGAACGGAGACGCCGATGATGCTGTCCAGCACGGCGTCAGTGTTGGTGGTGCCGGCGGCTTCGACGGCCTTTACCCAGGCGTTAAAGCCGATATAGGCGGCTTCCATCGGATCGTTGGTGACGCGCTTGTCGTTCTTGGTGAAAGCCTTCCATTCCTTGATGAATTCGGCATTCACATCGGCATCGACGGACTGGAAGTAGTTCCAGGCGGCCAGGTGACCGACGAGCGGCTTGGTGTCGAGGCCGGCGAGCTCTTCTTCGCCGACCGAGAAGGCGACGACCGGAATGTCTTCAGCCTTGATGCCCTGGTTGCCGAGTTCCTTGTAGAACGGAACGTTGGCATCGCCGTTGATGGTCGAGACGACGGCGGTCTTCTTGCCGGCCGAGCCGAACTTCTTGATGTCGGAGACGATCGTCTGCCAGTCGGAATGACCGAACGGCGTGTAGTTGATCATGATGTCGGATTCGGCAACGCCCTTCGACATCAGATAGGCCTTGAGGATCTTGTTGGTCGTCTGCGGATAGACATAGTCGGTACCGGCCAGAACCCAGCGCTTGACGCCCTCTTCCTTGGCCAGATAGTCGACGGCAGGGATGGCCTGCTGGTTCGGAGCGGCACCCGTGTAGAAGATGTTGCGCGAGGATTCTTCACCCTCGTACTGGACCGGGTAGAACAGGATCGAATTCAGCTCTTCGAAGACCGGCAGGACCGACTTGCGCGAAGACGAGGTCCAGCAACCGAAAACGGCGGCAACCTTGTCCTGCGAAATCAGCTGGCGGGCCTTTTCGGCGAACAGCGGCCAGTCGGAAGCCGGATCGACGACGACGGCTTCGAGCTTCTTGCCGAGCACGCCGCCCTTCTTGTTCTGCTCGGCGACGAGCATCAGCATGACATCCTTGAGGGTGGTCTCAGAGATGGCCATGGTGCCGGAAAGCGAGTGAAGCACACCGATCTTGATGGTGTCGTCAGCGGCGAAAGCACCCTGCAGCGCCGTCGTCGACATTACGGCAGCGAGCAGCGCGCCACCCAGTTTGGATTTGCCCGATTTGGACTTGAATGTCATTGGTTCGAACCCCTCTTCTCGTTCGTCCGCAACGAAGAACTTAACCGTTGCTTAAGCGACTATCCGTTGCTGCATCGCAAAACCGTATACGTCGAATGACGTACCGGAGGGGGAGAAGGGGGAAGAACTGCGCCGCGGGGGAAATCCCGTGATCAGCTGGCACTCTTCAGGTCAGATAGCGACGGCAAGGCCCTGTCGATCATACTCATGATATATTAACCATATTTGGATTTTATAACCCAACGCTTATGTAGGGCGGGGGAGTTGTTTCGGTGTAGATCCCATGAGTAGCATCCTCACGAATGCTGGAGCTGCTTCTGCGCTCCAAATGCTTCGTTCCCTCGACAGCCAGATGTTGGGCACGCAGCGGCAGGTCGCGACCGGCTTGCGTGTCGACCAAGCCTCAGACAACGCCGCCTACTGGTCGATCGCTACCACCATGCGATCGGACACTGGCGCCCTCTCGGCCGTGCAGGACGCCCTTGGCCTCGGAGCCGCAAAGGTCGAGACGGCCTATGAAGGCATCGCTGCGACCACCGATATCCTGGCGGCGTTCATGGCCAAGGTCGTTTCCGCCCAGCAGGACGGAATAGACAAGAACAAGATCCAGGAAGAGCTGGATCAGTTGAAGCAGCAGATCGTCTCCATATCCAACTCCGCAAGCTTCGCCGGCCAGAACTGGTTGCGGTCGGACATGCAGGGGCAGACCAGCGAAGCTGGTGCGAAGACTTCTGTCGTATCATCGCTCAATCGCAGCGAGGACGGAACCGTCTCCGTCGGGACCATCGACGTCGATCTGTCGAAACTCGCGCTGTTCAAGAATGGCGGCGGCGGAATTCTGCAGAAAGAGCCTGATCCGGATCTCGGTTATGGCCTCGGCACGCTCGGTGGGATGGTCGGATTTTCGACATCGGGTTATGGCGACGTGCCAGGCCCGGCATTCGACCAGCCCTTCACGATCACGAAATTCGATGTCATCACGGTCGACTTTTCGGTCGGTACGTCCAACGATACGTTCGTCATCACCAAAAGTGTCGTCGATCAGGCGCTCGGAGGTCAAGCGGGGTACGGCTTCGACGGAGATATCGAGAGCGCGGCCGATTGGGCGAAAGTCCTCCAGCAGGCAACGTTTCTCAACAAGGCGCCCTCCGACGCCTTGTTGACGGCTCAGGGCGGCGCGCCGAATATCTTCTTTCGCGCCATCATTCCCCTCGCCGCGGAGCTGATCACCGTCCAGCCGCCCGTCCACACCCGTACGCTGCCGCCGGAGGGTATCGATATTCTCGATATCGACGTCACCGACCCCGACATCGATTTTCCGACAATCACCTTGGTTCTCGACGAGATGCAGCAGAAGGTCATATCGGCCGGCGCCTATCTTGGCTCGCTCAGGTCGAGGATCGCGATGCAGGAAGCATTTGGAAACAGTCTCGCGGACAGTCTCGACAGAGGCGTCGGGCGCCTCGTCGATGCGAATATGAGCGAGGCCTCGAGCCGGCTCAAGGCACTGCAAGTCCAGCAGCAACTCGCGACCCAGTCACTCTCCATCGCCAATTCGGACGCGCAAAACATCCTGTCTCTCTTCCGGTAAAGAGACCGTCATCCTTGGGAGCAGGCGCGCATTGCGCGTGCGATATATGACCTCCGAGGTAATCGACCCGGCGAGCGGTGGCATCTATCCAGGATCCAGCTTTGCAGCGCGAGAGGATCAGCCCCATGCCCGTCACCTATGTCATCCGTTTCGATATTCTCCCGGCCCAGCGCCACCGCTTCATGACCCTTCTGAACGGCGTGCTCGATGCCATGCGGCACGAACCGATGTTCCACAATGCCGTGCTGCATGCCGATCCCGACAACGAGAACCACGTGATGCTCTACGAGACATGGGAGGATCATCAGGACGTCCTGGACGTGCAGTTGCAGCGCCCCTACCGCGAGGCATGGCACGCGGCCTTGCCGGACCTGCTCGCCGGGCCTCGGGACATTTCGATCTGGCATCCGATCCGCAGCGACCGTTCGGCACAATCTCGTTCCTAACGGAAGAGCTGTCGCGAATTGTCTGCCCGGTTGATGTCCTTGCCCCTTTGCGTCATTCTTCGGATCATCCTTGGCTTCGAGGATCTGGAAATGAAGCGCGGCCCATTTTTCGGCATCATCGTCGCCGCCGGCCTGGTCGCCGGAGCGGCATTTGTCGTGGTCGGCCAGACGAAAGTCCCGCCGGAAGCGATCCAGTCGTCCGTCATCCGCTCTCCCGAACTGATGGACCGAGCCTGGACATTGCCCGTGGCGGCAACCTTTGGCCGCGACGTCAGCTGGCAATCGAATGGCTCGCGATGCGGCCCCGCCAGCATTGCCAACGCGTTTCGCTCAGTCGGGGAGGAGGAAACGACCGAGGCGGAGGTTCTGGAGGGGACCGGGATGTGCTGGACCGGGCTCTGCATCATCGGCCTGACGCTGGATGAGCTTGCCGAACTCGCGCGGATGAAAACGGAACGGAAGGTATCGGTTC
Source organism: Neorhizobium sp. T6_25 (assembly GCF_002968555.1). Lineage (NCBI taxonomy): Bacteria > Pseudomonadati > Pseudomonadota > Alphaproteobacteria > Hyphomicrobiales > Rhizobiaceae > Neorhizobium > Neorhizobium sp. T6_25. The sequence goes on from NZ_PVBL01000004.1 coordinate 227,670, forward strand.
TGCGCGACCTGACCGCCGACGAGTTCCGCGAGCATATGAAGTACACCAACGACCCCGGTCGCCGTTACATCGTCAATTTCACGCGTGAAAAGATCTTCGGAGCCGGCGCCGGCCACCATTCTCCGATCGGAGGATATCTGGAAGCAGAGGACCTGATCCTCGTCCTCGACGTCAACGAGGACTACAAGCCCTGGCTGATCGAGCGGGAACGGCTGTTCTCGGCAATGGACACGCTCGATGGCGACAAGAAACGCGGCTTGCTTCTGATTGAATGACGGCGCCAGCGCCCTGTTTCGGATCTTCTCCGTTGCCGCATGTTGAATTTGTTCCCCCAAGGGAACATTTCTGCGCCTCACGCGCTTGCCTCCCCGGACCCGCCAACCACCCGAGGAGCTCGAACCCGTGATCAACGACCTCTGGTATAAGAATGCCATCGTCTATTGCCTCTCCGTCGAGACCTTCATGGACGCCAATGGCGACGGGGTCGGGGATTTTCAGGGGCTGCAGCGGCGGCTGGACTATCTCTCCGGTCTCGGCGTCAGCGCCATCTGGCTGATGCCGTTCCAGACCTCGCCCGGCCGGGACGACGGCTACGACGTGTCCGACTACTACAATGTCGACCCGCGCTACGGCACGCTCGGCGATTTCGTCGAATTCACCCACGGCGCCAAGCAGCGTGGCATTCGTGTGCTGATCGACCTCGTGGTCAACCACACCTCCAACGAACACCCCTGGTTCCAGGACGCCCGCAGTAATCCGGAGTCCCGCTATCGCGACTGGTATATCTGGTCCGACAAGAAGCCGGCGAATGCCGACGAGGGAATGGTGTTCCCGGGCGTGCAGAAAACCACGTGGACCTATGACGAAAAGGCCAAGCAATATTACTTTCATCGCTTCTACGAGTTTCAGCCGGATCTCAACACCTCCAATCCGCATGTGCAGGCGGAAATCCTCAAGATCATGGGCTTCTGGATCCAGCTCGGTGTTTCCGGTTTCCGCATGGATGCCGTGCCCTTCGTGATCGCCGAAAAGGGTGCCGAGGTGAAAAAGCCGAAGGAGCAGTTCGACATGCTCCGGGTTTTCCGCGAATTCCTGCAATGGCGGCTCGGAGATTCGATCATCCTTGCCGAAGCCAATGTCGTGCCGAAGGAGAACCTCGCCTATTTCGGCGATGACGGCGACCGCATGCAGATGATGTTCAACTTTCACGTCAACCAGGCACTGTTTTATGCGCTCGCCTCCGGAGACGCCCGGCCCTTGGCGAAAGCGATCGTCAATACCAGCGATCGGCCTGAAACGGGACAATGGGGCATGTTCCTGCGCAATCACGATGAACTCGATCTGGGTCGCCTGACCGAAAAACAGCGCCAGAAAGTGTTCTCGGAATTCGGGCCTGACAAGAACATGCAGCTCTACGACCGCGGCATCCGACGGCGGCTGGCGCCGATGCTGGAGAACGACCGGAGGCGCCTGGAACTCGCCTACAGCCTGCTGTTTTCGTTGCCCGGCACGCCGGTCCTGCGTTATGGCGACGAGATCGGCATGGGCGACGACCTGTCGTTGCCGGAGCGCAACTGCGCCCGTACGCCCATGCAATGGTCGGCCGAGCCGCATGGCGGCTTCACCAAGAACGACAAGCCGGTCCTGCCGGTCATCAGCGCAGGGCCGCTCGGCTTTGAACATCTGAACGTCGCGAAGCAGCGGCGCGATCCCAACTCGATGCTGAACTGGACGGAACGCCTGATCCGCATGCGCAAGGAAGTGCCCGAGATCGGCTGGGGCGCTTGCACCGCCCTCAACACCGGAGACAACGGCGTGCTGGCGCTCCGCTATGACTGGCGCGACAATTCGGTGCTGATCGTCCACAACCTGCATTCGAGGCCGGTCGAAGTCACGTTCGTGGTCGGTGTCGGCGAACACGGCGATCTGCTCATCGATATCGCGGACGGCGGCAACAGCGAGGCGGACGCCAACGGCCGGCACCGGCTCCTGCTCGATGCATATGCCTCTCGCTGGTTCCGGGTCGGCGGTCTGGACTACCTGCTGCGGCGCAAGGAGGTCTAGCCTAGCCGCCCGCCCCTCACCTCGCGCACACCGTGGCCTGTCCTTTGCCGCAGCAATGCCCGCAACGTAACGCCATCCGCATAACCGACGAGTGAGGCGATTTCGTTGGGGCTCTTGTCGCTGGTCTTCAGGAGATGCACGGCGCGCTCGACACGGAGATCCTGGAAATAGGAGAGCGGCGTCTTGCCGAGCACCTGCTGCATGCGCCGCGCCAGCGTCCGCTTGCTGGCGCCGACCGCATCGGCCGCGTCGTCCAGCGAAAACCCCTCCCCCAGACGACCGCGTGCCCAACGCTCGAAACGCTGCACCAGCGGATCGGAATGAGAAAGATGGTCGGTGATCACGTAAGCCGACTGCGATGGCCGATTGTCGACGATGAGGTAGCGCGCCACAAGGCCGGCAAGCTCCGGGCTCACCTGCCGTACCAGCCAGAGCGCCATGTCCATATGGCCGAGTGCTGCGCCCGCCGTCACCAGCGAGCCGGATTTCACCAGCATGTGGCCGTCTTCCAGGTGCACGGAGGGATAATGCTGGCGGAAGAGCGGCGCGAGCCACCAGCTGGTCGTCGATTTCTCTCCGTCGAGAAGGCCGGATTCGGCCAAAACGAACGTGCCGATACAGGCGGCGGCAATATTCATGCCCGCCGCCTTGGCCTCGCGCAGCACCGCCCCCGCATCGCGGATGTCGGGACGGCCGAGGGCGGGCACCAGCACGTCCGGCATCTTGCAGGCGATCGCCGGCACGACCAGCCAGCTGCCGGCCTCCGGATCGAAACTCCCGGAGATCGGCACGGCAAGCCCGTGCGCCGTCTTCACCTGTCCACGCACGCCGATCACCGACACGTCGAAGGCCGGCACATCGAGCGACAGCATCGCCGCAAGCTCGTTCGCCATGGTGAACACGTCGAGCATAGTCGACAGACCGGTATCGAAGACGGGATCGAGTGCGAGGAGCTGGAGTTTCATGGCAAGAACACTATCAACAATGTCAATATTGACAATAGGCAACCGAGCCCGCGTGGGGGACTATCAGCCTCGAAAACGTCGCCTGACCGAGCCCGTTGCGATAAGAAGAGACGCATGAGCATGGATGTCACCACGATCGGCTTCACCAAGACGACCGCCGAAGATTTCTTCGGTCGCATCAGGGCGGCCAGCGTCAAGCGGGTCCTGGACGTGCGACTCCACAACACCTCGCAGCTTGCCGGGTTTGCCAAGTCCGAGGACCTCGCCTTCTTCCTGAAGACGATCTGCGGCGCCGGTTATGTGCACGAACCGCTGCTGGCGCCGACCGAGGAGATCATGACCGCCTTCAAGAAGCAAAAGGGCGACTGGACGATTTTCCAGAACGATTTCATGGGTCTGATGGCGGACCGCCAGGTGGAAAGTCACCTGACGCCGGAAGCCTTCGACGGTTCCTGCCTGCTCTGCTCCGAAGACACGCCGCATCATTGCCACCGCCGGCTCGTCTGCGACTACCTGAACGGCAAATGGGGCAGCAAGCTCAGCGTCCGCCACCTCTAGAATCTCGCCGCCGCCGGAATCTGGCCGCCGCCAGAATCTCGATTGAACAACCAGACGCCCTGACGCCGCCGGGAGCAGTCTCCCCGCGTGGGAGACCCTTTGCCATGGCCTTTGAAACCATTCTTGCAATCGCCCTTTTCTCGCTTGTCGGCTCGGTTTCGCCCGGGCCGAGCAATTTGATGCTGCTTGCCTCGGGCACCAATTTCGGCTTCCGGCGCACCGTGCCACAGATCCTCGGTATCACCATCGGCCTTTCATCGGTGCTGCTGGCGGTCGGCTTCGGCCTCGGCGCCCTGCTGACGGCTTATCCGCCGCTCGCATTGGCGTTGAAGATCGCCGGCGGCGCCTACCTGCTCTACCTTGCCTGGCGGATCGCCATGTCCCGCTCCGTCCCCAACGGTGACGCGAGCGCCGCCCGTCCCCTCACCTTCCTCGAATCCGCAGCCTTCCAGTGGGTGAACCCCAAAGCCTGGGTCGCGGCGCTGACTGCCATGGCCGCCTATGCCAGCGCCGAAAACCCCTTCGTGTCGGTGGTGCTGATCACGCTCGTCGTCGCCATCGTCAACCTGCCGAGCGTCGCCGTCTGGGCCGGCTTCGGCGTGGCGCTTCGGCGGTTCCTGTCCGATCCGGCGCGGCTCAAATGGTTCAACATCGTCATGGCGCTACTGCTGGTCGTAACGCTCTGGCCACTCTTGAAATAGCAGCAGATGCAGGCTCGGACGATCGTGCAAGAACTGCGGAGGACCTTGATACCGGTCGGCCGCACATCCGCGGCATAGATCCCCTGCCCGCAGCGGCATGCCGCCGCTGCCTGCCACAGAGGATCAGCAACATGACTCACATCACTGAAAAGGTGGTTCTTATCAGCGGCGCCAGCAGCGGCATCGGCGAAGGCACGGCGCGCACTCTCGCCGCGGCCGGTGCCAAGGTCGTGCTGGGTGCCCGCCGCACTGATCGGCTGGAAGTACTTGCGGAAGAGATCGCCGCGGCCGGCGGCACCGTGCGAATTCGCCGGCTCGACGTCACCGACCGGCAGGACTTTCAGGCGTTCGCGGAATTCGCACTTGCCGAATTCGGCCGCATCGACGTCATCGTCAACAATGCCGGCCTGATGCCGCTGTCGCTGATGTCGTCGCTCAAGGTCGAGGAATGGGACCGGATGATCGACGTGAACATCCGCGGCGTGCTCTACGGCATCGCTTCGGTTCTGCCGATCATGAACGGCCAGGGGTACGGCCAGATCATCAACATCTCGTCGATCGGCGGCCTCGGCGTGGTGCCGACCGCGGCGGTCTATTGCGCCACCAAATACGCGGTGCGGGCAATCTCCGACGGACTGCGCCAGGAGAACGACAAGATCCGCGTCACCTGCGTCTATCCGGGCGTAGTGGAGTCCGAGCTTGCCGGCACGATCACCGATCCGGTCGCGGCGGACGCAATGAAGACCTATCGCAGCGTCGCCCTGACGCCCGATGCGATCGGCCGCGCTGTCCTGCATGTGATCGACCAGCCTGAAGACGTGGATACAAACGAGATCGTGGTGCGTCCGACCCGCACCATGTGACCGGCTTCCAGGATGCGGTGGGGATTTACCGCACCGCATCATACTCTGCTTGCAAAACGCCGCGCCTCAGCCGAAAGTGCACAATTGACGGTCTTCCCTCAGAAGGTGCTAGAAATTAGGCATGGCAGCGCGGCAACGCATCATTCCCGTTCGGCGTGAATACAATCGTTGGGTCGCCAACCAGACGCTGGAGGACTACGCCCTCCGTTTCACCGCCAAGAGTGCCCGCCGGTTTTCCTCCAGCCGCATTTCCCAGACCGCCATCGGCGCCATCTCCTTCCTGGCGCTGGAGGCGATCGGCGGCACGATCACGCTTTCCTACGGCACCACCAACGCAATTTTCGCGATCGTCGCGGCCGCCATCGCCATGCTGGCGATCGGCTGGCCGATCAGCCGTTACGCGATCCGCCACGGCGTCGATATCGACCTTCTCACCCGCGGCGCGAGCTTCGGCTACATCGGTTCGACCATCACCTCGCTGATCTACGCGAGCTTCACCTTCATGCTGTTTGCGATCGAGGCCTCGATCATGACCGGCGCGCTGGATCTCGCCTTCGGCATTCCGCCGTGGATCGGCTATATCATCAGCGCCGTGGTGGTGATCCCGCTGGTCATCTACGGCGTGCAGCTGATCTCCCGCTTCCAGCTGATCACCCAGCCGTTCTGGATCATCCTCAACATCCTCCCCTTCGTGTTCATCGCCTTCATGGACTGGGAGAAGTTCGATCTCTGGCGCGCCTTTGCCGGTATCGGCCACTCGAACGCCGAGGTGGCCGGTCCGGCGCCCTTCAATCTGGTCGAGTTCGGCGCGGCCTCCGCCGTCATCCTCGCCCTGATGCCGCAGATCGGCGAGCAGGTCGACTTCCTGCGCTTCCTGCCGCCGGAGGGCCTCGACAAATGGCGGCACCGGTTCGCCGTTTTCCTCGCCGGCCCCGGCTGGGTGGTGGTCGGCGTGCCGAAGCTTCTCGCCGGCTCTTTCCTGGCGGTGCTGACGCTATCGACCGCCGTGCCGATCCGCGAGGCGGCCGACCCGGCACACATGTATTTCGCGGCCTTCGGCTACATGATCCCGAACGATACGGCCGCCCTGCTGCTGATGGCGGCCTTCGTGGTCGTTTCGCAGCTGAAGATCAACGTGATGAACGCCTATGCGGGCTCTCTCGCCTGGTCGAACTTCTTCTCGCGCCTTACCCACAGCCATCCCGGCCGCGTCGTCTGGTTGGTGTTCAACGTGGTGATCGCGCTGCTCCTGATGGAGCTCGGCATCTACCGGCTGCTCGAAGCGACGCTCGGCATCTTCTCGATCGTCGCCATGGCCTGGCTCTGCACCATCTCGGCCGATCTGATGATCAACAAGCCGCTCGGCCTGTCGCCGGAAGGCATCGAGTTCAAGCGCGCCCATCTCTACGACATCAACCCCGTGGGCTTAGGCTCGATGTTCGGCTCGGCGGCGATAGCGCTCGCCGCCCATTTCGGCCTGTTCGGCCCGTTGATGGCCTCGCTCGCCACATACCTGACATTGGTCGCCTTCCTGATCTCGCCGGCGCTCGCCTTTGCCACCAGGGGCAAATTCTATCTCGCCCGCAAACCGCGCCAGAGCTGGAAGAGCGTTGGCTCGATCACCTGTTCCATCTGCGAGCACCCGTTCGAGCACGAAGACATGGCCTGGTGCCCGGCCTATGCGGCGCCGATCTGCTCGCTCTGCTGCTCGCTCGACAGCCGCTGCCACGACATGTGCAAGCCGCATGCACGGCTCAACACGCAGGTTGGGGCCGTCGCCCGCTCCTTCCTGCCGGACAGCGTCATCACCCGCCTGATGACCCGTCTCGGGCGTTACGCGACGACGGCTGTGCTGTCGATCTCGGCGATCGGCGCAATCCTCGGAATGATCGCCTATCAGGTCAGCCAGGCAACCCCGGTCAATGCCGAAGTGATTTTCGGCACGGTGCTGATCGTCTTCTTCGTCTTTGCGATCATCGCCGGCATCGTCTCGTGGTTCTATGTGCTCGCCCATGACAGCCGGGTGGTGGCGGAAGAGGAATCCTCCCGTCAGAACACGCTGCTGCTGAAGGAAATCGCCGCCCACAAGAAGACCGACGCGGCGCTCCAGGAGGCCAAGGAGACGGCCGAATCCGCCAACCGCGCCAAGAGCCGTTACGTCGTCGGCCTTTCCCATGAGCTGCGAACGCCGCTCAACGCCGTGCTCGGTTACGCCCAGATCCTCGAGCGCGACGACACGATCCCGGCACCGCGCCAGTCGGCGATCAAGGTCATCAAACGCTCCGCCGACCACCTGTCGGGCCTGATCGACGGTCTGCTCGACATTTCCAAGATCGAGGCCGGCCGGCTGCAGGTCTATTCCAACGAGATCAACATCCAGGATTTCTTGGACCAGATCGTTGAAATGTTCGGTTTGCAGGCGCAGGCCAAGGGTCTGACCTTCGAGCACGAGCGCGCCCGCTCCCTGCCCCAATATGTCCGCACCGACGAAAAGCGACTGCGCCAGATCCTCGTCAACCTGCTATCCAATGCGATCAAGTTCACCGACGAGGGTACGGTGAAATTCGAGGTCGCCTATCGCAGCCAGGTCGCTACCTTCACCGTTTCCGATACAGGCCGGGGCATTGCCGAAAAGGATCTCGGCCGCATCTACGAGCCCTTCCAGCGCGGCGAGGCGGAAAGCATCAGGCCGATGCCCGGGCTCGGTCTCGGCCTCACCATCACCCAGCTCCTCACCAACACGCTCGGCGGCGAGATCGCTGTCGCCAGCACCAAGGGCGAAGGCTCTATCTTCAAGGTGCGGCTGATGCTGTCCGCCATCGAGCGGCCGAACACCGCGCCGGCGGCGGAGAAGAAGATCGTCTCCTATACCGGCCCGCGCCGCACCATCGTCCTCGTCGACGACAATGAGGACCACCGCGACCTGATGCGCGAAGTGCTGGTACCGATGGATTTCGTCGTGCTGACCGCCAATAGCGGGCCCGACTGCCTGACCCTCATCGAGGGCGTGACGCCGGACCTGTTCCTGGTCGATATTTCCATGCCCGGCATGAGCGGCTGGCAGCTCGTCTCCCGGCTGCGCGAGATCGGCCAGGTGGCACCGATCGTCATGCTCTCGGCCAATATCGGCGACGGCTTCGCCACGCATTCCGGCGACGAGGGCCACAACGACGCGATCGCCAAACCGGTCGATATCCGCAGGCTCGCCGACAAGCTCGCCGCCCATCTCGGCCTCGTCTGGGTCTATGAGAATGAAACGGTGATTCCAGCGGTTGTCGGCCCGAAGAAACCGATCAAAAGTCCGGGGACGAACCATGTCCAGGACCTTTTGCGGCTCGGCGAAATCGGCTACGTGCGCGGTATCGAAGCGAAACTCGCCGATCTCGCCCGGGAGGAGGAACACCGCCCCTTCACGGAAGAACTCGGCGCCTACGTACAGGCATTCGATCTTGCCGGTTATATGAAATTCCTGAGCCGCCTTGAGGCAGAAAGGACGAGTGATGGCTGAAACTGCTCTGCCGCGCGATATCGTCCTTCTTGTGGATGACAGCCCCGAAACGCTGGGCTTCCTCACCGAAGCGCTCGAAAAATCCGGCTTTTCGGTGCTGATCGCCACCGCCGGCCAGTCGGCGCTCAACATCGTCGAGCGTATCACCCCGGATCTCATCCTGCTCGACGCTGTGATGCCGGGCATGGACGGTTTCGAGACCTGCCGGAAGCTGAAGACCAATGGGGGCATCGCCCAGGTGCCAGTCATCTTCATGACCGGCCTCACCGAGACCGAACACGTCGTCAACGCCCTTGATTCCGGCGGCGTCGATTATCTGACCAAGCCGATCAATATCGACGAACTGCGCGCCCGCATCCGGGTGCACCTCTCCAATGCCCGTTCGGCCCAGAGCGCCCGTGTGGCGCTCGACGCCGCCGGCCGCCATCTGCTGGCGGTCAAGGCGAGTGGCGCGATCCACTGGTCGACCCCCCAGGCGACACGGCTGATCAATGCGGCGACCAATAGCGACGACGGGCTCGACATCGTTTCGCGCCGGATTTCAACCTGGATGGACGAGCGCGACAAGCCGGGCTTTGCCCGCGACGCCGCCTTCGCCCTCGTCCAGAACGGCCAGGCGAGCCTGCAGTTCTCCTTCCTCGGCGCGATCGGCGCGGACGAACATCTCTTCCGCCTGACGGCCGCCAACAAGCGCCCCGACGACGAGGTGCTGCGCCAGCATTTCCCCCTGACACAACGGGAATCCGAGGTGTTGCTGTGGATCGCCAAGGGCAAATCGAACCGCGACATCGCCGATATCCTCGGCCTTTCGGCCCGCACGGTGAACAAGCATCTGGAACAGATCTATGTGAAGCTCGGCGTCGAGAACCGCGCGTCGGCAGCCGTCAAGGCGGCACATGTGCTGCACGAGATGTGAGTTCCCTCTCCGCAGTATTCAGCTTGCTCCACCTCCCGCGGGGAGAAGAGGAGAATCCCCCAAACGCAAAGAAGCCCGGCTTTTGACCGGGCTCCTTCTAAGATACGGTTGCCGATAACGGCTCAGCCCTGCGGGAAGTAGCTGTACTTGCCGTCCGGACCCTTCTTCCATTCGTACATGATGTAGCCCGGGATCTTCGGGTCGCCCTTTGCGTCGAAGGCAATGTCGCCGAGAACGGTCTTGAACGGACCCTTTTCATGCAGCACCTTGGCAACGGCTTCAGCGTCGTCGGCCTTGCCGGTTGCCTTGATGCCGGCAGCGATGACCTGCACGGCTGCGTAGGAATACAGCGTGTAGGCTTCCGGGTTGAAGCCGGCTGCCTTGAACTTGGCAACCAGGTCCTTGTTGGCCGGGTTCAGCGTCGGGTCGGGGCCGAAGGTGTTGAGCGTGCCTGCGACGGCGTCGCCGGCGATCGAAGCCAGTTCGTTGGAGACGATACCGTCACCCGAAACGAGCGTAGCCTTGAGGCCCTGGTCCTTGGCCTGGCGGATGATCAGGCCGGCTTCGGTGTGGAGACCGCCCCAGTAGATGATCGTGACGCCGGCTTCCTTCATCTTGGAGATGAGCGCCGAGAAGTCCTTGTCGCCGACGTTGACGCCTTCGCGGATAACTTCCTTGAGGCCCTTGGCGTTCATTGCCTTCTTGGTCTCTTCGGCAAGGCCCTGGCCGTAAGGCGTCTTGTCGTCGATGATGGCGATCTTGGCAGTTTTGAACTTGTCGGCGAGGTAAGCGCCGGCAACGCCGCCCTGCTGGTCGTCACGACCGCAGGTACGGAACACGTTCCACAGGCCACGCTCGGTGAAGACCGGGTTGGTCGCAGCCGGGGTGATTTCGAGCATGCCGTTTTCGGCATAGACTTCCTTGGAAGCCGGAATCGAGACGCCGGAGTTGAAGTGGCCGACCACGTACTTGACGCCGTCGGATGCAAACTTGTTGGCAACCGAGATGCCCTGCTTGGGGTCCGACACGTCGTCGCCGAGGACGATCTTGATCTTTTCGCCGTTGATGCCGCCAGCGGCATTGATGTCGGCTGCGGCCTGTTCGGCACCCTTCTGGAGCTGCGCACCGAAGGCGGCGTTCGGACCCGTGAGCGGACCGCCGACGCCAATAACGATGTCGGCCCATGCGCTACCGCTGAAGGCGACCATGGCCGTCAGCGCAACCGCGGAAAGAAGAGACTTCTTCATCGAGTTACTCCCAATTTTTTAGGTGAGCTGATTTTTCGAAACCGGGCGCAATACCCACCATCACTGCGCCGGAAATGTTCCACTCTAGGTTACTTATGGTTTCAACCCGAGCTAATCTGAGGGCAGAAAAGTTCGGCTGTCAATCTTTCTTCTTGAAGGAGAAAGCGGAAGCAGGCTCGTAGAGCCAATAGTAATTCTGCACCATCTGGCGCGTCCGCCGAATGCGGAATCCGGCGCTCGAAAAGACGAGCAGGATGGCCACGTCAATGATGTAGTAGAACGGGCTGATGAATGGCCCCTGGAACAGCGCATAGTGCAGAAAACGCATCGCCACGCCGAGTAGCAGCGTATAGACCACCACCGTCGTATAGCCGTTCCAGCCCTCGGCGGCGGCCTTGCCCGAGCGCCATGCAGTCCAGAAACCGATGATCAGCACAAGGAAACGCAAGAGGTACCGCACGCCGCTGTCGCTTTCGAAAAACAGTCCCTGCATCCTAAATTCCTCCGGCTGCCATTAGTACAACCTTAACGATCAATGCCGTCCACCTTCAAGGTAAGCGGCGCGCACTTCCGGATTGGCGAGAAGCTCTTTTCCGGAGCCGCTCATCGTCACCTTGCCGTTGACCATCACATAGCCACGGTCGGAGAGTTTCAGTGCCGCGAACGCATTCTGCTCGACCAGGAAGACGGTCAGGCCCTCTTCCTGGTTCAGCTTCTTGATCGCCTCGAAAATGCCCTTGACGATCAGCGGCGCCAAGCCCAGCGAGGGCTCGTCGAGCAAGAGCAGCTTCGGCCGCGCCATCAGCGCACGCCCGATCGACAGCATCTGCTGCTCGCCGCCCGAAAGCGTGCCGCCGCGCTGGCTCTGGCGCTCCTTGAGGCGCGGGAAGAGCGTGAAGATCTTCTCGACGTCCTCGTTGAAGTATTTGAGGTTGTCGAGGCCGGCCCCCATCTGCAGGTTCTCGTAGACGGTCATGCGCGGAAAGATGCGCCGGCCTTCGGGAGACTGGGCGATGCGGCGGCGTGCGATCAGGTGCGTCGGCAGCTTGGTGATGTCCTCGCCGTCGAAGATGATCGAGCCGGTTCGGGCCTGCGGGCTGCCGCAGATGGTCATCATCAGCGTCGACTTGCCGGCGCCGTTGGCGCCGATCAGGCTGACGATCTCACCCTTGTTGACTTCGACATCGACGCCTGCGAGTGCACGGATATTGCCGTAGTAGGTCTCGACAGCCTCGACTTTCAGAAGGTTCTCGGCCGCCATCAGTGATTGCCCCCCTCGAGTTCTACCGCAATCACCTCTTCCACCTCGTCATCCTCGACGCCGAGATATGCGGCGATCACTCGTGGGTCGTTCTTCACATGGTCCGGCGAGCCATCGGATATCTTCTGGCCGTATTCCAGCACCACGACATGGTCGGAAATCTCCATGACCACCGACATGTCGTGCTCGATCAGCAGGATCGAAGCGCCCTCGTCGCGGATCAGGTGCAACAGCGCGTTGAGCGCCGCAGATTCGCGCGGGTTGAGGCCGGCAGCCGGTTCGTCGAGGCACAGCAGTTCCGGGTTGGTGCACATCGCGCGGGCGATTTCGAGCCGCCGCTGGGCACCGTAGGGAAGGTCGCCGGCAGGGTCGTCGGCACGATCTGTCAGATCCGCCTTGTCGAGCCAGTATTTCGCCTTTTCGATCGAGGCATCGACGGCCCTGTTATAGGCCGGCAGACCGAGGAGCCCGAGGATCGTGTAGCCCGAGGCCTTCATCAGGGCATTGTGCTGCGCGACCAGCAGGTTTTCGAGAACCGTCAGGCCCGAGAACAGGCGGATGTTCTGAAACGTGCGGGCGACGCCGGCCAGCTTGGGAATCTCGAAGTCGCGCAGGCGTTCCAGCAGGAATTCCTTGCCGTCCCTGCGCTGCAGGGTGAGCATTCCCATGGTCGGCTTGTAGAAGCCGGTGATGCAGTTGAACACCGTCGTCTTGCCGGCGCCGTTCGGCCCGATCAGCGCGGTGATCTCGCCGCGCCGTACCTCCAGCGAGAGATCGTTGATGGCCATCAGGCCGCCGAACTTCATCGACAGGTGCTCGACCTTGAGGATCGTATCGTTCGTCATTGTCGTCGTTCCGAGAGCCATCAGCCGTGGCCCTCCTTGGTAAAGCTTCCGGAGACCGCCCTGCGCTCCTTGAGGAAGGCCGTCGGTTCTCGCGATCCGACGAAGCCCCGCGGCTTGAACAGCATGACGATGATCATCGCCAGGCCGAAAAGCAGCATGCGGTAGAGTTCAGGCGTGAAATCCGGTCCGAACACGACCTTGAGGAAGGACATTTCGCGCAGCACCTCGGTGCCGCCGACCATCACCACCGCGGCGATCGCGATGCCTGTCAGCGACCCCATGCCGCCGAGAACGACGATTGCCAGGATCACGGCCGATTCCAGGAAGACGAAGCTTTCCGGCGAGACGAAACCCTGGCGGGTGGCGAAGAAGGAACCCGCGATTCCCCCGAACATTGCGCCGGTCGCAAAGGCGGTCAGCTTGGTGGTGACGGTGTTGATGCCGAGCGAACGGCAGGCGATCTCGTCCTCGCGCAGCGCTTCCCAGGCCCGGCCGATCGGCATGCGCCGAAGCCGTATGGTGACGTAGGCGGTGAGCATGCAGAGCGCCAGGATGATGTAGAACAGGAAGATCTTGTAATAGACCGAGGAAGCCGACAGGCCCCAGGCCTTGACGAAGCTGTTCGCGCTGCCGGTATCGAAGGACCAGATGCCGAAGAACGAGGCCTTGGCGATACCCGAAATCCCGAATGTTCCCTTGGTCACATCGGTCCAGTTGATCAGCACCAGGCGGATGATTTCCCCGAAGGCGAGCGTCACGATGGCGAGATAGTCGCCCCTCAGCCTCAGAACCGGGAAGCCGAGGATGATCCCCCAGAGTGCCGCGAGAACGCCCGACATCGGCAGGAGCAGCCAGAAGGACAGGCCGAAATAGGAGGACAGCAGCGCATAGGAATAGGCGCCGACTGCATAGAAGGCGACGTAACCGAGGTCGAGCAGTCCGGCGAGGCCGACGACGATGTTCAGGCCCCAGGCGAGCATCACGTAGATGAGGATCTGGATGCCGAAATTGTCGACATATTTCAGCGAGCCCTGCTTGCCGACGATGAGCAGCGACAGGAAGGGATAGACCAGCAGGAAGATCAGCGCGATCTTGAGGAAATGCCGGTGGAAGAAGCTCTTCTGCTCGGAAATTTCCAGAACGCCGCTCTTTGCCTTGGCGAGCTTGCGACGGTCGATATGCGGCTTGATGAACCCGACGGTGAGGAAGCGGCTGACCGCCGCTACCAGCACGAAGATCGCCAGAAGACCCCAGCGGGTGCGCCAGACGAGCGCGTTGTTGATGTCCTGATAGGTCTCGACGCCGACGAACAGCAGGAACATGAAGAAGGAGATGACGCCGGCGAAAATGCCTTCCCGCACCGCCTTGGCAAGTACGTTCGGATGACCGGTTTCGGTTGCAGCTGTCATGTTACACCTTCTCCACTTCCGGCCGGCCGAGAATGCCGGTCGGCTTGAAGATCAGCACGAAAGCGAGGATCGCGAACGTGGCGACGTCCTTGTAGGCGATGGAGAAATAGGCCGACCACAGCGACTCGATGAGGCCGATCAGCAGCCCGCCGAGAACGGCACCCGGCAATGACCCGATACCGCCGAGAACCGCTGCGGTGAAGGCCTTGACGCCCGGGATGAAGCCATCGTTGAACGAGGCGACGCCGTAATACATCAGGTACATGCCGCCGGCGACCGCCGCGAGCGCTGCACCCATGATGAAGGTGATCGAGATCGTCCGGTCGACGTCGACGCCGAGCAGCGCCGCCATCTTGCGGTCCTGCTCGGTTGCCCGCTGGGCGCGGCCGAGCGGCGTCTTGTTGACGATGTACCAGAAGGCGAACAGAAGCACCGCCGTGATGATGACGATGAGCACCTGCTTCAGCGAGATGGTGATGCCGCCGATATGGAAGACGTCGGTTACCATCGGCGGGATCGGCTTGTTGCGCGGCCCCTGCGTCACCTGGATGAAGTTGGACAGCACGATCGACATGCCGATCGCGGTGATCAGCGGCGCAAGCCGGAAGGATCCCCGCAAAGGCCGGTAGGCGACCCGCTCGATCGTCCAGTTCCACAACCCCGTCATCAGCATGCCGACGAGCAACATCAGCAGCAGAAGCAACGCCACCGGAATGCCGGCGAAGAAGGAGGTTGCGATCAGGAAGACGATGAGAGCGGCGAAACCGCCAAGCATGAAAATATCGCCATGGGCGAAGTTGATCATGCCGATGATGCCGTAAACCATCGTATAGCCGATTGCGACAAGGCCATAGATGGATCCAAGAGTCAGCCCGTTGATGAGCTGCTGGATAAAATACTCCATATATTTTCCCCTGGATGCGATCCCGGAAGGGCCGCATCTCGTTTATTTGGCCCTTGCGGGTTCTTACGTTCTTTGGCGCATTCCATAACGTTTTCGTAAGGAATGGGAAGACAAAAAGCCGCGATATCGACAAAATCGCAGCACTTCTCAACAATCTGACAACACAAAGATCAGAAATTCCAAAAAACCGGCAGCTTCTGTCGAAAAATTAGCCGGTACACCCGGTTTGCGAAATTAAAGATCGTCCTGCGGTTAACGTTAAATTCAGATTCGACCCTCGCCCTGCAGGCTCAGCGCTCAGTCCACGAAGCCGCGGGTCAGCGCATGCTCGCGGCCCATCTCCATCAGTTCCTCGAAAACCGATCCGGCAAGCGAGCGCGGCACGATAATCTCGAACGTGTCGGCACCGGTGCGAGCGACATTCGCCTCCGCATGGCAGCACAACATCGCCGCGGAATGGCCCTCCGCGAACACCTCCGGATGCAGGTCGATCGCTACGCATTTGGCGAGAATCGTTCGCACGCTCGGGCCGGAGATTTCCATGAGCACGCGGCCGTCGCTCTGATCGACGAAGGACGCTCCGGCGATCCCGGACAGCATGCCGGCGACCATCCCGGCTCCGACCGTCCGCGATACGGCCAACCATTCGGACGCGCTGCAGAAGCGCGGCGCCGCATCCCCGGCATTCCACAGGGCTTCGGCGACTGCCGTCTCCTGGCCCTCGTGGGCGAGAACCGAGAAGATCACCGGCCGGCGAATGATGGAGAGATGGTTCGGATTGGGATCCGTCTCGAAGCCAGAGATATGATCCTCGAGGACATGCCGGTGGAGAAGATTGGTCGACATCAGGCAGCCCTCAGAGATGCAGTTTGCTGTTTTCGGGATCGACGAAGACCGGCGGGCAGACTTGCGCGAGCACTTCCGAACCGCGCAGCCCGTCCCAGACCATCACCCGTTCGCCGATCCGCTCGCGCCCGGACTTCAGCATGCCGAGCGCGATGAAATGCCCGAGCGTTGGCGAAAAGCAGGCCGACGAGACGAAACCCTGGTCGTTCGCCGTCGACGGCTTTGCACCTTCCTTCAGGAGATGCGCACCGGCCTTGATCTCCTTGTCGGCCTCGATCGGCTTCAATCCGACGAGCTGCAGCCGATCCGCGGCTGTCAACCCGAATCGCATCGAGAGCCGCTTGCCGATGAAATCCGGCTTCTGCATCGCCATCATCCGGCCGAGCCCGACATCGTCTGCGGTGGCGCGGCCGTCGAGCTCGCTGTGGGTGACATGGCCCTTCTCGACGCGCAGCACGTTGAGCGCCTCGACGCCATAGGCGCAGATCCCCTCTTCATGTCCCGCATCCATGATCGCGTCGGCAACCGCCTCGCCGTAGCCGGCGGGCACCGCAATTTCGTAGGCGAGCTCGCCCGAGAAGGAGATGCGGAACAGCCGCGCCTTCAGCCCGTCGCGCAGCATCACCTCCCTGGCGGCGAGGAAGGGGAAGGCAGCATCAGAAATATCGTCCTGCACGACGCGGCTCATGATGATTCGCGCCTTCGGTCCGGCGAGCGACATCTGCGCCCACTGATCCGTCGTGGAGACCAAGCGCACGTCGAGCTCCGGCCAGAAGGTCTGTGCCGAGAATTCCAGATGCGCGAGCACGTCCGCGGCAAAAGCCGTCGTTGTGGTCATGACATAGTGGTTTTCGGAAAGCCGGCTCACCGTTCCGTCGTCGAAGACGATGCCGTCCTCGCGCAGCATCAGCCCGTAACGTGCTCTTCCGACCGGCAGCTTGAGAAAGCTGTTGCAATAGATGCGATCGAGGAATTCCGCCGCGCCCGACCCGAATATCTCGATCTTGCCGAGCGTGGAGACGTCGCAGAGACCGGCATGGGCGCGAACGTTCAAGACCTCCCGGTCGACGCTTTCCCGCCAGGTCTTTTCGCCCTCCTGCGGGAACCAGGCGGAGCGGTACCAGAGACCTGATTCGACGAAGGTCGCGCCGTTCTTTCTCGCCCAGCCATGCAGCGGGGAGGTCCGCACAGGCGCCGCATGCTCGGCCCGCGCAGTGCCTGCCAGAGCGCCGAACGAGACCGGCGTGTAGAACGGCCGGAAGGTGGTGGTGCCGATCTCGGCCGGCGATACGCCACGCATGCCCGCGACGATGCCGGCCGTGTTGACATTGCCGAGCTTGCCCTGGTCGGTCGCCATGCCGGCGGTCGTATAACGCTTGGTGTGCTCGATATGGCGGAAGCCTTCCCTCTGGGCGAGACCGAGGTCGCCGACATGCACGTCGTTCTGGAAATCGACGAAAGCCTTGTCCCGGGCACCCGGCACATACCAGAGCAGCGCAAAGGACGGATCGTATTCACCCTCGACCTCAGGCGTTTCGAGCGGGCCGACCAGCCTGCCCAGTGCGTCGAGTGCGGCATGGGCCTTGGCCGAACCATCCTTCAGGCAAGCCCCGAGCGACACCTGGCCGGCAGCCGAGCCGGCAGCCGCAAAAGCGCCGCCGACGTCGGGCGCCAGAAATGCCTGTTTCTCGTCGGACCACACGGGCTTGGCGCCGCGCTGGCACATCAGATGCACGATCGGCGACCAGCCACCGGACATCGCCAGCGCATCGCAGCCGATCACCTCCTCGAAGCCGGAGCGCTCGGCGATCAGCCCCTCGATTCGGTGGCGTCCCCTGGTCGCGGTGACCGAGCCGCTGCGGATGACGCGAACACTCTCGGGCACCGGGTCGGCCGATTGCGGCCGCGCGTCGATGATCGCGGTGACGTCGATACCCTGAGCGAGGAGGTCGGCGGCTGTCCGGTACCCGGAGCCGCCATTGGTGAAGACCGCGACCCTGCCGCCGACGGCAACGCCGTAGCGGTTGAGATAGGTGCGCGCAGCCCCGGCCGTCATCACGCCCGGCTTGTCGTTGCCGCCGAAGACGAGCGGCCTCTCTTCGGCACCGGTGGCAAGGATCGCCTGCTTGGCGACGATGCGCCACAGGCGCTCCATCGGCAGGTCCGGCGATGGCGAGGCGACGTGTTTCTGCACCTGCTCGACGGCGCCGAACACCATGTCGTCATACCAGCCGAACACGGTCGTACGCGCCATCAGCGTCACGTTCGGCAGCGACGCCAGTTCCTCGACGACGTCAGCCGCGAATTCCGTAGCCGGCCGGCCGCCGACCGTGGCGCTTTCCGACAGCAGCGAACCTCCGAACCTGAAGCCGTCGTCCGCCAGGATGACCCGGGCCCCGGCCCGGCCGGCGGCGAGCGCCGCCATGAGACCGGTCGGCCCCGCACCGATTACCAGCAGGTCGCAATGCGCCCAGGATTTTTCGTAACGGTCCGGATCGGCCTGCATCGTCGCCTTGCCGAGCCCGGCGGCACGGCGGATCAGCGGCTCGTAGAGCTTTTCCCAGAGCACGCCCGGCCACATGAAGGTCTTGTAGTAGAAACCTGCGCCGAGAAACGGCGAGAAGAGATCGTTCACCGCGCCGAAATCGTGTTTCAGCGACGGCCAGCGGTTCTGGCTCGTGGCAGCGAGGCCATTGTAAAGCTCGACCGTCGTCGCACGGGCATTCGGCTCGGCCCGCGCGCCGGACCCGATCGTCATCAGCGCGTTGGGCTCGGCGGACCCCGCCGTCACCACGCCGCGCGGGCGGTGGTACTTGAAGCTGCGTGCCATCAGCATCTGATCGTTGGCAAGCAGCGCCGAGGCGAGCGTATCGCCGTCGAAGCCCTTGTAGCCGCGGCCGTCGAAGGTGAAGGTGAGCGACTGGCCGCGATTGATCGCGCCGCCGGACCCGAGACGATAGGAGGTCATTCGTCAGCTCCCGCGCGCTCAAACTCCGCGGCATCGGCCACGCTGAAAACCTCGTGGGTGAGGTTGTCCCGCTCGACCACCAGAAAACGGCGGCAGCCGGCGACGTGATGCCAATACTCCTGATAGCGCCCTTTCGGATTGTCCCGGATATAGACGTAACGGTGCCAGACCTCGTCCCTGGCGGTCGGCGAAGGGCGTTTCGGCGCGGCGGCGCCGCGGATCGAAAACTCTTCCTTGGGTCTGGTACCGCAATGCGGACAGGTGATCAGGCTTGCCATGGGGGATCTTGCTCAGTGGAGGTTCGGCTGGGGGCCGCGGCCCGCTTCGTCGATCGTGTAACCGCGCTCGAACCGGTCGAGCCGCATGAAGCGAGTGACGTGATGCGTCTCGTTCTTGGCGATCAGGTGGGCGAAACAGAAACCGGAGGCCGGCGTCGCCTTGAAGCCGCCGTAACACCAGCCGCAGTTCAGATAGAGATTGTCGATCGGCGTACGGTCGATGATCGGCGATCCGTCCATCGACATGTCCATCACCCCGCCCCAGCTTCTGAGCACCTTGGCACGCGATAGGCCGGGGATCAGCGACACCCCCTCCTCCATCGTGTGCTCGACGGTCGCCAGATTGCCACGCTGCGCATAGGAGGAATAAAAGTCGATCTCGGCCCCGAACACCAATCCGCCCTTGTCCGACTGCGATATGTAGAAATGGCCGGCGCCATAAGTGATCACATGGTCGACCACCGGCTTCAGCCCTTCCGAAACGAAGGCCTGCAGCACATGCGATTCGATCGGCAGTTCCAGATCGGCCATCCGCCCGACCGTCGTCGTGTTGCCGGCGGCGGCGAGCGCCAGCTTGTTACAGCCGATGAACCCCCTGGTCGTCTCGACACCGGTGACGAGACCATTTTCGCGGCGGATGCCGGTCACCTCGCAATGCTGGAGCAGATCGACGCCGCGAGCGTCCGCCCCACGGCCGTAACCCCAGGCGACCGCATCGTGCCGCACCGTACCGGCGCGCTTCTGGTAGAGCGCCCCCATGATCGGGAAACGGGCGTGGTCGAAATTGAGATAGGGCGCTTTTCTACGCACCTGCTCGCGGTCGAGAAGTTCGGCATCGATGCCATGGATGCGCATGCCGTTACCCCTGCGGGCATAGGCGTCCCGCTGGCCGTCGGAATGGAAGAGGTTGAGCATGCCGCGCTGTGAGACCATCGCGTTGTAGTTAAAATCCCGCTCCAGCCCTTCCCACAGCTTCAGCGAAAATTCGTAAAACGGATTGTTGCCTTCAAGCAGGTAGTTGGAGCGGATGATCGTCGTGTTGCGCCCGACATTGCCCGACCCGAGATAGCCCTTTTCGAGCACGGCGACATTGGTGATGCCGAATTCCTTGGCCAGGTAATAGGCGGTCGCCAGCCCGTGCCCGCCGCCGCCGACGATGATCACGTCGTAATGCGGCTTCGGCTGCGGTTCGCGCCAGGCCGGCTTCCACATCCGGTTGCCGGACAGCGCTTCCTTGAAGATCGAATAGGCCGAATAACGCATGCTTTTCCCTGTCTCTCGCCGCGCTCACATTCGCATATGCGAGACAAAGGACAAGCGCAATCAGGACATCGAAAAGCCCGCATGCGACGAAACGCCCAGGCGTTGCGCCAAAGGCACGGCGCGTCGAGGTGGGCACGTTTCTCAAGGACCGCTTCAGGTTTTTCAAAGGCTTGGCGGCTTCCACCTCCCCGTCTCCGCCATCGGCCTTAGACTCCGGGCGACCGAACGGAGACAGCCATGGCCGATACGACCGCAAATCTGAACATGCCCTTCATCCTGCCTTCTCAGGCGCAGAAACACGTGACCCACAACGAGGCGCTGCTGCGGCTCGATGCGCTGGTGCATCTGACGATCGTCGCGGAACTCGAGAGCCCGCCGGGCACATCCGAAGAAGGCGCCTGTTACCTGGTGGCGACCGGAGCGACCGGCGTCTGGGCCGGCAAGGCGGGACGTGTCGCTTCCTGGCAGGACGGCTACTGGGCATTCACGATCCCGCGCGTCGGCTGGCGGGCCTGGTTCGCCGCCTCCGAAAAGCTCAAGGTGTTCTCCGGCACGCTCTGGCAGGACATCCCCCTGCCCGCCATCGGCCGCGTCGACGAGCTCGGCATCAATGCACCGCCCGACAATACCAACCGGCTCACGCTCGCCTCCCCGGCAAGCCTGTTCAACCACGCCGGCAACGGCCACCAGATCAAGATCAACAAGGCCGCATCCACCGACACGGCCTCGCTGCTCTTCCAGTCGAACTGGACGGGTCATGCGGAAATGGGCCTGGCCGGCAACACCGAGTTCTCCGTCAAGGTCAGCGACGGGACGACATGGAAGACCGGACTGTCGATCTCGCCCAGCGGCCGTGTCTCGCAACCCAACCAGCCGGCCGCCCGCGTTTACCGCGCCGGCACGAGTTTCACCCCGACCGCCGGCCAGCAGAGCGGCTTCACCACGCTCGCGCTCGATCGCGGCGGCTTTTCGCTGGGCGTTGCGGTCGGCGGCGGCGGCAACCGGCTCGTGGTGCCGGCCGACGGCGTGTACCTCGTCGCCCTCAATCTAGCGGTGCTCTCGTCGTCCGGCCATGCGACCAGCCTGATGCTCAATGCAACGCAGACACTTATTTTGATGAATGGCGCCGCCGGTGGAGCACAAATGCAGTCCGCAACGGGAATTTTTTCCTTTTCCGCCGGGGATTACCTGACGCTCGGGCATGCCGGAACGGCACAACTGGAATTGGGCGCCGGAAAAACAGAGTTATCTTTGGCAATGCTGCAATAACAGCAATCCCTAAAATTCTATTCATCCTTAACAGACGGTTAACTTGGCTGATGACTCCGGGCCGGAGGTATTCTATCAAGAGTTGCCGCCGCCCAGAGGGCGTCGGGCGTGGGGTGGGGTGGCTGGTTTTGAGTGTTCCTGATCTGCATGACGACACCACCGACGGGTCGAGCGGCTGGCGGCACATCGAGCCGCCACCAATCCTCATCCGGCATTGGGGTTTATCCCACAAATCCAGCGGCAGCCTTCGAACGCAGCTCGCGGCAAAACGGGCGATCGACATCGGCGTCTCGCTTTCGGCACTGATCCTGCTCCTGCCTCTGATGCTGCTCGTCGCGCTGGCGATCCGCATCGACAGCGACGGGCCTGCGCTCTTCACCCAGATGCGCTGGGGCAAGGGCGGTCGCAGGTTCCGGGTCTACAAGTTCCGTTCGATGCGCACCAATCTCGGCGATGCGCGGGGGATAACCCAGACGGTCAGGGACGATCCGCGTATCACCCGCGTCGGCGCCCTCATCCGCAAGGCCAATGTCGACGAACTGCCGCAGTTGCTGAATGTCCTGAAAGGCGACATGTCGCTGGTCGGCCCGCGCTGTCACGCGATCGACATGCTGGCGGCCGGCATTCCTTACGAGAGCCTGGTTGCGGATTATCATTGCCGCCATTCGATGCGGCCGGGCATGACCGGCCTGGCCCAGATGCGCGGTCTTCGCGGGCCGACGGACCGCCCCGGCAAGACGCGCGCCCGTATCGCATGCGACCTGTATTACATCGACAATTTCTCTATTTTCCTCGATCTGCGCATCATGCTCGGCACGCTGCTCGCCGAACTTCGGGGCGGCAAAGGCTTCTGACCACCCGCTTTCAAGCGACCGCCCGATCGCCGAAACACCTTCTTTTCCTGGAAAATGAGCCCTTTTCGCCCTGCCTTGGGACACGCGGCGCGATTGTTGCCACAGTGGGAACAAATGCTGCTGCCTGTTTAGTCAAATATTAAAACTGGGCAGCTAGGCTCACCGACGTGGTCTTGCGTTGTGTAGAGAGTCCAATGACCGAAATGATACGTCCCCGAGTAAAATATGTCATCGGCCCCGATGGCAGCCCCCTGACGATCGCCGACCTGCCGCCGGCCAATACGCGCCGCTGGGTCATCCGGCGCAAGGCAGAGGTGGTAGCCGCGGTTCGCGGTGGCCTGTTGAGCTTGGAAGAAGCCTGCGAACGTTACACGCTTACCGTCGAGGAATTCCTGTCCTGGCAGTCCTCCATCAACGATCACGGCCTGGCCGGCCTGCGCACCACACGCATCCAGCAATATCGCCACTGACGCCGAATTCGTGGGCGTCAAGCCCGCACAGGAAACCAAAAGGTGCCGCTGCAACGAACGCAACGGCACCTTTCGGTTTCTGAAAGACGGCTCAATTCTGCCCGGATCCGATCCGGGACAGCGACGGCAGAAGCCCGGCGATGAGGGCTGAAGCGGCATAGAACCAGAGGCCCGGCTGCGAGACCGCAACAGCAAGGCCGCTGCTCTTCGCCGCAAATACCACGATCGCCACCAGCATCACGTCCATCATCGACCATTTCGAAAGATGCGGCATCGCGCGGCGGAAAAATCCTGCCTCCGCCACACGTCCGGAAAGCTGCGCTGCCAGCCCCGCCAGCTTAACGATCGGAAAAACGATCGAAAACAACCCGACCACCAGCGACAGCGCCAGATCTCCCTCCCGGAAAAGCGCCGCGACGAGTTCCAGCAGGGACGGCGTTTCGCTGAAGAAATAGAGCCGCTCGAGCCGGATGATCGGCAAAAAGAGCCCGAGCGCCAGAAAGATCGCGGCCAGCGCGAGAAGAAGCGGCCGCAGCCAGTTCATTGCTTTCTCCGTTGACGATGTGTCACCCTCGGTGGGACAGCCTTGGCTATTTCCCTTCGGCCCTCCCCGTATTACACCATCGGCGAACGGACAAAAGCGGGACCATCATGAATATTACTTTGGAAGAGACACGGTCGGGCGGTCGTTATGTCGCCGAGGTCGAAGGTCATTTTGCCGAAATGACGTATTCGCGCGCATCTCCGGAACTTGTCATCATCGATCACACCGGGGTTCCGGATGCGCTTCGCGGCAAGGGCGTCGGCCAGGCGCTGGCCCTGCATGCGGTCGAGGAAGCCCGCAAGGGCGGCTGGAAGATCATCCCGCTCTGCCCGTTCTTCAAGGCGCAGGCGGAACGCCATCCCGACTGGCAGGATATCCTTCGTTAACACGGGATGCCGGGCCCGAATCACAAACGTTAACGACCACTAAAAATACGGAAATGGGGCCCGGCACCGCGGCACCGCCCCAGATTATGACATTTCCGTCGATGATGCCGCCCGACTTTGTTAAGCCCGGGCGCGCATTCCGCCATCGCGCTCTTCGAGCGCCGAAGCCTTGGCGAATTCTGCTTCCGCTTCCTCGAGCGCCAGTTCGGCGCTTTCCTCCTGGACCTTCAGCTCGCGAATCGAGACCTGAAGATTGTCCGCGCGCTGGCGGGCTGCCTTTGCAAAGGTCGGATAAGCGAAGTGATTCCGGTCGGTAATCCCGGATTTCTTCTCTTCCAGAGTGATCTGATGCTCGAGTTCTTTAGACATTCTCTCGAATTCGGCCATCATCATCTGCAATTGCTGCAGTTGACGGCGCTTTTCGGTGACCTGAAAGCTTTTCAGGCGAACCATGCTGTCACGCGACTTCATACGCAATACTCCGTGGATAGCGAGACCCAGGCCCGTGTATCCGGATTGGTACACTCAGGATCAAAAAATTCTCGCGGCGTTAATAAATTAAGGCTCGCGTTAACCTTTCGTTTACGGGCATCATTAATGATAAACCGGATCGTTTAAGGGTCGGTAAATGCCAGGGCCTAAATTGGCCGCGACAATGTATGAGTCGAATGAATCACTTAGCGGAATTTCCTCATCCGCGGGTTCAATCCTGGTGATGGCCAAACTTGAAGGGAAAACAGGTTGCTACTAATCTTGCTTAACGAAATCATGAACCTTGCCAGGTTGAATCATAATTTGTTAACCATTTAGTGGCAGCTTCCAAATCAGGCTCAGTCTGGATCCGTATCGAGTAAGGGGGCAAAGATACCTTACGCGGCGGTAAAGGGGAAAAATATGCGGGTTCTACTCATCGAAGATGACAGCGCGACTGCCCAGAGCATCGAGCTAATGCTGAAATCGGAAAGCTTCAACGTCTATACGACCGACCTCGGAGAGGAAGGCGTCGACCTCGGCAAGCTCTACGACTATGATATCATTCTCCTCGACCTTAACCTGCCCGACATGTCGGGCTATGAAGTGCTTCGCACTCTGAGGCTTTCGAAGGTCAAAACACCGATCCTCATCCTGTCCGGCATGGCCGGCATCGAAGACAAGGTCCGTGGTCTCGGTTTCGGCGCCGACGACTACATGACCAAGCCCTTCCACAAGGATGAGCTGGTCGCTCGCATCCATGCGATCGTCCGCCGTTCCAAGGGTCACGCACAGTCGATCATCGTGACCGGCGAACTGATCGTCAACCTCGACGCCAAGACTGTCGAAGTCGGCGGCCAGCGCGTTCACCTGACGGGCAAGGAATACCAGATGCTGGAGCTCCTCTCGCTCCGCAAGGGTACCACGCTCACCAAGGAAATGTTCCTGAACCACCTTTACGGCGGTATGGACGAGCCGGAACTGAAGATCATCGACGTCTTCATCTGCAAGCTGCGCAAGAAGCTCGCCAATGCGGCCGGCGGCGCAAACTATATCGAAACGGTCTGGGGCCGCGGCTACGTGCTGCGCGAACCCGAGGCGGAATACGCCGAAACCGCCTGAGCTGCCTGAAAATCCCCTTATCGAAAACGTCCGCCTGGCTGCCAGGCGGACGTTTTGTTTTGATCCGCCTGCGGACCCAAAACGAAACGCGAATCGGCAACCATGCAGGCTGCCGCCAGTCGAGTGGATGCATCGGCTTTGAGAATCAGGCGGCCTGCGCCAGGGCCGAGAAGACCGAAGTCAGGATCTTGCGATCGAACGGCTTCAGCAGGAAATCATCCGCGCCGGCGCGCTTGCCGGCCATCATCTTCTTCAGGTCCGCTTCGATGACGCAATAGAAGATGCGGATGCTCTTGCCGTTCGGCATCGCCCGGATGGTGCCGATAAGTTCAAGCGCGCCTTCCAGCGCTGCATCGATGATCAGGAAATTGGGAAGCTCGGCATTGCAGCGCGTCGCCGCCTCGCGCGCAGTGCCGGCCTCGATCACGAGGAAGCCCAATTCCGACAGGATTCGCTTTCCGACCGTGCGTACGATGTCCGATCCATCGGCAATCATTAAACGCTGCATCGTATCCCCCTGACGCTGAACCCGCTCTGGTTCCGAGCATCTATCATTAAGGGGATGGCACTAATGAATAGTTACCCGCGGACGCCAAACAACCGCAGATCGTCTCAGGCGGCCACGGTCTCGGCGATGAAAACGATCTTGTCTTCAGAAACCACATGGCTCAGTTCCATGCCGGATTCTTCCGCGAGCAGCACCGTGTAATAGGGCTGGATCGAATGAGCATCGATCGGCTCTTCGAGAGTGCCGCTGGCGATCTCGACGAATTTGGCCGGCACGCGCATCATCCGTCCCTTGATGGTGAGGATGAATTTCGCGTCGTATTCCGGATTTTCCAGCGTCACGTCCATCGAGCCGCCACGGGGAATGCCGGCATAGGCGACCAGGAAGAGGTTGAGGAGAAGCTTGACGCGATTCTTGGCGATGATCGCCCGCGGGCCGTTCCAGGTGACCTCGGTCTTCTTTTCGGCGATGGCGAAATCCTTGGCGGCCTTCTCGGCCTCGCCCGTATCGATCGAGGCGCCGACCGAGCCGGAAGCACCGAAAGCGAGCCGCGCGAACTTGAGACGTACCGAGGCGTTCAGGGCCGAGGTGCGGATGAGGTCGAGCGCGTCGCCGTCGGCCGCACCTTCGTCGAGAAGCTCAAGGCCGTTGTTGATCGCGCCGACCGGGGAGATCACGTCATGGCAGACACGGCTGCACAGAAGTGCCGCGAGATCTGGCCCGGCGAGGGTAAGATTCGGATTCTTCGGCATGTAGGTCTCCTGTTTGGGAATGCTCCCCCCGTATTCGCCTTGCCATCTGAAGGTTGCGCGAGGATGTAGCAATGTTCCTGGCCATAATGACACCATATTTGGTAAACCGATTATTAAGATCATGGCTTCAAAATGGCCGGGCCTTAAGCATGATGCAAACGGCGTGCCCCTGGATGATACAATCATGGATCTGACAATGCGCATCCACACCCCTTCCGCCCTCGCCCGTTTCGCAGCGACGGTGTTTGCCGTGATCGCAGCCGTGGCGGTCTTCGCAGGCCCGGCAGCCGCCCAGCAGGGCTCCAACCAATATTCCGCCCAGGAAATCGTCGATGCCGGCCACGGCTTCTTCGGCTCCACCAGCGGCGGCCTTGCCAAAGTTGTGGAGAACGCCTTTTCGCAATACGGCCTGCCGAACGGCTATATCCTTGGCCAGGAAGGCTCGGGCGCGTTCATCGCCGGCCTGACCTATGGCGAGGGCGAACTCTATACGAAGAACGCCGGCCAGCACCCGGTCTTCTGGCAGGGTCCTTCGCTCGGCATCGACTACGGCGGCCAAGGCACCCGCGCGATGATGCTGGTCTATGACCTTCCCTCGGTGAACAGCCTCTACGCCCGCTTCGGCGGCGTGTCGGGCTCCGCCTTCGTGGTCGCCGGCGTCGGCATGACGGTGCTGCGCAACAACAACATGATTCTCGTGCCGATTCGCACCGGCCTCGGTGCTCGCCTCGGCATCAACGTCGGTTATCTGAAGCTCACCCAGTCGCCGACCTGGAACCCTTTCTGAAATTCGCCATTCTCCTCTCCGGACAACGGAGGGGAATTCATGTTTTGCGCCACAGCGGCCGGTAATCCGGCCTTCCGCCTGAAGGGCGCTTGCCGGTTGAATGTGACCATGCTTAAACAGCCTGCGCATTCCCATCCAGACCGCGAAACGGCCTCATCGTGATCCAGTTTGCTCTTCTGTTCGGCTTGGGTTTCCTGAGCGCCGCGCTTGCGGTGATGCTGGTTGCACCGGCGGTCCACAATCGCATCGTGCGCTACACAGAAAACCGCATCAAGGCGACGCTGCCGATCAGCCCGCAGGAAGTCCGCGCCCAGCGGGACATGGCCCGCGCCGTCTATGCGGCCGAGAATGCCCGCACCAAGCAGGAACTCGTCCAGGAAAGGGACAAGGCTGTCGCGCTGCAGATCAAGAGCGACAGGCTGGCCGAGGAAGCCACGCAGTTACTGTCCGAGATCACCGACCTGCGCGCCCAGATCGACACCATGGATGTCGAGGCTGCCGACGCCCGTTCGCGCCTGCGTCAGGAAGACAGCTATATCCAGCAGTTGAAGGCGGCGCTCGAAACCGCCGAGGAAACCGTCGCCGCCAAGGATCTGGAGATCGAGAAGCTGCAGCAGCGCCAGCTCCTGTTGATCGCCGACGCCGACAATTTCCGGATCGATCTTTCCACCCGCGACACGGAGGTCGAGAACCTCAAATTCCGCGTCACCGCCTTGCGCGACGAACGGGATACGCTGCGCAACGACGTCCGGCAGCAGACTGCACGCGCCAAGGATGCCGAGGCACGGCTCGCCCAGGAAGAGCATCGCGTCCAGCGGCTCGAGGACAAGCTTGCCAAGGAAATCGCCGACCGTGCCGACAGGGAGACGGCGCTGGAACGCCGGCTTGCCGAGATCGGCCGACTGCGGGACAAGCTGAAAGGTGCCAGTGCCGAAGCGCGCGATTCCAGTCGCGCCCTTCGCGATTCAACGGCTGTGCGCCCAGTGATAAAAGCGACGCCGAAAAAGAAGATCACTCCGGAGGACATCAACCTGCGCGAAATTCCGCATGCCCCGCCTCCGAGACAGGCCCGGGTTTCCGGGCAGCCGGACGTCGATCCAGTCGTCGCCGGAATGGCTGAAGACGCCCGCAGCCGGGCAGCGGCGCTCTCCGAACGCCTACAGAAGGGCGGCGGCAACGACGACGCTATTCGCCAGGAATTGGCCTCCATAGCTGCCAGCATGGTGGCCATGACGGCAGCGTCCGAAGGTTCGGGTTCACCGATCCACAAGATCCTGTCGGGAAAATCCGGAAACAGCAATCGGGAAAGCCTGGCCGCGAGGTCGAAGAAGACGCTCGCGACCAGTCAGGACGCGAACACCTGAGACGTCTATAACCTGCCCTGAGATAGGCGACCTTGGGCCATGGCGATCTCGTAGAGCGCGATGCCGGTCGCCGTCGCCGCATTGAGGCTGTCGAGACCCGGCGCCTGGGCGATCCTGGCCGATCGGATACGGCTGAGGACGTGCGCCGGCAGCCCCTCGCCCTCCGTTCCGGTGATCAACACCATACGCTCTGAAGGCGGTACATTCCGGATTTCCACCGAACCCGTGGGCGAAAGCCCCCAGACGGCAAAACCCTTCTCCATCAGCACGGCCAGGATATCCGTCATCGTGCCGTGCCGGGCGTACGGCACCGACAAAACCGCACCAACGGAAACGCGCAGCGACTTGCGGTAGAGCGGGTCGCAGCAGCCCTGGTCGAGCAGCACCGCATCGGCGCCGAAGGCTGCGGCGTTGCGGAAGATGGAACCGATATTGTCGTGATTGGAAATGCCGAAGGCCGCGACCACCAGCGCCTTCTCGGCCAACACGGCAATCAGCTCGGAGGCCGTTCTCTCCTGCCGGCGACGTCCAAGCGCCAGCACGCCGCGATGCAGGTGGAAACCGGCGATCTGATCGAGCACCGCGGCCGAGGCCACGTAGACCGGAATGTCCGCCGGAAAACCTGCGAGGATCTCGGCAACCCCCGCAACCCGGTTTTCGAGCAGCAGGATCTTCTCGGTCAGAAAATCGCCGCCGGAACCATGTGCGGTGGCGAGCATCCTAAGCACTACGGTTCCTTCCGCGATGAACCGCCCTTCCCGCCCGGTGAGGTCCCGCTCGCGGATCGACCGGAATTCGGCGATCCGCGGATCGTCCGCGTCATCGATGCGGATCGGTGCCATTATTGCGGTATCGCCACCGTCACATCGGCGACGATGCGGCCGGCGGCAATGTCGTAGATCAGGACCTTCTGGTCGCCGGTCAGCAGTCCGTAGAAGAGGATCTGGCTGCCGGAGAGGGATACGCCCTGCACGACGAAACCGGCAGGCAGTTCGGCGGTTGCCGCAAGCGGCTGGCCGGCGGGCACCGAGAGCCCGCCTGTCGAAGCGATCGTCCCGGGCGTGGCAGGCCGCTGCGTGACCTTGTAGACAATGGCGCCAAGGACCGCCATAAAGCAGACGAACAAGATCCCGCCCGAAACGAGTATCAGAAGCACCATCTTCCGGCGGATTTTCTCCATTGCCGGATCAAGCGGCTCTTCCTGTTCCTCGATCTCGGGTTGGGGCATGAGGGCGGCGTCCTTGTTCTTGTCGAATGCTATCGGAATGATTGAATGAACGATCCCTTTAAAGAAGCCGAGCGTGCAAGGAAAGTCCTCACCGCCTCCAATGAGGCCGAAGGACGGCTGGATGCCTGGCTGACCTCTGTGCTGGACGGTGAGTTTTCGCGAAACCGGATCAAGGCGCTGATCGAACAGGGCGCCGTCAGCCTCAACGGCAAGCCGGTCACCGAGCCGAAGAAGAAGATCAATGCCGGCGACACCGTCGAGATCGATCTTCCGGAACCCGAGGATCCGGAGCCCAAGGGCGAGGATATCCCGCTCCAGGTTCTCTACGAGGATGCCGACCTGATCGTCATCGCCAAGCCCGCCGGCCTCGTCGTGCATCCGGGCGCCGGCAACTGGACCGGCACGCTGGTCAACGCGCTGATCCATCATTGCGGCGCGAGCCTTTCGGGCATCGGCGGCGTCAAGCGTCCCGGCATCGTCCATCGGCTCGACAAGGATACGAGCGGCGTCATGGTCGCCGCCAAGAACGACATCGCCCACCGCCACCTTGCCGACCAGTTCGCCGACCACGGCCGCTCGGGTCCGCTGGAGCGCGCCTATCAGGCGGTCGTCTGGGGCCGCCCGCGCGGCCTGAAGGGAACGATCGACGCGCCGCTCGGCCGTGCCGGAGACCGCACCAAGCGCGCCGTGCAGAAGGAAGACAGCAGCGACGCCCGGGAAGCCATCACCCATTACCAGGTGATCGAGCGTTTCCACGAAAAGCCGGATGCAACCGCACTCGCCGCGCTGATCGAATGCCGGCTGGAGACCGGCCGTACCCACCAGATACGCGTCCACATGGCCCATATCGGCCATCCGCTGATCGGCGACCAGGATTATTCGGCCGGCTTCAAGACCAAGGCAAACCTGCTGCCGGATTTGGCCAAGGGCGTCGTCAACCGTTTTCCGCGCCAGGCGCTGCACGCCTTCCTGCTCGCCTTCGAGCATCCCCGCACCGGCGAGGTGATGGAATTCGAAGCACCGATGCCCGACGACATGGCGGAGCTGATCGAAGCGCTGAAGGCATGAAACGGGTGGCCTGAGGCACTGTCGAAGAGTATATAACTCCCGACATTCACGAGGCAGCCCAAGGTCCTCCATGAGCCAGCTCGCCGTCAGAAAGCTCCTCGACACGGACCTGATCAAGGTCCGCGACGTCGTGTGCAACGGCGAATGCCGGCATCGCAGCGGCGAGGAATGCTCCCATGCGACCAGCCTCGTCTTCCCCTATCGGGGTGTCTTCATGCGCCATGTCGGCAGCGACGACACGGTGGCGGAGGCCAATCAGGTCCTGTTCTTCAACTGCGACGAGGCCTACCACATCAGCC
This sequence comes from Neorhizobium sp. T6_25, assembly GCF_002968555.1. Lineage (NCBI taxonomy): Bacteria > Pseudomonadati > Pseudomonadota > Alphaproteobacteria > Hyphomicrobiales > Rhizobiaceae > Neorhizobium > Neorhizobium sp. T6_25. Next base: position 259,388 of record NZ_PVBL01000004.1, read on the forward strand.
ACCCGGTCGAAGGCGGCGATTCCTGCCTGAGCATGGACGTGCCCGAAGCGATGCTGGAGGAACTGGTGCCGGCCGAGCACCGCAATCCCAAAGGCTCGCGCTTCGTCTTCGACAAGCAGCGTCTCAGGATCGACGAACGAGCCCAGGCGCTGGTGGCGCTGCTGCGCCACAGCCTGATGCGCGGCGCCGCCGAGACGCTGGAAGCCGAAACGCTGGCCATGACGCTGGTGCGCCGCTCCGTCGGCGTCAGGACCGCGCGCGCCGCGACCGCCAGCGCCGGGCGTCAGAAGCTGGTGGACCGCGCCAAGCTCGCCCTCTCCTCCGATCTCGCGCGCCGCTGGACGCTCGCCGAGATTGCCGGTGAAACCGGCGTCTCACCGGTCTACCTCACGCAGGTCTTCCAGCAGGTGGAGGGCACGCCGCTCTACCGCTACCAGCTTCGCCTGCGGCTGGCCCGGGCGCTCGACCTGCTCGGCACCTATGACGACCTGACCGAACTTGGGCTGGAACTCGGCTTTTCCAGCCACAGCCACTTCTCCTCGGCTTTCCGCCATGCCTATGGACGGACGCCGGCGGAGTTCCAGCGCTTTGCGGGCTTGAGATAGGGACAGCGCGACAGTCGCTAAAGATTTTGACAGCGGAAGCCCCTGCCAAAATGCTTTTCTTCTTCCCGTAAGATCAACATCGGGAGATGCCACCATGAAAGAGAACACCTGCGCCGCCTGCGACTGCGAACTCGATTCGACCCGGATCGCCGTGAAGATCGGCGGCAAGACGGTCGAAGTCTGCTGCGAGGAATGCGCCGAAGCGCTGCGGGAAGCCGAAGTCGCGACCCGCACGGCCCAGGCAGCCAGCAAGTAAAAACCGGCACCGGTAACCGACATCGAGGCGGGCGCCAGCCGCCCGCCTCCTGAACACCAGCCGCGCGCATTTGGCCGGCACTCTTTCAGGAGAAAGATCATGAAGAACGAGAACCGGGCGGTCTTTGACCGCACATCGGAACGCTATCACCTTGTCATGGAACTGCCGCCCGCAGCGGCATGCCAGCCGCTCGCCGCCGACGATGCATCGGCCAAGCCATCGCCCTTGCGCCGGGTGCTCGCAGCCATCGTGAGAAAAATTCGCCAGCGCCACAACCGTCTGGCGCTGCTGGAGTTGACCGACGATCAGTTGAAGGATATCGGCGTCTCGCGCAGCCAGGCTTATGGCGATGTCAGCCGTTACCGCCGCTCCAACGCGCATGGACTGGAACGCAAATGTCTCTGACGCGGCGGAGATGGGTGAGGCAAGGATACACTCATGGATCCCAGACGATCACAATCGTCTTGCTTCCCAGCGCGTCAGACCACGGCGCTGTATATTACGATATTGTAATGATATAACGCTTCTGTGATGACTTGAATCACTGTTCTGCCGTACTTATCTGCCATTTGGGTCGGTGTGGGGTCGAAAATGACCTGCACCGCTTGGCTCGCCTTCAGCATGTATAGCTAGATCAAAAAGGGAGCCGATATATAGATCGGAAAGGGGTGCTTTATGGCCCGCAATACTCTGCCTTCCATTACTGCCGGCGAAGCCGGCCTCAACCGCTATCTCGACGAAATCCGCAAGTTTCCCATGCTGGAACCGCAGCAGGAATACATGCTGGCAAAACGGTATGCCGAACATGCCGACCGGGATGCGGCCCACAAGCTGGTCACCAGCCACCTGCGTCTCGTGGCAAAGATCGCCATGGGTTATCGCGGTTACGGCCTGCCGATCGGCGAAGTCGTCTCCGAAGGTAACGTCGGCCTGATGCAGGCCGTCAAGAAGTTCGATCCGGAACGCGGCTTCCGTTTGGCGACCTATGCGATGTGGTGGATCAAGGCCTCGATCCAGGAATACATCCTGCGCTCGTGGTCGCTCGTGAAAATGGGCACCACCGCCAACCAGAAACGGCTGTTTTTTAACCTGCGCCGGTTGAAGGGCAAGATTCAGGCGATCGACGAAGGTGATCTGAAGCCCGACCAGGTGGCCGAAATCGCCACCAAGCTTAACGTCTCCGAGGAGGAAGTGGTTTCAATGAACCGCCGCCTTTCGGGCGACGCTTCGCTGAATGCGCCGATCCGCGCCACCGAAGGTGAATCCGGCCAGTGGCAGGATTGGCTGGTGGACGACCACGAAAGCCAGGAAGCCGTGCTGATCGAGCAGGACGAGCTCGACACGCGCCGCCGCATGCTGGCCAAGGCCCTGAGCGTGCTGAACGACCGCGAACGCCGCATCTTCGAAGCCCGTCGTCTTTCCGACGATCCGGTGACCCTCGAGGAACTGTCGTCCGAGTTCGACATCAGCCGCGAACGCGTCCGTCAGATCGAAGTCCGCGCCTTCGAAAAGGTGCAGGAAGCCGTTCAGAAGGAAGCGCTCGCCCAGGCGAACGCTCTGCGCGTCGTCGACGCGTAATCACGCGCGACGCTGACGATATAAAAGGGGCTGCTTCGGCGGCCCTTTTCTTTATCCGGTATCCGTGGACTGGAAATGGAGAAGCAGGGATGGCAGCGCAGATCACGCTCAGAAAACTTGCCGGCAGCTATGCCATCGCCAGGCTTGAACCCGCCGACCGCATTCCCGCATGGGCGGATGGCGAAGGTTTCGTCAGCATCAGCCGCACCGACGACGAACTCTCCATCGTCTGCCGCAATGAGCGCTTGCCTTCCGGCATGAAACAGGACGGCGGCTGGACCTGCTACAAGTTCCAGGGGCCGTTCGCGTTCGGAGAAACCGGCATCGTGCTCTCGGTGATCCGGCCGCTCTCGGAAAACGGCATCGGCATTTTCGTGGTCTCCACATTCGACGGCGACCACCTGCTGATCAAAACGGTCGACGAACCGAAGGCCCGCGAACTGCTGCAGGCGGCCGGCCATACGCTTCTCTAGGCGATACAAAACCACGGTGGTGCAAGAAGCCGGTCGGCTACACTGCGCGGAACGTCAGGCTGCTTCGGACGGCTTGACCTCTTCCGCGATCCGGGCGCCATTTTCTCGTTCGGCAAGAGCAAGCTCATAGGCCGTCTGCAGATCGAGCCAGAAACGAGCGGTGTTTCCAAAATACCGCGCCAGTCTCAGGGCCGTATCGGGAGAAATGCCGCGCTTTCCGTTGAGGATGTCGGTGATCCGCCCTGAAGGCAGGCGGAGTGAAAGAGCGAGCTGGTTGGCCGACAGACTGCGCGCGGTCAATTCGCGTTTCAAAATGCGACCAGGATGAACTGCCATCATCTGCATATCCTTCCTAATGATAATCGACGATCTCCACATCCCAGGCATTTCCATCCCTGAACGTGAAACAGATTCGCCACGGCCCGTTGATCGTCATTGCCCACTGCCCTGAGCGATTTCCGGAAAGCTTGTGAAGGCCGACGGACCTTAATGGGCTGAGATCGTTGAGGGACGATGCGGCGTGGAGCGCCGCCAGCAACTCGATCGCGGCCTCTTCGTCCATCCCCGAAAACTTGGCTTTGCCGTCCTCGGCAAAGCGGCGGGTAGAACTATTCGCCCACGACTTGATCATGGATGAACGTACTACGCTCGACGTAGTACGTCAATCTCGTCCGCCCCCCAGGGAGGGCCTGCCTGGTCACTGCCCGCTGGCGGTTGCACCGAGCGTGCCCCATTCGCGGATCGCGTCATTGAAGGCGCGTTCGCCGTCCGGGCCCTTCTGGAGGGTCAGCAGCGCGCGGCGGCCGTTGCGATAGGCGATCGGGATGTCGATCCAGTTGCGGCTGCGCAGAAGCTCCAGATTGGTCGAGCGTGCATCCGGGAAATCGTTGAGCGCGATCATGTGGAAGTCGTCGGTGATCTTGGCAGGCACCGCGATCAATGCGTTGCCGCGATCCTGTTCGCTCGCCTTCATGGCAATGCGCTGCACGCTTTCGATCGCACCGCCTTCGAAATCCGGCGGCACGGCGAAGACGATCTCGACCAGGTGGCTCGCCGGCAGCGACGGGTCTGTATTGCGCTTGAAGGTCATCAGCGCCGTCAGGCCCCTGCCCGGCACGTTGATACGTCCCTGGACGACCGGTTCCTGCCGGCCGTTGGCGCCTGCCTCGCGCTGCAGCGACCAGGAGACCGAGCCCTCGATGGCCGTCGGCGCCGTCTGGCCGATCCGCTCCTCATAAAGGAACATCTTTTCGCCTGCGACCGCCGGAGTATTCGCCGGAGTCGCCGAGGGCGGACTGGCGGGCGGCGTGGCGGCATTCGGAGCCGGCACAGCCGGTTGCGTCTGAGGCGGCACCGCATTGGCGCTGCCGTTCGGCGCGCTCGGAGTGGGCGCCGGTTGCGCCGGAGGATTGGCGGGCGGAGCATTGAGCTGCGCTACCGACTGGCCTTCCGCATTCTGCGCCAGCCCGGCGGTGACACCCGGCCCCTCGTCGACCTCGCGGCCGTCTGCCATCAGCCGCTGCGTGAATTTGGTCCCGGCTGTCGATCCGTCCGCCGTTCGCGGCGCGGCAGGTGTATTGGCCGCACCGTTCTGTGGCGGCGTCGCAGGGGTGGAAGGCGTCGAAGGAGTGCGGTTGGGTTGCGGCGTTGCGGGTGCGGGCGCCGGTGTCTGCTGCGCCGTCTGGCTTCCGGGCGCGCTCGACTGGATCAAGCCGTCGACCATGTCGTTCAGCGAGTCGCGGTTCAGCCAGATCGCGTAACCGCCGCCGCCGACAAGTGCCAGACCGATGACCGCCAGCACGATGCCGGCATAGTTGCGCTTGCGCACCGGAGTGACCCGATAGGGCCTGGCCGGCGCATGCATCAGATCGTCTGCATCGGCATCGGTGTGGAGCGTGCTGCGCGCACCACCGCCCGAAGAAGACGGAGCATCCTTGTTGAAGCCGATCAGCTCCTCGAGATCACCCCACGGATCGCTGTCGGACGGCTTCGCCGGCGCGGCAGTGGTCTTCTTGGAATGTTGCTCATCGAGATATTCGGCGAAGGGATCAATGCCGGCAGCCGTTGCCACTCCTGCCGCCGCGGCGGATTGCTCCGCGAGCTCCGGGAGATCGGCAACCGGCGGCATGCGGACCGAATCGGCCGACACATGGGTCTCCAAATCGAAATGAGCGTCGGCGGGAGTTGCGGTACCACCGTGCCCATGATCGATCGGCACGACGGGACCGGCGGTGATCAGTTCCGGCACATCGTTCCATGCAGCGGCGGCAACCGTCTCCTGGCTCAACACCGGAGGCTCGGCCGGGGCCGGCACCTCCCAGCCCCAATCCTCGTCTGCCGGCTTGGCCGGTCCCGGCGCCTGGTGGGCCTCGGCAGGCTGTTCGACCTCCATCCGGTCCTCGACCGGATGCTGATCTTCAAACGGATGCGGTTCGTTGTGCCATGCCTCCACGACCTCGGGAGCGGCCTGCTGAACAGCCTGCTCACCGCGTGTCGGATAGGGGAAATCATCGTCGGCCGATTCGCTTGCGGCAGTATCGGCCGGCTCGGCGGCAGCATCGACCGGTTCCGGCACAACCGGCTCCGAGGCCGGCAGGGGTGCGGCCGTCGGGAATTCGATCGTGCTCTCGTCGAAAGCCTGCGACGGTTCGGGCGCCTGTTCGGAATGTTCGTAGGGTGCCGGTTCGGCTGGCGTCTCTTCCGACGGCACGTCGTCCCGCCAGTCGCCATATTGCTGGGCGGCGGGTTCCTGCTGATCGGAAACCGCCGTTACCTCTTCCTCCTCGTGGAGGACGGTTGGCTCGGAGACCGGAGGCTCCACGTCGGCAGGTTCCTGCGCGACCGGCTCCGGCTCGGCGGGCACGGTTTGAGCGACGGCCGGTACCGGCTCTTCATAACCGTCTTCGTAAAAGACGGGCCGTTCTGCGCGAACGGAGGGAGTTGATTCGGATGCGGCCTGCATCTCTTCCGGCGCCTGAGCCGATTCGGCAGCCTGCTGCTGGTCGTCCTGGTATTCCGAGGGCTGCTCGGCCGGAGCAGCCTCACCGGCCGTCTCGGCATCGGCGGCACTTGCGCCGTCGGTTATCGGTTCCAGTGCTTCGGCATGTTCGCTCTCGACGTCGACGATAGCGGCTTCGAGCTTGTCGAGCTGCCGCCGCAGCATGTCTTCAGGCGGACGCGGCTTCATGTTCTCGAGTTGCCGCTGCACGGCGCCACGAGCCTTTTCATAAACCTTCGCACGCATCTCCGGCGTATTGTTCGCCAGACCGTCAACGGCGCGGCGGATCACCGCTACAAAATCAGCCATCAGCACTTTCTCATGTAAGCCGGCCCGAAGGCCGGCCGAATGGTAATCAATTCTTGACTTTAATCTTCAAACGGGTCGGTCACAAGTATGGTGTCGTCCCGCTCCGGGCTGGTGGAAAGTAGGGCAACCGGCGCACCGATCAATTCCTCGACCTGGCGGACATATTTGATCGCCTGGGCCGGCAGGTCCGCCCAGGAGCGAGCCCCGACCGTCGATTCCTTCCAGCCTTCGAGGGTGACGTAGACCGGCTCTACACGAGCCTGGGCGCCCTGGCTTGCAGGAAGATGATCGATCTGCTCGCCGTCGAGCATGTAGCCGACGCAGATCTTCAACTCGTCGAGGCCATCGAGAACGTCGAGCTTGGTGAGCGCAATGCCGGTAATGCCGTTGGTGGCGACCGACTGGCGTACCAGCGCTGCGTCGAACCAGCCGCAGCGGCGCTTGCGGCCCGTGACCGTACCGAATTCATGGCCCTTCTCGCCGAGGAACTGGCCGATCTCGTCCTTCAGCTCGGTCGGGAACGGGCCTTCGCCGACGCGAGTCGTGTAGGCCTTGGTGATGCCGAGAATATAGCCGAGCGCGCCCGGGCCCATGCCGGAGCCGGCGGACGCCTGGCCCGCGACCGTGTTGGACGAGGTGACGAACGGATAGGTGCCGTGGTCGATATCGAGCAGCGAGCCCTGAGCGCCTTCGAAAAGGATGCGCGCGCCCTTGCGGCGCTGCTTGTCGAGCAGTTCCCAGACGGTTTCGCGGAAGGGCAGCACGCGGTCGGCGACCGAGGTCAGTTCCTGCATGATCGCCTCGTGCGAGACCTCCTTCTCTCCGAGACCACGGCGCAGCGCGTTGTGATGGGTGAGGATGCGGTCGACCTTGCCGGGCAGCGTCTCCATGTCGGCAAGGTCCATGACGCGGATCGCGCGGCGGCCGACCTTGTCCTCATAGGCCGGACCGATGCCGCGGCGGGTGGTGCCGATCTTGGTGCCGCTGTTGGAGGCGGCATCCTCGCGCATGCCGTCGAGCTCGCGGTGTAGCGAGAGAATCAGCGTGGCGTTGTCGGCGACGCGCAGGTTCTCGGGCGTGACCTTCACGCCCTGTGCGCCCAGCTTTTCGATTTCCGCCAGCAGCGCATGCGGATCGAGAACGACGCCGTTGCCGATCACCGCGATCTTGCCAGGGCGGACGATGCCGGAGGGCAGCAGCGACAGCTTGTAGCTGACGCCATCGATGACGAGCGTATGGCCCGCATTGTGACCGCCCTGGAAACGCACCACGATATCGGCACGTTCGGAAAGCCAGTCGACAATCTTGCCCTTGCCTTCGTCACCCCATTGCGAACCAACCACGACTACATTCGTCATCTGTGCTTCCTGTATTGCGGGCAATGCCCCACGCGACCACACGCGCACCTTCCGTAGATCAATATTGATATACGGTCGATGCGCCAATTTGATTTTACATGCACCGCCTTTGGCGGATGGAAACCGTTCAGAGGCATTGCAAACGGCCGCATCTATAAAGCCTCGGCCGACGGAAAGCGACCTGTTTGTCACTCGGGCGTGGTTTTTACGTGACAAAACCGTGGACTACACGCTATTCCCGCCCGTTATTTCCTGAAATCGCCGTCATTTTCCGGCGCCGGAGACCATCTTGCATAAAAAGGCCTATCTCTCGCTCGTCATTGCAACTCTGGCCTGGGGTGGCAATGCGGTAGCGGGCAAGCTCGCCGTCGGCCATGTGAGCCCGATGATGCTGACCTTCTGGCGCTGGTTTTTCGCCGTCGCCATCATCTTCGCCATCTCCGTGCCGCAGTTCATCAAGGACTGGCCGGTCGTCAGGAAGAACCTGCCGATTCTCCTCTTCCTCGGCGTCGTCGGTTATGTCGTCTTCAACGCTGCGCTCTATACCGCCGTCAATTACACGACGGCGATCAACGTGACGGTCGAGCAGGCGGTCATCCCGATGCTGATCTTCCTCATCAACTTCGCCCTGTTCCGGATGAAGGTCTCCTGGGCGCAGATCCTCGGCTTCACCCTGACGCTTCTCGGCGGCATCATCACCGCCATCCACGGCGACTTGAGCGCCCTGGTGACGCTGACCGTCAACTTCGGCGATGCGATCATGATGATCGCCGTCGTCGCCTATGCGGTCTACACGGTGGCGCTCAGATGGCGCCCGAAGATCGACTGGCGAACGCTGATGGCGGTCCCTGCCTTTTTCGCGATGGTCTTCTCGCTGCCGCTGGTATTCTGGGAATATTCGGCCGACCGCCTGATCTGGCCGGATGCGGAAGGCTGGGTGGTGGTTCTCTACACGGGCATCTTCGCCTCGCTGATCGCGCAGGTGCTCTACATCAAGGGCGTCGAGGAGATCGGCGCCAACCGGGCCGGGCTGTTCATCAATCTCGTGCCGGTGTTCGGCACGCTGCTCTCGGTCGCCATCATCGGCGAAAGCCTGCAGCTCTTCCATGTCGTCGCACTGGCGCTGGCGCTCGGTGGCATCGCCATCGCCGAATGGGGAAAACCCCATATGGACCGTTAGCCCTGTTGAAACGAAAACCGCCGGCCCTCAAAGGAGCCGGCGGTTCTCAGATTTTCGAACGGTGAAATCCCGCCGCTTGCAAAGGCATTAGGCAGCGCGGTTGATCGCGGTGCTCCTCAGCTGGCCATGGCCAGCCGTCCGGGGGCGAACGAGCGCTGATCGCGGACGTTGTTTCGGCTCACCTCGAAGCGCGCCAGTAATTCCGAAAGACGGCTGCTTTCCTCGGCAAGAGTAGCGCCGGCCGCATTCATTTCCTCGACCATGGCGGCGTTCTGCTGGGTCATCTGGTCCATGTGGTTCACGGACGTGTTGATCTCCGAGAGACCTAACGCCTGCTCGTTTGCCGCAATGGCGATCGCCTCCATATGCTGGTTGACCGCCGCGACAAGCTTGGCGATCTCCTTGAGACCGTCGCCGGTATCATTGACGAGAACCACGCCTTGGTTGACGGCAGCTTCGGAATTGCCGATCAGCGTCTTGATCTCCTTGGCGGCCTTGGCCGAGCGCTGCGCCAGTTCGCGGACTTCCTGGGCAACGACCGCAAATCCCTTGCCCGCCTCGCCTGCGCGGGCGGCTTCCACGCCTGCGTTGAGGGCAAGCAGGTTGGTCTGGAACGCGATCTCGTCGATGACGCCGATGATCTGGCTGATCTGATTCGACGCCATCTCGATCTTCTGCATCGCATTGACCGCATTGGAAACGACGGTGCTGGAGTTTTGCGCGCGGGAGCTCGCATCGCGGACGATTTCTCGCGCCTCGCTCGCCCTTTCGGAGGTCTGCTTCACATTGGTGGTTACTTCTTCCAGCGCCGCCGCCGTCTCTTCCAGCGATGCAGCCTGCTGTTCCGTACGCTTCGAAAGCTGGTCGGATGCGGTGGAGATTTCGTCGCTGCCGCTGCGAACGCTTTGGGCGGTCCGGTTCACGCCTTCGAGCGCGGTCCGCAACTGGCGGACCGAGCTGTTGAAGTCATGGCGCAAGGTTTCGAACTGCTCGGAAAACTCCTTGTCGATCTCACACAGCAGATCGCCGGCAGCAAGGCGCTGCAGACCGGAGGCGAGTTCCGAGGTGGCCTGGGTCAGCCGGTGCTCGGCTTCGGACTCTGCGCGACGCTGGAATTCGATGCGTTCGGCTTCGGCCGCCTTGCGGGAGTGTTCGGCATCCGCCTCGAGCTGGCGGTTCTGCTGCGCAGCCTCGCGGAAGATTTCCACGGCGCGCGCCATGTCGCCGATCTCGTCGGTGCGGGCAGCACCCGGGATTTCGACGGAAAGGTCGCCGCCGGCAAGCGTGCGCATCACACCCGTCAACCGGCTGATCGGGTTGGCGATCCGCACGATGACCGTGTAGATGCCGAGAAGCGAAAGCGCAAAAGCGATGACGGTCGCAACACTGTAGACGATGATGGATTGCTTTGCGGAAGCAGCCTCTTCTGCCGTCAGCCTCGTCATCTCGTTGAGCGAGGCAGAGGCCATATCGGCGATCGAAGACTGCGCGGGCGCGGCGGGCTTGCGCCAGTCGTCGACCGCCATGTCGAAGGGTTTGCCGGCCTGGAATGCCTTGAGGGCAGCATTACGCTGCTCGGCATACGGTCCGCCGAAATAGGTCGTTTGTGCTGTCCGGTGGAGCGTCTTGATCTTCTCCGGGGTCGTCTCCGCGTTGGAGAGCTGGGTAATGACATCCCATGCGGTTGCCACGCGGGCATCCTGAACCGCAATTTCGGTCAGTTTCTCCGCCGCAAGCGGCTGCTTGGCGATCAGGGCACTGACGAAGGTGGAGTTGGCGGTGCCGAGCTGGGTGCGCGCCGTCCAGGCAAGGGAGCGGATCTGGGTGAACATGATCATCCCTGGCCCGCGCGCATTGATGGTGGCCTCGACCTGGTTGGCGGCCTTTTCGAGATCGGCCAGCATCGTATCGGCAAGTCCGAGCACGGCTTTGCCGAGCGCCGGATCGCGATCCTTGACCGCCTGTGTGAGCGCCGTATCCACATTTGCACGGTAACCGGCCCACTGCGTATAGGCGCTGAGGACGGGAGAGATCGCACCGCGCAGGCTTGCCTGCTCGACGTCGGCGGTCAGAGTCTTTACCGCCGAAAAGGCCTTGTCCATCGACTGCCGGCCGGTATCCATGTTCTTGAGGCTGGACGCCAGCTCGGCAGGCTCCAGCTTGATTGCGGAGGAAATGGCGCCGCGCTCGCCGCGCAGTCCGATCAGCGTATTGAAAAGCGCTTCGTCAAGCTGTGCCAGTTCGGAGAGTTGGGTGGAGTTTCGGTAGCGGCCTATCTCCTCAGACAGCATCTTGCCCATGAGACCCAAAATGCCCAGGCTCAAGACAACAAAAGCCAGTATCAATGTATGCTTGATTGAAATCCGCACCTGCATCACTCCTTATTTCAAACAACCGCCGCGGGGTTGGCTGGTTCGGCGGCTTTCCGGACTTGGACGGGAAGAGCGCCCAACTTCGCGTAGAACGTTAAATATTCAATTAAATACAACGCGTTCCAGAGGCCTGCGGAATCAATTTTGGAAGCTTGAAGCAGCGCGATTGCCGAATCGCGAAAGCCCGCCACCCCTGAAGAGGGAGACGGGCCGGTCCGTCGTGCTGCAACGGACGGGAGCGCAGGAGAGACGCTCCGGATCAGATGTGGTGATAGGCCGGGAGGATGGGAAGGCGCTCGCGGATCGGGCTTGGCGCCCGATCGACCGGCTTGTCGATCATCGCGCCGTCATGGCGTTCGGTTGCCACATTTTCGGACAGCACGCGAGCGAAACCGCCAACACCTGCTGCACGTGATTCCTTGCCGACAATCAGCGCCGTCAGGACCACGGCGGAAATGATGAGCTTCTTGATCATGGCTGCACCCTTTTCTTCAGACGGCTTGGATGCCGTTTCTTGGACGAGTTCACCCTAGCGCTCGGGTTTTTCGGGCGCTTAAACGGATAGCTGCAATTTTAGTGAAATCGGCTTTTTTCCCGACTTGATACAGATGGCTCGAAACAGCGCGCTCAAAAAAGCAGCGGAGTAGGCGGAAATTGATGCTTTTCGAGATGTGCTCGATCTCCTAACCCTCAAAAACGAGATGCAGAAAGGCAGGACAGCATGGGCAAGCCATTTTACTGGAACGAACTCAATTCACTCGATTTCGCCGGCCTTTCGCCCGACAAGACCATCGCCATCCTGCCGATCGCCTCGACCGAACAGCACGGACCCCACCTGCCGATCGCAACCGACGTGGCGATCGCCAACGGCATGCTGGCGGAATTGAAGGCGCAACGCCCCGAGGATCTCGATTTCCTCGTCCTCCCAACCCAGGAGATCGGCAAGGCGAACGAACACGTCTACGGCCCGGGCTCGCTGTCCTTCGGCCCGGAAATCCTGATCCCCGCCTGGACCGCGATCGGCGCCAAGGTGGCGGAAGCCGGGGTAAAGAAGCTCGTCTTCGTCAACTCGCACGGCGGCAATGTCGACATCATGAGCATTGTCGGCCGCGAATTGCGCGTCCGCTACAAGATGGCGGTGATCGGCACGCAGTGGGGACGCTTCGGGCACCCGCCGGGCCTGATCGGCGAGCACGAGCAGAAATACGGTATCCATGGCGGCGAAGTCGAAACCTCGCTGATGCTGCATTTCCGCCCCGAACTGGTGCGGATGGAGAACGCGCAGAACTTCGTCTCCAAGGCGGAAAGCCGCTCGAAATACATGCAGCCCGCCCCCCCGCACGTGCTGTCCTGGGTGGCCCACGATCTGAACCCCAACGGCGTCGTCGGCGACGCCTCGAAGGGCACCGCCGAAAAAGGCGCGGCTATCTGCCGCCATCAGGTCGCGGGCTTCATCGAGATGCTGCGGGAATTCGAAATCTTCCCGCTCGACGAACTCTATTCCGGCTAACCCTCGTCGCGCTGCGCGTCCCGGCCATGCGGCTGGGGCGGCAGGTGGCCCTTGGCTTGCAATTCGGCCACCATGGCCGCCAGTTCCGACAGCAGGAATTCCACGAACAGGCTGGTCGCCGTATCGAGCGTCGTGCGAGCGCGGGCGAAAAGCTTCATCGGCTGGTGGCGCGCGTGCGGGTTGGCGATCGGCCGGAAGATCAGCTCGCCGCGGCGGCATTCCGACAGCACGTCGAGCGGATTGAGCAGCGTCAGGCCCGTGCCCGCCTTGACCAGCTTCTTCAGCATTTCCGAGGCGTTGCTTTCCACCAGCGGCTCCACCGCGATCGACAGCGGCGATAGCGCCAGATTGATGATGTTGCGCAGGCTGGTGCCCGACTGTGCAAGCACCAGCGGTTCCTGCACGACATCCGCAAGGTCGACCGGCCCCTCTTCCGCCGCCAGCCGATGCCCTGGCGGCATCACGACGCCGATCGGTATGTCGAAGTTGGCGAGCGTGCGGATGCCGGGCGTCGCGGGGATGTTGAAGCCGAGCCCGAAATCCACCTCCCCCGTGATCACCGGCTGCATCGTGTTCGACGGCCCGTCGTTGCGCAGGAGAACCCGCACGCGCGGATGCTGCGCGACGAAGCGGGCTATGATCTCGGGAAGCGGCCCTGCGGCAAGCCCGACGGTCGAAACCAGCGTCACCTTGCCGGCCTGCGGCATCTTGAGGCCGCGGATGCGCGCTTCCATCCGCTCATAGGTCTTCAGCACCTCCCGGATATGCTCGATGCAGAGTTCCCCGGCCGCCGTCAGCTTCAGCCCGCGCGGCATCCGCTCGAAAAGCGGCGCCCCGAACTCTTCCTCCAAGGCGAGAATCTGCCGGTTGATCGCCGACGACGCGACGTTCAGCCGGGCCGCCGCCTTGCGGATCGATCCGCATCGGGCGATTTCGTCGATATATTGAAGTTTTCGCGAGTGCAGCATTTTCTCCGAAGCCCCTCATTGCATGTTTTTTGATCATGCACCACAATTTGGCAGGTTAAAATTCGAGCGCTGCCCTAAAGGCATCAATGTGAACGAATTTTGATGCTTTTCAAAGAGCAACGCAACCGTACAAATGCTCACCATAAGCTGCTCTCACGATGCCGCACGGTTTAACAGGGGAACAAAGCGACATGTCCAAATCCTTGATGATGAAGAGTTTTTTTGCCGCCGTCGGCCTTTCGGCGGTAGCGCTGGCCGCCCAACCGGCTGCGGCTCTCGATGAAGTCTCCTATGGCACCAACTGGCTTGCCCAGGCCGAGCATGGCGGCTTCTACCAGGCCGTCGCCGACGGCACCTACGAAAAGCGCGGCCTGAAGGTGAAGATCGTGCAGGGCGGCCCGAATGCCGCCAACCGCGCACTCCTGATCGCCGGCAAGGTCGATTTCTACATGGGCGGTCCGCTCGGCGACATGGATGCCGTCAAGCAAGGCATCCCGCTGGTCAGCGTCGCCTCGATCTTCCAGAAGGACCCGCAGGTCCTGCTCGCCCATCCTGACGCGGGCGTCGAAAAGTTCGAGGACCTCGCCAAGATGAAGACCATCTTCATGGGCAAGGAAGGCTACACCACTTATTTCGAGTGGATGAAGAAGAACTTCAAAGGCTTCAAGGACGAGCAGTTCAAGCCCTACACGTTCAACCCGGCCCCCTTCATCGCCGACAAGGCCTCCGCACAGCAGGGTTACCTGACCTCCGAACCCTACGAGATCGGCAAGCAGGCCGGCTGGACGCCGAAAGTCTTCCTGATCGCCGATGCCGGTTACGGCCCCTATTCGACGATGATCACCACCACGCAGACGATGATCGACAAGAAGTCGGATGTCGTGCAGCGTTTCGTCGATGCCTCGCTCGAAGGCTGGTACACTTATCTCTATGGTGACAACAAGGCCGCCAACGACCTGATCAAGAAGGACAATCCGGAAATGACGGATGGCCAGCTCGCCTATTCCATCGCCAAGATGAAGGAATACGGGATCGTCGTATCCGGCGACGCCGAGACCAAGGGCATCGGCTGCATCACCGACGAGCGCTACAAGAAGTTCTTCGAGTCCATGGTCGCGATCGGTGTCCAGCCGGCCGACCTCGATTACAAGAAGGCTTATTCGACCAAGTTCGTCTGCAAGGGCGTCGGCATGGCGCTGAAAAAGTAGTCTCGGAAGAGCGCAACGGTTCATTCCCTCTTTGCTGTGCCTGTCACGGGAGAGAGGGAATTGCCGCCCTGTCCCGACTAAGTTCAAGGCCCGCAATGAGCATGTCCCAAGCCCCGCTGATACCCGCCCCCGGGGAGACACGCAGACGCCCGCTGGTCGTCATGCGCTCCGTCTCGAAAACATTCTCCAGCGGCACGCTGGCGCTCTCCGACATGTCGCTGACGGTCGAGGGGGGCGAATTCGTCAGTCTGCTCGGCCCTTCCGGCTGTGGCAAATCGACGGCACTGCGCATCATTGCCGGGCTCGGCGACGTCTCGACAGGCACGATCGACTGGCCGAGTTCGCGCATCAACTCCAAAGGCCTGCCGGAAGGCGACATTTCCTTCGTCTTCCAGGAGCCGACGCTGATGCCGTGGCAGACGGTGTTCGGCAACGTCTATCTGCCGCTGAAACTGCGCGGCGTCTCCAAGTCCGCCGCCCGCGGCGAAATCATGGACACGCTCGCGACCGTCGGCCTCCAGGATTTTGCCGACGCCTATCCGCGCGAGCTTTCTGGCGGCATGAAGATGCGCGTCTCGATCGCCCGTGCGCTGGTCACCAAACCGAAGCTGCTCTTGATGGACGAGCCCTTTGCGGCGCTCGACGAAATCACCCGCCAGAAACTCAACGACGACGTGCTGCGTCTATGGCGCGAGACCGGCATCACGGTGATCTTCGTCACCCATTCCGTGTTCGAATCCGCTTACCTTTCCAACCGCATCGTAGTGATGAAGGCGCGGCCCGGCCGGGTGCATGCGGATTTTCCGCTGATCACGAGCCTCGAGCGCGATGCACGTTACCGCACCTCGGAAGAATATCGCCAGGCCTGCGAAAAGGTCTCGACAATGCTCATCGAAGCAATCGGCGGGGAGGAACATTGATGGCCGACACCGATACCGCCCTGATGCCGCCGAAGCCTGGCTTCTTCGGCCGCAACCGCGATACGCTGCTGCGCACCCTGGTCCCGATCTGCGTGGTGATCTGCCTCGTTCTCCTCTGGCAGTTCATCATCACCGCCAACAGTATCCCACAATACATCCTGCCGGGGCCGCTGGCGGTCGCGAACTCGCTCTACAACGACTGGGGCACGCTCTCGCCCGCTCTCTGGGTGACGACGCAGATCACCATGCAGGCGCTCGCGCTGGCGCTGATCGGCGGCGTCGGCATCGCCGTCTTCCTCATCCAGTCGAAATGGATCGAGACTGCCTTCTATCCGATCACGGTCATCCTGCAGGTGACGCCGATCGTGGCGATCGCGCCGCTGATCCTGATCTATGCGCCGACGACCCAGGTGGCGCTTTTGATCTGCGCCTTCCTCGTCGCCTTCTTCCCGATCCTGTCGAACATGGTCCAGGGCCTGAAGAGCGTCGACCACAACCTGCTCAACCTCTTCGATCTCTACGGTGCCTCGCGCTGGCAGACGCTGCTCTACCTGAAACTCCCCTCCTCGCTCCCCTATTTCATGACGGGGCTTCGGATCGGCGGAGGCCTGGCGCTGATCGCGGCCGTCGTCGCGGAGTTCGCGGCGGGCTCGGCGGGCGCAGGTTCCGGCCTTGCCTTCCGGCTGCTCGAATCCCAGTATCGCCTCAACATTCCGCGCCTGTTTGCGGCACTGATCCTGCTCTCCTTGCTCGGCGTGGTGATTTTTGCGATCACCTCCTTCATCTCCTGGTTTTTCCTGCATCGCTGGCATGAAAGCAGCCTGAAAAGAGAAAACTGATGACTGCCTTCATGACGCTTCCCGATGCTCGCCGTTTCGCGCTCACCAATGCGACGCTGCCGGCCGTCCTCGTCAAGGGCCTGCCGGCTGCCGCAAAGGCCGGCCTCATGGAGGCCGATCTCGTCATCGCGGACGGGAAGATCGAGGCCATCCTGTCGAAAGGCTCGGCACCCGCCGATCTGATGATTGCGGACATGCGCGGCGGCATGGTCTGGCCCTGTTTCGCCGACATGCATACGCATCTCGACAAGGGGCATTTCTGGGACCGCCGCCCCAACCCGGACGGCACGTTCGAAGGCGCCTTGATGAACGTGCGCGAGGATCGGATCGCCAACTGGACGGCTGAGGATATCCGCGCCCGCTTCGAATTCTCACTGAAAAGTGCCTATGCCCACGGCACCAAGCTGATCCGCACTCATCTCGATAGCATCCCGCCGCAGCCGGATATCTCCTTCCCGCTGTTCGACGAGCTTCGCGCCGAATGGAAAGATCGGATCGTGCTGCAGGCTGTCGCCCTGCTGCCGTTGGAATGCGTGCTCGACGAAAGCATCTTCGGCGGCATCGTCGCGACGGCAAAGCGTTATGGCGGATTGCTCGGCGGTGCCACCCGCATCCTGCCGGATTTCGAGCGTATCCTCGACACGCTCTTCAAGGCGGCCGCCGACAATGGCCTCGACATCGACCTGCATGTGGACGAGACGGAAGACAAACAGGTCCTGACCCTGGAAGCCATTGCCGAGGCAAAACTCCGCAACCGTTTCGAAGGCTCGGTGACCGTCGGCCATTGCTGTTCGCTCGCAAGGCAGGACGACGAGACCGCAGGCCGTGTCATCGACAAGGTCGCCAGGGCTGACATCTCGGTCGTGTCGCTGCCGATGTGCAACATGTACCTGCAGGACCGCCATGCCGGCCGCACGCCCCGCTGGCGTGGTGTCACGCTGTTCCACGAACTGGCGGCTGCCGGCGTCAAGACTGCCGTTTCCTCCGACAATACCCGCGATCCGTTCTACGCCTATGGCGACATGGACCCCGTCGAGGTGTTCCGCGAGGCAGTCCGCATCCTCCATCTCGACCACCCGCTCGATACATCTGCCCGTGTCGTCACCTCGACACCCGCCGAGATCCTCGGCAGGCCGGATATCGGCGTCATTGCCGAAGGCGGCCCCGCCGATCTCGTGCTGTTCAGCGTACGCCGCTGGAGCGAATTCCTTTCCCGTCCGCAGGCCGACCGCATCGTGATGCGGAATGGCATGGGCATCGACCGTCGCCTGCCGGATTACCGTGACCTGGACCCGATTTTGGACAAGTGAACATGCCGGATTACGCACAGATCAAGAAAGAACTCCAAGGCCTCGCGGTCGAGGACAATCCGGCGCTGGTGCGCCAGAAGAGCCGCGATTTCTACTGGTACTCGCCGATCCTCAAGGAAGAACTCGAGAACGTCACCGCCGATCTCGTCGTCTCGCCGAAAAGCGAGGAAGAGGTGATCCGGGTGCTGAAGGTCGCCTACGCCCATGGCGTGCCGGTGACGCCGCGCGGAGCCGGCACCGGCAATTACGGCCAGGCCATGCCGCTCTCGGGCGGCATCGTGCTCAACCTCATCAACATGAACAAGGTCAAGGAAATCCATCCGGGCCGCGTCATCGCCGAGCCGGGCATCGTGATTGCCGAACTCGACCGCCAGACAAAAGCCCATTCCGGCCAGGAACTGCGCTTTCATCCCTCGACCGCCCAGACCGCGACGATCGGCGGCTTTGTCGCCGGCGGTTCCGGCGGCGTCGGTTCGATCCATTGGGGCGGGTTGCGCGACCTCGGCAACATCCTGCGCCTGCGCGTCGTCACCATGGAGGCTGAACCGCGCGTGCTCGACCTGACTGCCTGGGACCTGCAGAAGGTGACCCATGCCTATGGCACCAACGGCATCATCGTCGAGGTCGAGATGCCGCTGGCACCCGCTTATGACTGGGTGGACGTGCTGGTCGGTTATGACGACTTCATGGATGCGGTGCGCTTCGGCGATGCGCTGGCCCACAAGAACGGCCTGCTGATTAAGGAGATCGCCCCGATCGCGGCACCGATCCCTTACGACTATTTCCCACGCCACAAGCCGTTCCTGCGCGACCGCAACCAGTCGATCGTCGTGCTGATGATTGCGCCGCATTCGATGGACGCCTTCGCCGCCTTTGCCGAGCGCCAGAAGGGCGAAATCCTGTTCCGCTCCGACAAGGTCGAGAGCATGAAGGGCATCCCGCATGCCTATGAACTCGCCTGGAACCACACGACGCTGCGCGCCCTGAAAGTCGATCCCGGCTTCACCTATCTCCAGGTCCAGTATCCGGGACCGGACCATGTCGCCAAGGTCGAGAAGATGACCAAGCTGTTCGGCGACGAGGTGCCGGGCCATCTGGAATTCATCAAGTTCGACGGTCGCATGCAGTGCTC
Organism: Neorhizobium sp. T6_25; assembly: GCF_002968555.1. Taxonomy (NCBI): domain Bacteria; kingdom Pseudomonadati; phylum Pseudomonadota; class Alphaproteobacteria; order Hyphomicrobiales; family Rhizobiaceae; genus Neorhizobium; species Neorhizobium sp. T6_25. The sequence goes on from NZ_PVBL01000004.1 coordinate 278,404, forward strand.
CGGCCTGCCTCTCGTCCGCTACACGACCAAAGAGCGGCTGGAAGAGATCATGCAGATCCACCGCGACAACGGCTGCCCGATCTTCAACCCGCACCGCTACACGCTGGAAGAAGGCGGCATGAAGCAGACGGACACCGTCCAGCTCGCCTTCAAGAAGGAGACCGATCCGAAGGGGTTGCTCAACCCCGGCAAGATGATCGCCTGGGATAATCCCGATTTCGATTTTTCCGCCGGCAAGAACTACCTCTTCCCGGGCCTTGCCGCAGCAGGTGGCTGATGCGTGTCCTGCTCGTCCATTCGCATCCGGTCGAGGAAAGTTATGGCGCCGCCCTGCACAGGCAGGCGCGTGAAAGTCTGTTGAAGGCCGGGCACGAGGTGGATGACTGCAACCTCTATGCCGAAGGTTTCGATCCGGTCATGTCGCGCCATGACCGGATGACCTATCACGACTACCCTAACAACCTGTCGCTGGTGAAGCCCTATGTCGACCGGCTGCAGGCGGCGGAAGGCTTGGTCATCGTCACCCCGGTCTGGAATTTCGGCTGGCCGGCCATGCTGAAGGGTTATTTCGACCGTGTCTGGCTGCCGGGCATCACCTTCGAGCTGAAGGACGGCAAGCTGACGCGAAAACTGCATATCGACAAGGTGGCGGTGGTCACCACCTACGGCGCCACCCGCTGGCGCGCCTTCCTCGCCGGCGACCCGCCGCGAAAGCTGTCGAAACGCGTGCTGCGGGTACAGACCAACCCAGCCCAGCCGGTAACGTTTCTGGCCCATTACGACATGAACAACTGCACGCCGGAAACACGCGCCGCCTTCCTTGACAAGGTCCGGCGCGAAATGGAGCGGTTCTAGACCTCCCTCTCGCGGCGCATCAACAGAAGAGCCTCTGCCTCGACCATTGCGACCCGCGTGGCCGCTTCCGGGCGGTCTGCGTCCGATGCATCCCGTTCGGAGATGAACAGGAGCCGATCCACCTCCGCCCCAGCAGCCGTCACCGTCCGGTAGGTTTCCCATCGTTGATGGACCCTCGCCGCAACGCGGAGCGACGGGATATTTTCCGGGCTGACGATCGAGACGATCCGCTCGAAACCGAGGCCGCTGAGACCAAAATCACGGCAGGCGGCAGCCGCCTCGAAGGCATAACCACGGCCGATCCATTCTCGTCGGAGATGATAGCCGATCTCCGGCTCCAGGCCCTTGGGCGTCGGCTGGAGGGTAATGCCGCAATCACCGATCAACTCGCCGGTCACTTTCTCGACCATGCCCCAGAGACCGAAACCGTGTTCCTCATAACTCCGGAAGGCGAGCTTTTCGAACCATGCCTCGGTCTCTTTGAAACTCTTGGCGCGCGGGTAGAAGCGCATGCTCTCGGCATCACCGAAGATGCGAAACAAGATCGGCAGGTCGGCTTTTCCGATTTCCCGCAATATCAGCCTTTCCGTCTCAAGAACGTCACGCATCCCAAGCCTCAATCATCGCGATATCGCCTGCCACTCTTTACTTGAACACGCTTTTTTGCGCTATTTCCCTCGATCGCGAATCTTGATGCTCGGGGGCAGGCAAACGATGACGAAGCAAGCTTCACCACTTGCCACTATCCTGCGTCCCTTGCATCCCCGGGATCCGGACGAGCGTCATCGGGTCGCAACTCCGCTCGAACTTCTGTTCGACCTCGTGTCGGTGATCGCGATCGCTTCGGCCGCGGCCGGGCTGCATCACGCGATTGCCGAAAACCATGCGGCGCAGGGCGTGATGACCTTCATCATGGCCTTCTTCGCCATCTGGTGGGCCTGGATGAACTTCACCTGGTTCTCGTCTGCCTATGACAATGACGACGTCGTCTATCGGCTGCTGACCATGGTGTTGATGGGCGGCTCGCTGACGATTGCCGCCGGCATTCCGGCCCTCTTTACGGAGGCGCCGGATTTCACGCTGGTGATCTATGGCTACGCCGTCATGCGCATCGCCATGATCATCCTGTGGCTGCGGGCGGCCTATCACGACCCTGGCTGCCGTCCCACCGCGCTCGGTTATGCGATCGGGATCTTCCTCGTCCAGCTTCTCTGGCTGAGCTTCCTCTTTCTGCAGCCCCTCACCTTCGGCGTATCCTATGTCCTCTGGGCGGTCGCCGTGGGCCTTGAACTGGCGGTGCCGGCCGTTGCGGAGCGGCTGACCGCCAACACACCCTGGCATCGCCACCACATCGTCGAACGGTACGGCCTGCTCAACATCATCGTGCTCGGCGAGACGCTGCTTGCGGGCTCAATCGCGTTGCGCCAGTTCGCCGGCGAATTCAACCTGATGCTGGTGCATACGGCGCTATCGGCCCTGGTCATCGTCTTTTCGCTCTGGTGGGTCTATTTTGCCCGCGAGGAACAACTCGGCAGCCATCACCTGAGGCGCTCGCTTCTCTGGGGCTACGGCCATTTCTTCATCTTCACCTCAGGCGCGGCGGTCGGCGCGGGTTTTGCCGTGCTCGTCGACATCATCACCCACCATTCCGAGGTCTCCATCCTCGTCGGCGACTACGCTGTGGCGATCCCGGTCGCGATCTATCTGGCGAGCCTGTGGTTCGTGCGCGACCGTTATGTCTGCATCGGCCCGGCGCGTTTCACGCTCGCTGTGTTTGCCGTCCTGACGCTGGTTGCGCCGGCAATCGGGCTCGGACTGGAAGGCATTGCGGCAACAACTGCGCTCGCCGTCATCGTCAGAAATTTCTTTGCCGGACGCGCTTATTTAGCGCCACCGACATCTCATCCCGACCATTAAACTTTTCCTTAAATTTTACCGGTTATTAATCTCTGGAAACCGAGAGATTAAGCGATGCGTATTGCGTTTTTCATCGCCCTCCTGACGGTGTCCCTGTCTGCCTGCGCTTCTGCGCCGAGCAGGGTTACCAATGCCTGCGCGATCTTCGAGCAGCGCGACGGGCTGTTCAACAACTGGGCGCGTGACGCCAAGAAGGCCGAGCAGGAATTCGGCGTGCCGGTGCCGATCCTGATGGCGACGATCTATGTGGAATCGGGCTTCCAGCCCTATGCCCGGCCGCCGCGCACCAAGCTGCTCGGCTTCATCCCGTGGAAGCGCGCCTCGACGGCCTACGGTTACGCCCAGGCTCTCGACGGCACCTGGCTGAGCTATAAGAAGGATACCGGCCGCTGGAGCGCCAGCCGCACCGATTTCGGCGATGCCGTCCATTTCGTCGGCTGGTATCACAACCAGAGCCATCTCAAGAACGGCATCCCGCTCGCCGACAGCTACAACCTCTACCTCGCCTACTACACCGGCCAGGCCGGTTACGCGCGCGGCCAGTTCGGCAACGGCGTCAAGCAGACTGCCCAGAAATCCGCCGGCATGGCCGCCAAATACGAAGCGCAGCTCAGAAGCTGCGGTTATTGATGAAGCGGCGCCGGTTGCCAGCGCCGCCAGCGTCACGGATCAGTTCGTCGCCTTCTTCCGCGGCGCGAGTTCAGTCTCGATCAGGATCATCACCTCGTCGCTGACTACCGGCACATGATGGCTGAGGCCCCATTCGCTGCGTTTGATCCGGGCAATAGCGGAAAAGCCGAGCTTCGGTACCTTATCCATCGGGTGTTCGGCCATCGAGCCGTTGAACGTGACGTCGAGCGTCGCCGGCCGGGTCTGGCCGCGAAAGGTGAGGTTGCCGGTCACCTGCCCCTTGTTCTCGGCCGTCACTTTGACCTCGGTCGAGACGAAGCTGATCGGCTGCGCCGCCAGAAAGTTCACGTCGCTACCGATCTTCTTGTCGAAATCCTCCACGTGGGGAAACGGGAAATCGGTGCGTACCGAGGTCGGATCGATACTCGCCGACACCTTTGAAGCTGCCGGATTCTCTGCATCCCAGAGGAGTTCGGCGCTCATCTTGGTGAATCGGGCGGTATAGTTCGACAGCCCGAAATGGCCGACTTTCCAGGTGACGCTCGAATGGGCAGGGTCGGACATGTAGGTCCCGGAAGGCGCGGGTGCCTGCTTGCTCTCTGGAGAGGCAGGTGTGCCGAGCAGCGCCGACAGCGCGAGAAGATACAGGTATTTCATGAGCATGGCCTTTCTTGTTGAATCAGATGAATCAATGGTTGAAGTGTTCAAGCCGCTGTCTGAACCCGGAGGAGTTTGAGGAGCTGGCGGATGCTCTCCTCCTCGGCGGTGAAATCGCCGGTCGTGATCGCCCCGAAGGCTACCGCCGCAGCCTCCGTCTTCGCCGGCGCATGCGGCAGCGCGTCCGGCCCTTGCAGGCGGAAGGAGATCGGCGAAAGCGGCCCGAACAGCAGCGCCCGCTCGAGGTCCGGCCAGATCGTCAGGTCCGGCTCCACGCCGGCGTTGCGGGCGAAGGTGAGCGCCGCCACATGCATCGGCAGGCTGAGCGGCCCCGAACGGGTGGCGCGGCAGCGATCAACCTCGGCATGCATCGCTGCCTGCGTCGGAAATGGCTGTTTACTTCCGAAACACTGGGCAACCCAGCGCGCCTGCAATTCGAGAACCGGAAAGACAGGTCCAACCAGATCGAACAGGCCGAGAAAGGCGAGCCCCGGCAGCTCCGGGTGGAAAGTGTGGTCGTGAAGATCGGCACCATAACCGTCGAGACGGATCGTCCGGACGATATCCTCCGAAAGCCAGGGCATCGAGAGACGATAACCCGTGCCGAACAGGATGGCGTCCACATTGGCGCTCGTCCCGTCGCGGAACCAGATGGTGTGACCGTCGATCCGCTCCATCCAGGGCTTCACGGCGATGCGCCCCTCCGCCACCGCCGGCAGAAAACCCTGCGACTGCGAGATGCCCGCTGCAAAGGCGTTGCCTTCCGGCTTTCGTGCACCGAACTGCTCCGGAGAACCCGCCACCTTCAGGACCTTCATAGTCAGCCCTTCGGCCAGCATGTCCGGCGGCAACACGCCTTCCATCAGCACGGCGGCCCGATTGAACATCACGTGATCGGTCGGCACCCCAGCAATGACCTTCGGCAGGATGTAGCGCTGTCGACGGCTGGTGGAGATCACCTGGGCCGCACCGCCGAGCGCGATATCAGAGGCGATCTCCAACGCACTGATCGAGCAGCCGGCGACAAGCACCTTGCGCCCGCGATAACGCTCCGGGCCGTTATACTGGGCGGTATGGGCGGCGCCGAGAGTTCCGGCGAAACCATCGAGCCCCGGTACGGCGGGTAGGTCGGGCACGTTCTGCCGTCCGGTCGCGATGACAACCCGCTGGAAGATCTCGCAACCTTCCTCGCCATCTTCTGCCGAACGGATCAGCCAGCCATTGCCAGCCCGCTCCAGCCGCTCGACCCGCGTCTTCAGTCTCAGATGCGGCAGCAGGCCAAAGGTGAACGCATATCGCTCGAGGTAATCGAGCATCTCCTCCTGCCGCAGATAGGCGGCGCTTCCGGAGGCGTGGTCGAGATCGGAAAAGGCGGTCATCACGCGGCTGGTATTGGTGCGCATGCCGGGCCAGATGGCGCTGGCCGCCGAGGCGGAATTCCATTGGCCACCGAGGCGGGACGAGGCCTCGAAGATGACGGGTACCAGCCCGCGGGCGATGAGGAAGCGCGCGGCGACGAGGCCGGCGGGACCGGCACCAATCACGGCGACGGCGCTTTCAGGCATTTTGACATGGTTCCTGGTGGACATCAGCTTGCTCCTTGTTCGATGGGAGCGCTTTAGCCAGTTCCGCGAATGTCGTTTCCTAAAAGCTCATTAAGTCGCGCGGAGGGAATCCTAAAACCTGCCTAACTGCGCTATGAACCTGTCCAAGGGGGACGTTCGATGTTCGGGGACGAAATCGCAGGCTTCATAGAAAGCCCGGTGATGCAGATCATCGGCAGTTCGAATGCCGCTCGCCGGCCGGAGATTGGCCGAGCCATGGGCGCATGGATATCCACCGGAAGCGATACGATCGACCTCGTGACCTCAGCCTGGCAATGGCCTGAAACGGTCGCAAATTTGCGCGAAAACGGAAGAATTGCCGTTACGTTCGCCCGGCCATCGGACTACGTCTCCTATCAACTGAAGGGACAGGCGACCATACGGCGCGCAGAGCCGGACGAGGTGGAGCGTTCATCCCAGTACATCGTCGCGATCGTTTCGACCCAGATGAGACTTGGCATGCTGCCGGAACTGATCATGCCGGTGCTTTCGAACCGCGATCCGATGCTGATCACGATGCGCGTCGCCTCGGTCTTCGTCCAGACGCCCGGTTCGCGCGCCGGGGACCGTATCTGGAGCACGACCCCATGACGCCGACGCCGATCAGGCTGACCTTGGCTGATCTCGAAGCCTGTTTCGAAGGCGTGATCCCCTCGATCATCTCGACGGCGGATGCCGACGGGCTGCCGAATATTTCCTATCTCTCGCATGTCGCCGTGGTCGACGATCGGCATGTGGCGCTCTCCAACCAGTTCTTCGCCAAGACCGCCGCCAACATCCGTCTGAACCCGCACGCGATGCTGCTTCTGGTGGATGCGCGCAATTCTGCACAATACCGGCTGGAGCTGGTCTTCGCCCACACCCTGGAGGCGGGGCCACTGTTCGATCACATCGCGCTGCAGATCGACGCCAGCAGCGCCCAGGTCGGCATGGCGGGCATCATGAAGCTGCGCAATCTCGATATCTTCCGCGTCGTGAGCATCGAGGCGATCCCCTCCCAGGTCCAGACCGCCGAACTCCCGCAGTCAAAACGGAACCGGTTGATTGGCGCTTCCAGGATTGCCGAGGCGATCGCCGCGGAAGCCGACGCGGACGGCATCATCGATGCCATGCTTGAGGGCCTGCGCGCGGAGTTCGGTTTCGAACATGGCTTGTTGCTGCAACTTTATGAAGAGCGCAACCAGCTCATTACCATCGGCAGCATGGGCTATGTCCCGTCCGGCATCGGCTCGGATATTCCTGTCGACGAAGGTGTGATCGGCGCAGCCGCCGCCGGTGGGCGCGTCGTCAAGCTGAGCGACATGAGCCGCATCCGCCGCTTCGGCGCCGCAGTGCGCGGCTCCTCCGCCGACGAAAACCGAACGCGAGCGATCCCGCTTCCCGGCATGGTGGACGCGATGAGCCAGATCGCCGTGCCGCTCGTCGCCGCTGGCTCGGTGCGCGGCGTCCTCTTCCTCGAAAGCCGCGACCGCATCGCCTTCACCAGTGACGACGAGGCGGCTCTTTCGATGATTGCCAGGCAGGCAGCCATGGCTTTGGCCCTCAGCGAAAAACTTTCGCTCGAAACCGAACCGCAACGGTCGGTCCCGGCCCAACCTGCGACGTCCGAAAAGACAGTGCAAGTTGTCCACCATCGCTTCGATGACAGCGTTTTCATCGATGGCGATTACGTCATCAAGGGCGTCGCAGGCAGGCTGCTTGCTTCGATGCTGGAACAGCACCAGCAAAGCGGCCGTCTGGAATTCACCAACCGCGAAATCCGGCTCGATGCGGCACTGAAACTGCCCGACTTCAAGGATAATCTGGAAACGCGGCTGCTGCTTCTCCGCCGGCGGCTGGAGGAGAAGCGGCTGCCAATCCGGCTGACCCGCCTCGGCCGCGGCCGCATAGGCCTTCTCATCGAAGGTCGGCTCCGGTTCAGCAAGGACGTCGTATAAACCGCTTAACGGCTGACGACGATGCGCGTGTTCGACACTCCGTGCCGGCTGGCGAGCGAGAAGAATGTCGCTGCATTTTCAGGATGCAGGCGAATGCAGCCATGTGAGGCAGGTCGGCCGAGCCGCTTCGTCTCGAAGGTCGCATGGACGGCATACCCGCCGTTATAGAACACCGCAAACGGCATCGGCGCGTTGTCGTATTTGCGCGAACGATGATCCCTGGACAGCCACTTGGCACCCCAGTTCCCCGTCGGCGTCGAATAACCCGAACGCGCGGTCGAGACCTTCCACTCGTAAACCACCACGCCATCCTGCTCGACGGTCATGGTCTGGGACGAGAGGCTGACGCTGGCAACAAGACTTGCAGAAAAAGCAGCGGGTGCGAGAAATTGCGCACAGAAGAGCGCCATGGCTCCCATTACGATACGACGCATAGAAAATCCCCAATAAAAAACCCTGGAGCAAGAGATACCTGGTTCAGCTCAAGGAATATTTAAAATCGAGGACGGTATTCGGCGTAAAATCGCAAATGCATCCGCCATCGCCGCAACAAGACAATACGTGATCAACAAAGACTGAATATATGCGGCCTGCCCGCGATGCGGATGACCCGGGAGAGGTTTCTCTATTCGGCGTTGCTTCAAAACACCTTCGCCGCCGTCACCTCCACTTCGACCAGGAATTCGGCGCGGGTGAAGCCACCGACGACGATCAGGGTCGAGACCGGTTTCGGATCGAGCGTATAGCGGTCCCGCACCATCATGTAGGCGGGAAAATCCTCGCGGCTGGTGACGAAGCCGGAAATGCGGATGACGTCCGCATAGGTCATGCCCGCCTCTTCGAGGATCGCGCCGATCGCCTTGAAGCAGAGTTCGGCCTGGCCTGCCACGTCCGGCGGGATCCTGTCTTCCGGCGAAATGCCAAGCTGACCGGAAGTGACGAGCAGACTTGCGCCCGGTGGGACGAGCAAACCGTGATTGTAGCCGCCGAACGGCTTGCGGACGGAAGGCGGATTGAAGGTCTCAAATGCCATAACCGACGATACCCTTGATTTCGAGGAAGTCGTGAATGGCCCAGTCGGCATATTCGCGGCCGTTGCCGGATTGCTTGAAGCCGCCAAAGGGCGCGAAGAGATCCCATTCGGGATAGTTGATGAACACCGAACCGGCCCGCAGCCGCGCCGCCACCTTGCGGGCATGGACAAGGTCGCCGGACTGGACATAGGCCGCGAGCCCGTAGAGCGTGTCGTTGGCGATCTCGATTGCCTGTTCCTCTGTCTCGTAAGGGAGGATCGACAGGACCGGCCCGAAAATCTCCTCGCGGGCGATGGTCATGTCGTTGGTGACGTTTCCGAACACGGTCGGGCGGATGTAATAACCGCGGTTGAGATTTTCCGGCCGGCCGGGGCCGCCGGTGACGAGCGTCGCACCTTCGGTGATGCCCGCCTCGATCAGCCGCTGGATCTTGTCGAACTGCACCTGGCTGACCACCGGGCCGAGATCGATGCCGTCGGCGTGCGGATCGCCAGTCTTGAGCTTTTCTGCCGCAGCCTTGGCAACCTGAAGTGCCTCGTCGTGACGCCTGGCCGGCACCAGCATGCGGGTCGGCGCGTCGCAGGATTGACCGGAATTGGCAAAACAGGCGGTCACGCCGTCCGCCACCGCCTTTTCGAATTCCGCATCCGCCAAGATGATGTTGGGCGACTTGCCGCCGAGCTCCTGCGCCACGCGCTTCACGGTATCGGCGGCTGTCTTGGCGACGATCACCCCGGCGCGGGTCGAGCCGGTGAAGGACACCATGTCGACATCCGGATGGCCGGCCATCACCTGCCCCACGTCCGGACCGGTGCCGTTGACGAGGTTGAAGACGCCCTTCGGCGTACCGGCGGCCTCCATCACTTCCGCAAAGATGATGCCGCTGATCGGCGCGATCTCGGAGGGTTTGAGCACCATGGTGCAGCCGGCGGCGATCGCCGGCGCCACCTTGCAGACGATCTGGTTGAGCGGCCAGTTCCACGGCGTGATGAGAGCGCAGACGCCGATCGGCTCTTTCAGGATGGTCGTCGTGCCGCGCGTCTCGGTGAACTCGTAGGCTTCGAACGCCTCGATGGTCGCCTTGAGATGCCCCTGCCCGGCGGCCGCCTGCGCGTCGCGGGCAAAGGCGATCGGCGCGCCCATTTCCTGGGAAACGGCTTGCGCGATATCCTCGTAACGCTTTTCGTATTCGGCAAGGATACGGCGGAGCAGCGCCAGCCGCTCCTCCTTCGACCACTGAGAGAAAGACGCGAAAGCGGCCCTGGCGGCTGCGACGGCCTTGTCCACATCCGCCTTGGAACCGAGCGCGATCCGCGTATAGGCCTCTTCGGTGGACGGGTCGATGACGTCGAGCGCGACCGGAATGACCGGCTCGACCCAGACACCGTCGATGAAGAATTTCAAGTGGTTGCTCATGGGAAACCTCCGCGCATCGAGGAAATGGTGAGCCACTATCGGCCATCGCCATCGCCCTCGCAAGCCCGGCGGATGCGTCGAAAAGACGAAGTGCGGAGGCTTGTTCCATCGCCAGGCGGCGCTCGGCAGCCGACGTCTTTGCTCTTGCAGGCCAGGGAAAGCCGGGGAATTTCAACAGGCCTTAAATATTCGTAAAACCCATCGAAACATATCAGCAACAATACCGCTTCATCCGAACTTAAAAGCTCGATGTTACGGAATAGATCGACCTTGCGACGACCAAGCGACTTTCCGCAGCGCTGGGCCATGGACGCGACAGATCAACACGGCTTTCAGAAAGCAGGCAGGCCCGATGCGACGCAGCCTTCTCCCTCTCGCCCTTCTCGGGCTTTTTGCGCTGCCCATGCCCGGCGCACAAGCGACAGCCCTCACCGACGATCTTCAGGGTCTTTCAAAGAAGCAGGTCGAGGACAGCGTCGAGTTCGCATTCGGCAATGCGCTGTTTTTCCTGTTTCATGAAGCCGGACACATGCTGGTTTCAGAATTCAACCTGCCGGTTCTTGGCCGTGAGGAGGATGCGGTGGACACGCTTTCCACACTGCTCCTGCTGGAGGCCGATGACGAAGTTTTCGACACGGCGCTGACCGATTCCGTCGATGGCTGGACGTTTTCCGCAGAGGCCAGCGAGGCGGCCGAACAGGAACTGGCCATGTGGGACGTCCACGCGCTCGACCGCCAGCGCGCCTTCAGCATGGTCTGCATGATGGTCGGCAAGGATGCGGAGAAATTCAAGGAATCGGCCGACAACCTCGAATTTCCGGAGGGACGCCGCAGGCAGTGCGTCGGCGAATATCTGAAAGCCCATGACAGCTGGTTCGGCCTCCTCAAACCGCATCTGCGGACCGACGGGCAGAACAACAAGTTTACGATCACCTACAAGAAGCCGAGCAACAAGGAACTCGAGGACTACGCGGACCTGACGAAGACGGCGAAGGTTCTGGATATCCTCGCCGAGCTTCTCTCGGGGCTCTACAAGCTGGAGGACGGCATCAAGCTGACGGCCGCCGAATGCGGCGAACCGAATGCCTATTGGTCGTCGGGCGAGCGGGAAGTGACATACTGCTATGAACTGATGCAGTGGCACATGCAGACCGTCGCCAAATACTTCAAAGAGGAAGAGGGCAAAACGGGCGACAGCGAAGAGGCGGTCGACGACGAGAAAAAGCCGACCCTCCAGAACCTGTTCGGCAAGGCAACGGCCCGCTGGTAGAGAGCGCCCGCAACGGTCGGCCCGGCATCAGCCTCCACAAGCCTGACGCCGGGCGTTTTTGTTGTCGCGTTCAGACGCCATAGGGCGCAAAGAACGTCTTGGCGGCTTCAATCTCGTTGGGACGAATTTCGTGCCCGCCGCCGTGCCATTCCAATGTCACCGTGTCGCCTTGCCGCCTGAAATAGTCGGCAAGTTCGTCGGTCTGCTGGACGGAACTGATCGGGTCGTGCTGCCCGGCCGTGATCAGAACATGAGCCTGGGCTTCGGCCTTGCGGTCCTTGGGCTTGAACGGGATCAGCGGATGCATCAGCACGCCCGCCTCGAACAGGCCGGGCTTCTCGATCATGATATTGGCGAGAATGTTCGCGCCGTTCGAGAAACCGAGGCCGAGCACGGTCGAGGAACCGTAGCGCTCGCGGTTGGCGGCGACGAATTCGCTCATACGCCCGGTCGCCCGGGCAAGATCCTCGCAATCATAGACACCTTCGGCCTTGCGCCGGAAGAAGCGCGCGGCACCGTGTTCGGAAATGTCGCCGCGCGGCGAGATCACCGTGGCGCCGGCCAAAAGCCGACCACCGAACTCGAAGAACTGGTTTTCATCGCCGCCGGTGCCGTGAAAGACGAACAGGATCGGCGCTCCGGGTGCACCGGGGCGCGCCCGGTGCACATAACTGTCGTAACTCATGATGGTCTCCTTGGACGCTGCGCTGACTAGGCGTCCAGCGGTTCGAGATGTTGTTCGAGCGTTGCCCGCAGATGTGCGTGCTGTGCGGGCAGCTTCAGGGCTTCGCCGAGATGGGCGGTATCCTCGTCGCGATCGAAGCCGGGTTCGTTGGTGGCGATTTCGAACAGCACGCCGCCTGGCGTGCGGAAATAGATCGCCCAGAAGTAGTCGCGGTCGATGACCGGAGTGACCTGGTAACCGGTGTCCATCAGCGCCTTGCGGACTTCGAGCTGCTTTGCGCGGTTCTCGACGGCAAAGGCGATGTGATGGACCGAGCCGGCACCGAGATTGGCGCGGGCAATGTTCGGCATGGTTTCGATGTCGATGACATCGGCACCGTTGCCGCCCGGCATGGCAAGCCTCAGCACGCCATCCTTGTCGTCGATCTGCTGATAGCCCATGAACTTCAGGAGTTCGGCGGTAGCACCTTCATCCCGAAGACGAAGCGAAGCGGAGTGGAAACCGCGGATCGCGTGATCTTCGGAAATTCCGTTGCCGACGAACTGCTTGCGGGCATCATCCTTGACTTCGACGAGCGCGAAACCGTCGCCATCAGGGCCGGCGAAATGCAGGCGGTTTTCACCGAATGCCGTATCGGCCTTGATGCCTTCCGCCCCGGCCTTGGTCAGGCGATCGGTCCAGAAGCCGAACGAGCCTTCCGGAACCGAGAAGAGCGTCGTGCCCACTTCGCCGGTGCCCTGACGGCCACGGGCGATATGCGGGAACGGGAAATAGGTCATCACCGAACCGGGAGAACCGACTTCGTCACCATAATAGAGGTGGTAGACATCCGGCGCGTCGAAGTTGACGGTCTTCTTGACCCGGCGAAGGCCGAGCGTGTCGGTGAAGAACTTGTTGTTGGTGCTGGCGCTTGCCGCCATCGACGTGACGTGGTGGAGGCCCTTGATCTGGTCTAGCATTTTAAACCCCTTTTCTGCGGACCGCCTGTGCGGCCTGCTGTTCTGGGGTAAAGATGGTGGAAGGACCGGGGATTGAATAGACGCGACCATCCGAACGCATTGTTCACTCTGCGTAGACGACCATTGACCAATCGTTCACAGAATTAGGCTTGTTCCGGCAGGCGCCAGTCGACCGGATCCTTGCCGATCGATTGCAGATAGGCATTCGCCTTGGAAAACGGCCGCGAGCCCAGAAAGCCGTTATGCGCGGAAAGCGGCGACGGATGGGCCGACTTGATCACCAGATGGCGCTGCTGATCGACAAACGCCGCCTTCTTCTGGGCATAGGAGCCCCACAGGATGAAGACGACACCGTCGCACTCGTCGTTGACGGCCCGGATCACCGCATCGGTGAACCGTTCCCAGCCCTTGCCCTGATGCGAGGCGGCCCTGGCCTCCTCGACCGTCAACACGCTGTTCAGAAGCAGGACGCCCTGTTCCGCCCAATGTTCGAGGCATCCGTGTCTGGCCGGCGGAATGCCGAGATCCGTCTCCATCTCCTTGTAGATGTTGACGAGCGACGGCGGGACCCGCACGCCCGGACGAACGCTGAAGCAAAGCCCATGCGCCTGGCCGAAGCCGTGATAGGGATCCTGGCCGAGGATCACGACCTTCACCTCGTCGAGCGGCGTCAGATCGAGCGCGCGGAAATATTCCGAACCCTTCGGGAAGACGCGTTTGCCCGCTTCCTTTTCGGCAACGAGGAAGCGGCGCAATTCGCTCATATACGGGTTGGAAAACTCAGGCCCGAGCGCATGTTTCCAGCTTTCCTCGAGCTTGACCTCGCCTTCCGCCATGTCTTGGCCCTTCAGATCACATGATGGTTGGAGCGGGAATGCCAGTCCCAGGCCGAACGGATGATATCGTTCAGGCTGTATTTCGGCTCCCAGCCGAGCACCGCCCGCGCCTTGTCGTTATTGGCGACCAGCGAGGTGGAATCGCCTTCGCGCCGGCCGGTATATTCCACCGGGAACGGTTTTCCGGAAACCGCCGAAATCGCCGCCAGCAGTTCCTTCACCGTCGTGCCGGTGCCGGTGCCGAGGTTGAGTTCGACCGTTTCGCCACCGGCGAGAAGGTAGTCGACCGCCCGGACATGCGCGTCGGCCAGATCGAGCACATGGATATAGTCGCGCACGCAGGTGCCGTCGCGGGTGTCGTAGTCGTCGCCGAACACCTTGAAACCCTGGCGACGGCCGAGCGCCGCCTCGATGGCGAGCGGGATTGCGTGGGTCTCGGGCGTGTGCCATTCGCCGACCCGGCCCTCGAAATCGGCGCCGGCAGCATTGAAATAGCGCAGCATGACCGACTTCAGGTCCTTGTAGGTGCCGTAGTCCTTCAGCGCCTGCTCGACGATGAATTTGGTACGCCCGTACGGATTGATCGGAGCCTGTTTGTGGGTCTCGTCCATCGGCACGCGATCCGGCAGACCGTAGGTGGCGCAGGTCGAGGAAAACACGAAGGCTTTCACGCCCGCATCGATCGCCGCCGACAGCAGCGTCAAAGCGCCGATCACATTGTTGTCATAGAAGGCGACCGGGTTCTTGACCGATTCACCCACCTCGATCAGCGCCGCGAAATGCAGCACCGCGTCCGGCTTGTGTTTGGCAAACACCTCGTTCAGCCGGGCACGATCGCGGATATCGCCCTGTTCCAGCTCACCCCAGCGCGCGAATTCCGCATGCCCGTTGGAGAGATTGTCGAAGACAACAGGCTGATAACCTCGCTCGGCGAGCACCAGGCACGTGTGGGAGCCGATATAGCCGGCCCCGCCGACAACGAGTACTTTCTTCACTGACATCATTTCCCCTGCGGTTATTGAAGCCGGCGGCACTATAACCGGCGGCGGCCGAAAAGCCAGCACCAAGCCACATTGAAAAGCATAGCACCCAGTGCTATATCAAATCATGAGCGGCCGGGTGTTCAAAACTGCGTGGTTTGCCAAAGCGGCAAAGAAAGCGCGGATATCGGATCGCGAGGTTTGCAACGCCATTGCTCAGGTTGCCCTGGGCCAGGCGGACGACCTCGGCGGCGGCGTGTTCAAGAAACGCCTCAACGACAACCGGCACCGGTCGATCATTCTGGCAAAGGCGGGCGAGTTCTGGGTCTATGCCTATCTGTTCGCTAAGCAGGATCGGGCCAATATCGATGATGACGAGCTGGCGGCTTTCCGCAAACTAGCCGAGCTTTACCGCCGGAAGACACCCGGTGCTTTGGATGCGGAACTGAAGAGCGGCGCACTGGTGGAGATTTGCAATGGCAACTAACCGGAAATTCAAGAGCGATGCTTTCGAGGCGATCCATAGCGCCGTGGAAGGCATGTATGAAGCCGGCACGATCGACAAGGAAACGATGCGGACCTTTGACGAGACCTGCCTTTCGGTACCGGTGGAACTTGGGCCTGAGGAGATCAAGGCCTTGCGGGAGGGCAATCACGTCAGCCAGCCGGTCTTTGCCCGTTACCTCAACACCAGCGAATCGACCGTCCAGAAGTGGGAGACCGGCGCCAAGCGCCCGAGTGGGCCAGCGCTGAAACTTCTGGACATCGTGCGCAAACATGGTCTTCAGATGTTGGCCTAACTTTTCATTTAAGAGCTTTCATGCGTCTTCTTTTTCTCGCCCTCGGATGGCTGTTCGTTGCAATCGGCATTGTCGGCGCGTTCCTGCCTGTCCTGCCCACCACTCCGTTTCTGCTGCTAGCAGTTGCCTGTTTTGCCCGCTCCTCGCCGCGGCTGGAGGCATGGTTGCTCGAGCACCCGAAATTCGGGCCTTCGCTGCGCAGCTGGCGGGCAAAGGGTGCGATCGCACGGAAGGCGAAGATCGCCGCCATTTCGCTGATGGCGGTGAGTTATGCGGTGTTCTGGTTCGGCACCTCGCCGCCATTGTGGCGGGCGGCGCTGGTGGCCGCGGTCATGCTCGGCTCGGCGACCTTCATCGTCACCCGCCCGGACACCTGACCATCCAATCGTCAGCGGTGTCGCGATTGCGGCAATACGTAGGGGATGTGGGCTGCCGGCAGGCGGCCGACGGCGCCGGTTATTCCATAGACGCTGGCGATGATCTCGTCGTTCACCGTTTCCGTGCAGGCGCCTTCCGCCACCACCCGGCCGTGGTTCAACACCACGAGATGGTCGGCGAACTCGGCAGCCAGGTTGAGGTCGTGCAGGATGGCGAGCACGATCCCGCCGGCATTGGCGAAGTCGCGGGCGATTTCCAGCACCGAGATCTGGTGCCCGAGGTCGAGGCTGGCAGTCGGCTCGTCGAGAAACAGCGCCCGCGGCACGCCGTCTGCGACCGGCTGCGGCACCTGCGCGAGTGCGCGCGCGAACTGCACCCGCTGCTGTTCGCCGCCCGACAGCGATGGATAAGGCCGGCTTTCGAACCCGCGCAGGCCCACGCGTGACAAGGCCTGACGCGCCTGTTCGGTCGGGTTCAGCGCCCCTTGCGCCACCGCTCCCATACGGACGATTTCGAGCGCCGTGAAGGGGAAGGCGAGCTGCGTCGCCTGCGGCAGCACCGCCCGGCGTTTGGCAAGCTCAACCGGCTGGCAGAGGTCGACGCTGGTGCCGTAATAGCTGACGAAACCGACATTCGGTTTCATCTCCCCGGAGATCACCTTCATCAGCGTAGATTTTCCCGCACCGTTCGGGCCGATGACGACGGTGAACTTGCCCGCCTCAAGATCGAGGCCGACATTGTCGAGCAGTTTGCGGCCCGAGCGGGTGACGGTAACGTGTTCGGCGGAAATCATGGCATGTCCCGCGTGGTGATGCCGTTCTTGCCGAGCAGCAGGAAGAGGAAGACCGGAGCGCCAAACAATGCGGTGATGACGCCGATCGGCAGTTCCGCCGGAGCAGCGACGGTGCGCGCGACGCTGTCGGCAACCAGCAGCAGCGCACCACCGCCGAGCGCCGAGCCCGGCAGCAGGAAACGGTGCGACGGCCCCATGACGAGGCGCAGCAGATGCGGCACGACGATGCCGACAAAACCGATCGAGCCGGCGACGGCGACGGTCGAGCCGCAGGCGGCGGCGACGGCGACGATGACGATCTTCTTCAGCCGCTGCACCGGTATCCCCATGTGGAACGCGGCCGCATCGCCAAGTACCAGCGCGTCGAGGCCGCGTGCCACGAAGGGCATGATCACCATCACCGCACCGACGAAAGGCAGGATGGACAATACCCGGCCGAACGTGGCGCCCCCGAGCGAGCCGAGGTTCCAGAAGGTGATGTCGCGCAGCTGCCGGTCGTCGGCCATGACGATCAGCAGGCCCATGAGCGCCGCCGAAAGCGCGCCGATCGCGATGCCCGACAGGATCAGCGTCGTCGTCGAGGTCCGCCCGTCGCGGGTGGCGATGATGTAGAGCGCCCAGGTGTTGAAAAGACCGCCGAAGAAGGCCATCAGCGGCAGGAACTGGTTGCCGAGCACCATGGCGACCGGCGCCAGAATGCCGTTGCCGAGCACGATCGCCGCAACGGCGGCAAGCCCCGCGCCGGAGGTGACCCCGACGATGCCGGGATCGGCAAGCGGATTGCGGAACAGACCCTGCATCATCGCCCCGGAGACGGCAAGCCCAGCCCCGACCAGAAGGCCAAGCGCGGTGCGCGGCAGGCGGACCGCCTCGAGGATCACCCGGTCCTGGGTTGAAAGGCTGGCGCTGTTACCGGTCGCGTAGGTCCAGAGATCACGCAGGCCGACGCCCGTTGGGCCGATGCCGAGCGAAAGCAGGCACGCGACAATCAGCATCACCGCCAGCAGAAGAAGCACGATGACGCCCTGGCGCGTCCGGTCTCCATCGGCGGCAACCCGGAAGGGCATCGCCAGCGCCTTCATCATCAGTTGATCGCTCCCGGATAGATCTGGGCCGCGAGCGAGCGGGCGGCCTCCGGCGTACGCGGGCCAAAACCGAGCAGCAGCAGGCCGTCCATGGTGACCAGCGCCTTGTTGGCGGCAGCCGGCGTCGTCTGCATCGACGGTATCGCGAAAACCTGTTCCGGGGTGATCGTGTGGTCGCCGCGCGACATGGAGAGCACGACATCCGGCTTCGTGGCGATGACGGCTTCGTCGGCAAGCGGCTTGTAGCCGTTGATCGTCGGCGCGGCATTGATACCGCCGGCCATTTCGATCACGGCGCCCGCTTCCGTGTCGGCACCGCCGGCCATGACGCGGTTATTGGCAAGCGACAGCACGAACAGAACCTTCTTTTTCGGGCCGGGGATCTTGGCAACGTCGGCGGCGAGTTTCTTCAGTCCGTCTTCCGTCTTTAGGGCAAGGGCATCGGCCTTGTCGGAAAGCCCGACCGCCGCACCCACGTCGCGGATCTTCCTGCCAATCGCATCCACCTTCGGCGGCGTCGGGATAACGACCATCGGCACTTCGCTGGCTTTCAGGATTTCGATCACCGGCGGCGGGCCGGAACCCTCCTCCATCAGGATCAGGTCAGGCTTCTGGCCGAGAATGCCCTCCGCAGACAGGGCGCGCATGTAACCGACATCGGGCTTGGAATTGGCCGCATCCGGATAGAAGCTCGTCGAGTCCCGTGCTACGATCCGATCCTCGGCGCCGAGCGCATAGAGGATCTCGGTGATCGTGCCGCCGATAGAGACGATCCGCTTGGCTTCCGGATTGCCCTTGTCGGATGCGGCGGCAACGCCCGCAACGAGACCGGTACCCACGAGGACGGCTGCGAAAAGCCCCCTCAAGGTGAAGGAAGACCCCATGATACTCTGCTCCTTGTCTGCCCAAACCGAGGCGCAACAGGCCTCAGATCCGCCTAGCCGGCGACGATAACTTGAGTTGACTACGCAAGTTTTTTGGGCTTTTCAAGGGGACCGGCCGCAGATATCTTGAGCCGAAAGTGAAACTTTAAGTGAGGGACTATCCATGTATATCGCGATGAACCGATTCCGCGTCGTGCCGGGCTATGAGGAAGCGTTCGAGGCCATCTGGCGCGGCCGCCAGGGCCGCCTCGCGGAGCTGCCCGGTTATGTCGAATTCCACATGCTCAAAGGCCCCAAGGCTGAAGATCACACCCTCTACGCATCCCATACCGTCTGGGAAACCTTCGAGGACTTCCAGGCGTGGACGAAGTCGGAACAGTTCCGCGCCGCCCATGCCAAGGCCGGCGAGAACCGCGGCAAGGTCGAATATCTGTCGGGCCCGCATTTCGAAGGTTTCGAAGTGATCATTCACGAGGACAAGAACGGCGTACGCGCCGACGTAGCAGCCTGAGGCTCCTGATGAACGCCGTTTCCGAAATCAAGCCGGACCGTCGCGAACGGGCGCTCGCCGCGTTGGCGGAGAAGCCCGACGGCGTCGTCGAGGCGATCGCCGCCAAGGCCGACGTGACGCCTGCCGAAATCCTCGAAATCCTGCCGAAGGGTGCGGCGGTCATCGCCGACAAGGAGAAGTTCGCGGATATCTGGGCCGAGATGACCACCTGGGGCGAAGTCCTGTTCATCGTCCATACCGAAGACATCGTGCTGGAAGCCGAAGGCAGCCTGCCGATGGGTTCGGAAGGCCATGGCTGGTTCAACATCCACGGCGACAGCCCGATCGGCGGTCACATCAAGAAGGAGAACTGCGCCTCCGTGACCTTCGTCGACCGCGCCTTCCACGGCCGCCGCTCCTGCTCGGTCTGGTTCATGAATGTCAAGGGTTCGGCGATGTTCAAGGTCTTCGTCAAGCGGGATGCCGCGCGCGAACTGATCGCCGAGCAGCTTCAGAAGTTCGAAGCACTTCGCGACAGTTACGCCTGAGCCTCAGCGGTTCTGTGAGTTTTGGTGATTCGGGCGAAAAATAACCGTCCGAATCACTTGCCGGGCGGAACCTTTCGTTTTCCCCTGCATTGGAGGGCGTGGCAGGGCTTGCGGAGTGGGTTGGCTGCGTGATGATCGTTTAGCCAAGTGCCGCCCTTGAAGGTGGTTGTCATGAGAAAGAGGCGCCGCCGCGCCCATAGGCGGACCGATCGCTTGCGAGAGGCAAGCGATCTTTTAGCGGCGCGGCGCGCTTCAACGATTTTCAGATGTCATCAGGCCCGAAAGCTGACTAGAGGGCTGGTACCCATTTCCAGAAAACGCCTTCCATCCGCTCCGGATAATATTTAAATTCGCATTCGAAGCGGCGGCCATACGCCTCGGCCGCCTTCAAAGCCGCCTCGCTCACCGGCTTCATGCCGGTTCCCGGCGCAAACCAATCTTCCATCAGATCGTCGGGAACGTAGACGCCGATCCTCAGCGGCAGGGCGGTCAGCGTGGCATCGAGTTCTTCAGGTGGCATGGCTTTCTCCTCCACGAAAAGGCGGGCGCTCCGAAGAACGTCCGGCTTTCCGGGAAGTTCCGGTCTCGGACCGGCAGCCCGTTCGTCGAGGCAAAACCGCATCCGGTCAGTGGTGGGCGGCGTGATCCGGCTTGCCCTTGCGCTTGGTCGAGGCGAAATCCTCGAGCTGCTTTTCGCTCATGGATTTCTCCATGCCCTTCGAAGCGCCCTTGAGCTCGCTCTTCTTCATGTCACCGCGTTTCGCGGCAAGTGCGGCACCGGCCGCCTTCTGCTGTGCTTTGGATTTCGCTGGCATATCTGCCTCCTGTCATACTTCTCATCCAACACCGCACGGTCCTGCTTGGTTCCCTGTCCGGCGGAACCTCTCCAGCACCGGCGTGTTCTGGATGGAGAGGACGTTGCCGCGACAGGCTAGAATTTGATGAAAGGAACATCCCATGGACGCCGAACGCAAGATCGACAATGACAAGGAAGCCGAACGCTTTGAAACGGATGGCCGGGAGCGTGCCGAAGATGCGCTTCACGCGCAGATGGACATGACCAATCAGGAGGCGGTCAAGGAAGCCTCCCGTCTCGGCGCCGGGGATACCTACCTGGTGGAAACCGATCTGGAAGACCTCGACGAACGTGAGGACGTCGACCAGCCGGACGGCCGTCCCAGCCCCATGGCGAATGCCGATAATCCCGAACGCTGACCCCTCCCCACATCTCGCAAACAATTGGAAGCGGAACCTCCGGGCGTGCCCGGGTGTTCCTCTGCGCAAGTTGAAGATTTTGTGCGCGACTTGAAGATTTGGAGATCCTCGATGAATGCTGAAGCGAATGCCGCGCAGAACCTGCCGAGGGAGAAGGCCACCCATCCGGTCGACACCATGCCGGGGATGGAGGTGAAGGCTGCGCCGACGCTTGCCGACGCGGATTCCGAAGCTTTTGTCGCCGAGGCGGTCGAGGACCTGGTCAAATGCCATATCCCGTTCCTGCTGGCCGGCACGTTTGCCATCAGCGCCTATACGGGCATCACCCGGCAGACGAAGGATCTCGATATTTTCTGCAAGGCCGGCGACTACGCCCGCATCCTCGCCCATTTCAAGGACAAGGGTTATCATATCGAGGTCGAGGACGACCGCTGGCTCGGCAAGGTGAAGAAGGGCCGGCACTTCTTCGATGTCATCTTTGCCGCGTCGAACGGCACCATGCCGATCAGCGATGCCTGGTTCGAAAACGCCCGCCAGATCGAGATGAACGGCCACAAGGTACGGATCATCGCGCCGACCGAACTCATCTGGTCAAAATGTTTCGTGCAGCTCCGCCACCGCTATGACGGCGGCGACATCGTCCACATGATCCTGCGCGCCCATGACCAGATCGATTGGGAACGGCTGTTGAGCCATATGGAAGTGCACTGGGAAGTGCTGCTCATCCACCTCCTGAATTTTCGCTGGATCTACCCGACCGAGCGCGACAAGGTCCCCGACTGGCTTCTGGACGAGTTGCTCGACCGCCTGAAGGCGCAACGCGAACTGCCGCTGCCGCAGATGAAGATCTGCCGCGGCCGCATGTTCAGCCGCGTGGATTTCGAGATCGACGTCAAGGAATGGGGTTTCGCGGACGTCGGCGGCGAAGGTGACCTTCGCGACGGCGTCGAAGAGGAAATGGCCGAAGGAGGCCCAGTGTGAGCAAGGCAACAGACGCGAGAAACGACACCGCCCAGACGGAAACAAAAAAGGCTGACACGACCAAGGCACCCACGAAGAAGGCAAACGGCAAGCAGCGGATCGCCGCGATGGGCGACCTGCACATCAAGGAGCACGGTTCGGCGTCCTACAGGGAGCTGTTCAGCGAGATTTCGCAAACCGCCGATATCCTTGTCCTGACCGGTGATCTGACCGATCTCGGCAAACCGAAGGAGGCGGAAATACTGGCGGCCGACCTGCGCTCATGCTCGATCCCCATCGTGGGAGTACTCGGCAACCACGACTACGAATGCGGCTGCGTCGAGGAAGTGACCCATATTCTCAAGGAGGCCGGCATCAATCTGCTGGAAGGCCAGGCCGTCGAGATCAATGGCGTCGGTTTTGCGGGCGCCAAGGGTTTCGCAGGCGGTTTCGGCCGCCACATGCTCGGGTCCTTCGGCGAGCCGGCCATTAAGGCGATGGTCACCGAAAGCGTCGAGGAAACCATGCGGCTCGAAAACGCGCTGCGCCAGGTTCGCTCGGAGCGGGCCATGGTCATTCTGCACTACGCGCCGATCCGCGAGACCGTGATCGGCGAGCCGGAGGAGATCTACCCGTTTCTCGGCTCGTCGCGCCTTGCCGAAACCATCGACCGGTTTCCGGTCTCCGCCGTGGTCCACGGCCATGCTCACCGCGGCACTTACGAGGGCAAGACCCCGGGCGGTGCGCCGGTCTACAATGTCGCCTCGCATATCGAGAAGCCGACGGGCAAACCGTATGCGCTGCTCGAGCTTTAGGCCACAATCGCGACCAAACTCCTCTCGACAGGGTACCGGGCGGGAGGCCTAATTGTTCATCGAGGCTCGCTGAGTGCCGGATCGTGTCGGCATTTTGAAAGGGGCAGCTGGCGGGTGGAGTAAATCTGCCGGACGCTTCCGTCCTTGTCGGTCGAAACGTTCATGCAAAAGCAGGCGTAGCCATGGCTGTAGTTTATGGTCACATGCTCGCCCTCAGCCATGTCCTTGATCTTGTCCATGCCTTTGGCTTCGTAGCCGCCCTGAAGCATGATTAGCCATTCATTCTGGGCATCGATCAGCGTCCAGTTGCGGGGCGTCGGATTGACCAGCCAGCCGCAGCGCGTTTCGGCAAGCGCCGCCGCCGGCACAAGCCCGCACGAGAAGCATATCGCAAATAGTTTCTTCATCATCGCCACCCGTTCAACCCAGGAATACGCTGCGGTGATCCACGCGTCCACAGCGATTTGCTGCCGATATGTTCACATATGCAGCGCATGCCCCAGTGCCTTCATCGCCGCCTCCGCAAAAGCTTCGGACTGGGTCGGATGCGCATGGATCGTGCCAGCGATATCTTCCAGCCGCGCGCCCATTTCGACAGCCAGACCAAAAGCAGCGGACAACTCCGAAATCCCCGCTCCCACCCCTTGGATGCCGAGCACAAGGTGGTTGTCCGCCCGCGCCACGATGCGAACAAACCCTTCCTCTGCCGATAGCGTCATCGCCCGGCCATTGGCGGAAAACGGGAACTGGCCGACCTTGATCTCGCGGCCCTGCGCTTTCGCCTCGTCCGGCGACAGGCCCACGGAAACGATTTCCGGATCGGTGAAGCAGACGGCGGGGATGGCCCGCTTGTCCCAGGAACGGCGCTTGCCGGAGACGATCTCCGCCACCATCTCGCCCTGCGCCATCGCCCGATGCGCCAGCATCGGCTCGCCGGTGACGTCACCGACCGCATAGATGCCGCGCATCGAGGTGCGGCACTGCTCGTCGACCTTCAGGAATCGGCCGTCCATGTCGAGTTCCAGCTCCTCGCGGCCCCAGCCTTCGGTCACCGGCTTTCGTCCGACCGTGACGAGGATCTTGTCGGCAGCGATGCGTTTCTCCTCGCCGGAGCCGGTCTCTGCCAGCAGCGCCTCGCCGTTCGAAGACAGGCCCTTGACCTTGGTGCCGAGCAGAACCTCGACGCCCAAAGCCGCGAGCCGCTTGGCGACCGGCTGGGTGAGCTGCGTATCGTAGAGCGGCAGGATGCGGTCGAGCGCTTCGACGATCGTCACCTTCGCCCCGAGCTTGGCAAACGCGAGCCCAAGTTCGAGGCCGATATACCCGGCACCGACCACCGCCAGTCTCTCCGGCACCTCGGTCAGGGACAGTGCGCCGGTCGAGGAAACGACCTTGCCCCCGAACGGCAGCATCGGCAGTTCGACCGGCGCCGAACCGGTGGCGATGACGACGTTTTCGGCGCGGATCACCTGCTCGCCCGTTTCGGTTTCCACCGCGACGGTCTTGCCGTCCCGGAATTTCGCCCGGCCGACAACGATCTTGACGCCAGCTTTCTTCAGGAGACCGGCAACGCCCAGCGTCAGCCGGCCGGTAATGCCGTCCTTCCAGGCCATGGTTTTGGCAAGATCGATAACCGGGTTGTCGGTGCGGATGCCCATCGCATTTTTGCCCGCGGCCATCGCGACGGTCCTCGCAAAATCGTCGGCTGCGTGGATGATCGCCTTGGAGGGAATGCAGCCGATGTTGAGGCAGGTGCCGCCCGGTTTCGCCATTTCGACGATGACCGTCTCGATCCCCAACTGGCTGGCCCGGATGGCGCAGACGTAGCCTCCCGGACCGGCCCCGATGACGAGGAGCTTGCAGGTAATCTCTTTCATTGTTCTTCTTTCACCTCACTCCTCGACGAAGATAAGCGCCGGCGTTTCCATCAGCGCCTTCAGGCGCTGTACGAATGTCGCGGCATCCCAGCCGTCGATCACCCGGTGATCGAAGCTGGAGGACAGGTTCATCATCTTGCGCGGCACGAATTGCGCCCCGTCCCAATGCGGCCGGACGGCGAGCTTGTTGACGCCGATGATCGCCACTTCCGGATGATTGATGACCGGCGTCGAGACGATGCCGCCCATCGCGCCGAGCGAACTGATGGTGATCGTCGAGCCGGACAGTTCCTCGCGCAGCGCGGTACCGTTCTTGGCCGCATCGCTTAGGCGGGCCACTTCCCGGGCGCAGTCGAAGATGTCGCGCGCTTCGGCGTGTTTGACCACCGGCACGACGAGCCCCGACGGGGTCTGCGCCGCGATGCCGATATGCACGCCGCCATATTGACGGATGATGCCGGCCTCGTCATCGTAAAGCGCATTAATGCCCGGCTGTTCGCCGATCGCCTTCACCATCGCCCGCATCAGGAAGGGCAGGATGGTGAGTTTCGGCCGGCCGGGCTTCTGGGTGCCATTCATGCGGGTCCGCAGCTCTTCCAGCGCGGTCATGTCGACCTCCTCCACATAGGTGATGTGGGGAATGCGGGATTTCGACAGCGCCATCTTTTCGGCGATGCGGCGGCGAAGGCCGACGACCTTGACCTCATGAACCGCCTTGTTCGGCTGCAGCCCGGCAGCGACACCCCCGCCGCCTCCCTGGCTGTCGAGGAACAGATCCAGATCCTCATGGGTAATGCGGCCGGCCGGACCGGTGCCCGGCACCTGTCGGAGGTCGACGCCCGCATCCTTCGCCCGAAGACGGACGGCCGGCGGCGCCAGCGGCTTTTCTCCCTCGGCACGGGGGGCTCCGACATTCCTCGGAACAGATGAAGCCGCCGACCTCTGAGGAATAATCTCCGGAGCAGGCTTCGGCCTTTCCACTACCGGCTCGGACTGCTTCTGCGGTTCGACGGACAAAGCTTCGGGCTGGGAAAGCGGAAGCTCGATCTCCGGCTCTTCCTCGCCCTCGGCGCCCTCGCCCACGGTCCTGATCTTGAGGATGACGGTGCCGGTGGCGATCACGTCACCGATCTCGCCGTGCCGAAAGGTCACCTCGCCTTCCACGGGCGACGGGATCTCGACCGTCGCCTTGCCGGTCATCACGGCCGCGAGCACCATGTCCTCGCGGACCAGGTCGCCGACATTGACGTGCCATTCGACCAGTTCCGCTTCCGCGACGCCTTCGCCGACGTCGGGCAGCTTGATGAGTTTTTCCGCCATGTCTCAGGCCTCCATCATGTCGCGCAGCGCCCGGCCGACGCGGGCCGGGCCTGGGAAATAGTCCCATTCCTGCGCATGCGGATAAGGCGTATCCCAGCCGGCGACCCGGGTGACCGGGGCTTCGAGATTGTAGAAGCAATGCTCCTGCACCAGCGCCGCCAGTTCCGCGCCAAAGCCGGAGGTGAGCGTCGCCTCGTGCACCACCATGCAGCGGCCGGTTTTCTTCACCGAAGTGACGATCGTATCGAGGTCGAGCGGCATCAGGGTGCGCAGGTCGATCACCTCGGCGTCGATACCGGTCTCCTCGGCCGTCGCTTCCGCCACATGCACCATCGTGCCATAGGCGAGCACGGTCACCGCCGAACCCGGCCGCCGCACCACCGCCTTGCCGAGCGGCACGACATAGTGCTCGGCGGGCACCTCCCCCAGCGGATGACCGGCCCAGGACGTCACCGGCCGATCGTGATGACCGTCGAACGGGCCGTTATAGAGCCGCTTCGGTTCGAGGAAGATCACCGGATCCGGGTTTTCGATCGAGGCGATCAGCAGGCCCTTGGCATCATAAGGATTGGACGGCACCACCACCTGCAGCCCGCAGACATGCGTAAACAGCGCCTCCGGGCTCTGGCTGTGCGTCTGGCCGCCAAAGATGCCGCCGCCGGTTGGCATCCGCACGGTTATGCCGCAGGTGAAGTCGCCGTTGGAGCGATAGCGCAGCCGCGCAGCCTCCTGGGTCAGCTGGTCGTAGGCCGGATACATGTAATCGGCGAATTGGATCTCGACGCAGGGTTTCAGCCCGTAGGCCGCCATGCCGATCGCCACGCCGACGATGCCGGATTCGTTGATCGGCGCATCGAAACAGCGCGTCTTGCCGTATTTCTGCTGCAGGCCCTGGGTGCCACGGAAGACGCCGCCGAAATAACCGACATCCTCGCCGAACACGACCACATCGTCGTCGCGCTCCATGGAGACGTCCATCGCACTGCGGATCGCCTCGATCATCGTCATGCGCGGCATGAGCGGGCCTCCGCGGAGAGGTTGGCACAGAGATCGGAGGAAGCAAGACCCCTTCTGGCCTGCCGGCCATCTCCCCCACAAGGGGGGAGATGACTCGTGGTACTGCCCCGTTTTACACCAGGCGACAGCGAGACCGGGTTAGCCCCTCCCCCTTGTGGGGAGGGGTTGGGGAGGGGTCTTTCACGGTCAAGAACAACCATCATCACACCCCCGCCTGCTGCCGCTGCCGCTTCAGATGCGGCGGCATTTCAGCATAAACGCCTTCGAACATGTCCCGCATCGACGGCCGGCCACCGGAATGCAGCGTGCCGTGGCGCTCCGCCTCCTTCTGAGCGGCGACGACCGTGTCGCGGATTTCGGCTTCCATCTGCTTGTGCCGTTCCTCACTCCAGGTACCGATGCGGATCAGGTGGTTCTTCAGCCGGATGACCGGATCGCCGAGTGGCCAGGCTTCGGACTCTTCCTTGGGGCGATAGGCGGACGGATCGTCGGAGGTGGAATGCGCGCCGACGCGATAGGTGACGTATTCGACCAGCGTCGGGCCGATATTGCGCCGAGCGCGCTCCGCCGCCCATTTGGCGACCGCATGCACGGCGAGATAATCGTTGCCGTCGACGCGCAGCGACGGCAGGCCGTAACCGAGGCCGCGGGCGGCAAAGGTGCCCGAACCGCCGCGGGCGACGCCCTGGAAGGTGGAGATGGCCCACTGGTTGTTGACGACATTGAGGACGACAGGCGCCCGGTAAGTGGAGGCAAAGACCAGTGCCGAATGAAAATCCGACTCGGCGGTCGATCCGTCGCCGATCCAGGCAGCGGCAATCTTCGTGTCGTTCTTGATCGCGGATGCCATGGCCCAGCCGACGGCCTGCACATATTGCGTGGCGAGATTGCCCGAGATCGTGAAGAAGCCGAACTCCTTCGACGAATACATGATCGGCAGCTGCCGCCCCTTCAGGGGATCGGCATCATTGGAATAGATCTGGTTCATCATCTCGACCATCGGATAGCCGCCGGCAATCAGCAGGCCTGCTTGGCGATAAGTCGGAAAGTTCATGTCGCCCGGGAGAAGCGCCTTACGGAAGGCGCAGGAGACCGCCTCTTCGCCGAGATGCTGCATGTAAAAGGACGTCTTGCCCTGCCGCTGCGCCATCAGCATGCGGCTGTCGAACACGCGCAGCAGCATCATGTGCTTCAGCCCCTCCATCAGTTCCTCGGGCGTCAGCGAGCCGGCCCAGGGACCGACTGCCTCGCCCTCGCGGTCGAGCACCCGAATGATCGAATAGGCGAGGTCGCGGATCTCCTTCGGGTCGACATCCACCTCCGGCCGCCGCACCGAACCAGCTTTCGGGATCGGCACATTGGAGAAATCCGGCTTGCCGCCCGGCCGCACTTCCGGCTCCGGCACATGCAGGCTCAGTCTCTGTCCATCCGTCATTCGTTTCTCCTCCCAAAGAACCGGTCAAAATCAGTCGTTCAACGCGGCGCCATCCTGAGCGCTCCGTCGAGGCGGATCACTTCACCGTTCAGCATCGGGTTTTCGATAATGTCGCGTACCAGCCGGGCGAATTCCGCCGGACGTCCGAGCCGCGGCGGAAACGGCACCGATTTGCCGAGCGAGGCACGCACCTCGTCGGAAAATCCGGCCATCATCGGCGTCTCGAAAATGCCGGGCGCGATTGTCATCATCCTCATGCCGTCACGGGCAAGCTCGCGGGCGATCGGCAGCGTCATGCCGGCCACCGCCGCCTTCGACGCCGAATAGGCGGCCTGGCCGATCTGCCCGTCATAGGCGGCAACCGAGGCGGTGGCGACAAGCACGCCGCGCTCGCCCTCCTCGTTCGGCTCACCCCTGGCGATCGCCTGCGCCGCCAGCCGGATCACGTTGAACGTGCCGATCGTGTTGATCTCCAGCGCGCGGGCAAAGCTTTGGAGCGCATGGACACCTTCTCTGCCGAGCACCTTTTCCGACAGCGCGATGCCGGCGCAGCAGACGGCGCCGCGGATCGGTCCGTTGGTGGCCTCCGCCTTGGCGACCGCATTCTCGACCGCCTCGCCACTGCGGACATCGGTCTTCACGAAGATCGTGCCCTTGCCGAGTTCCTCGGCTTTTACCCGGCCGCTAGTCTCATCGAGGTCGAGCAAAGCCACGTAACCGCCAGCTTCGACAAGCATTTTAGCGGTCGCGAGCCCAAGGCCGGAAGCGGCACCGGTCACCAGAAAATTTCCGCCTTCGATCCGCATCCCGTCCTCCTCAGTTCGCCAAGCCGCGAGCGATAATGATCTTCTGGATGTCGGACGTACCCTCGTAGATCTGGCAGACGCGGACATCGCGGTAGATGCGCTCGACAGGGAAATCGGAAATGTAGCCGTAGCCGCCGAGCGTCTGGATCGCCGCCGAGCAGACCTTCTCCGCCATTTCGGAGGCAAACAGTTTCGCCATGCAGGCCTCGTCCAGGCAGGGCTCGCCGCGATCCTTCAGCCGCGCCGCATGCAGCACAAGCTGCCGGGCCGCTTCGATCTGGGTTTTCGCATCCGCCAGCCGGAAGGCGACCGCCTGGTGGTCGAGCAGCAGCTTCCCGAAGGTCTTGCGTTCCTTGGCATAGGTCAGCGCCACGTCGAACGCCGCCTGCGCCATGCCGACGCACTGCGCGGCGATGCCGATCCGGCCCGCCTCCAGCCCCGACAGCGCGATCTTCAAACCGGCGCCTTCCGCCCCGATCCGCTGGCTTTCCGGAATGCGCAGGTTGTCGAACATCAGCGCCGCGGTATCCGATGCCTTCTGCCCGAGCTTGTCCTCGATCTTGGAGATCGAAAATCCGGGCACATCCGTCGAGGTGACGAAGGCGGAGATGCCGCGTTTTCCGGCGCTCGGATCGGTGACCGCAAAGATGATCACCGTGCCGGCGATCTTGCCGGACGTGATGAACATCTTCGAGCCGTTGACGACATAGTCGCTGCCGTCCCTCACGGCGCGGGTGCGGATTGCCGCAGCGTCCGAACCGGTATCGGCCTCGGTCAGCGCGAAAGCGCCGATATGACGGCCTTCGGCGAGCGGCCTGAGAAACCGTTCCTTCTGGTCGTCGGAAGCGTGCATGTCGAGGAGGGAACACACCGGGGAATTGTGGACGCTGACCAGCGTCGAGACCGAGCCGTCGCCGGCGGCGATCTCCATCAGCGCGCAGGCATATGCAACATAGGAACAGCCGACGCCGCCCCATTCCTCCGCCGTTCGCATGCCGAGAAACCCGAGCTCACCGAGTTGTTTCAGAACTTCCGGCTCGATCGCGTGCGACTTGTCGCGAGCAGCAGAGCCAGGCTTCAGCACCTCCCGGGAAAACTCCGCGGCAGTCGAGCGGATAAGCTCTTCTTCCTCAGTCAGCATGCACTGATCTCCTCCCCGAAACCGTCTGCATGAGTGCTAAACTAGGACCGAACCGGGCCGGCGACTACTCCTTTGAACTTGTTATTTGTTACCTCGACGCGCAATTTTATTGCGCCTATGCCCCACAATGGAACTCGAAGCCTCTTCGACCGTTTGCCGGTCTCTCTCAACCAGGGGCTGGTCAGCATGCCGGACTTGAATGCCGCCACCGAGTTTCGCGCGTTTCCAAAGACATGGGGAGCCGAATATGTCGCCGCCGGCGAGGTGCGGTTCCGGCTCTGGGCGCCCGGCCAGGAGACCGTGACGCTGAGGCTGGACGGCGAAGATACCGAGATGAGCCGCAGCGACGACGGCTGGTTCGAGCTGCTCGCCACCGGCATCACCCCCGGCGCCGAATATGCCTATGTCCTCGCCGATGGCATGGTCGTGCCCGACCCCGCCTCGCGCGGCCAGAAGGACAGCGTCAACGGCCCGTCGCTGGTGATCGACCCGACCAGCTACACTTGGCAGCATCCGGAATGGCAGGGCCGGCCCTGGGAAGAAACGGTCGTCTACGAAATCCATATCGGCACGTTTACGGAAGAAGGCACTTTCCGCGCCGCGATCGCCAAGTTCCCCCATCTGGCAGACCTCGGCATCACCATGATCGAGGTCATGCCCGTCGCCCATTTCGGCGGGAACCGCGGCTGGGGTTATGACGGCGTGCTCCTCTATGCGCCTCATGCCGCCTACGGTCCGCCTGAGGATTTCAAGGCCTTCATCGATGCCGCCCATGGTCACGGGCTGACGGTGGTTCTCGATATCGTGCTCAACCATTTCGGCCCGGAGGGCAATTATCTGCCGCTTCTGGCACCCGCCTTCTTCCACAAGGAGAACATGACGCCCTGGGGCGCCGCGATCGCCTATGACGTCGAGCCGGTGCGGCGCTACATCACCGAATGCGCACTCTACTGGCTGGAGGAATTCCATCTCGACGGATTGCGTTTCGACGCCATCGACCAGATCAACGACCCGTCCGACAGACACGTGCTGATCGAGATCGCCGAGCGCATCCGCGCCGAAATCCCCGAGCGCGCCATCCACCTGACCACCGAGGACAGCCGCAACGTCACCTTCCTGCATCCCCGCGACGAGGACGGCAAGACGCCCCTCTTCACCGCCGAATGGAACGACGACCTCCACAATGCCGCCCATGTGCTGGCGACCGGCGAGACGCATGCCTATTACAAGGACTTCGCCAAGGAACCGGAAAAGCTGGTGGCGCGGGTGCTGGCGGAAGGTTTCGCCTATCAGGGCGAAGTCTCGCCGCAGACCGGTAAAAAGCGCGGCGTGTCCAGCCTCGATCAGCCGCCGGCGGCCTTCGTGGATTTCATCCAGAACCACGACCAGGTCGGCAACCGCGCCCAGGGCGAGAGGCTGATCGAGCTTGCCGGCCCCGACAAGGTGAAGGCGCTGCTCGCCATGCTTCTCCTCTCGCCGCATATCCCGCTCCTCTTCATGGGCGAAGAATATGGCGAGACCAATCCCTTCCTGTTTTTCACCGATTTCCATGGCGATCTTGCCAAGGCTGTGCGGGACGGACGCCGCAAGGAGTTCGAAGGCCATGCCGGCCACGAGGGAGAGACCGTCCCCGATCCGAATGCCAGGAAGACGTTCGATGTCTCCAGGCTCGATTGGAAGAGGCTGGAATCGGCGGACGGCAAGGACTGGCTGGAATTTACCAGGACGTTATCGAAGCTGCGGCGGGACATCGTGATCCCCCTGCTCGGCTCCGCAGGCGGTCGCTCCGGCAAGGTGCTGAAGACGGACAAGGGGTTCCTCGCGGTCTCCTGGGCCTTCCCGAAAGGCACGCTCTCAATGGCGCTCAACCTCGGTGAAAAGGTGCAGGCACTGCCGGACATGCCCGGCACGGTGATCTTTGCGTGGCCGGAACAGGAGAAGGACCTGCCCCCCAACTCCGTGCTCGTCCGTTTCGAAGCGGTCGGAGACGCCGCATGATGATCCCGACCGCCACCTACCGTATCCAGTTCCGCAACGGCATGACCTTCGATCGCGTAAGCGAACTGGTGCCCTATCTGAAGCGGCTCGGCATCAGCCACCTCTACGCCTCGCCCATCTTCACCGCCACGACCGGCTCCACCCACGGCTACGACGTGACCGACGCCAATGAGATCGACCCCGCGATCGGCGGCCGCGACGGTTTCGAACGCATGGTGAAGGCGTTGAAGGCCGAGGGCCTCGGCCTGATCCTCGACATCGTCCCGAACCACATGGCCGCGTCGCTAGAAAACCATTGGTGGCGCGATGTCGTCGAAAACGGCGAGAACAGCCGGTATGCCGGCCATTTCGATATCGACTGGAAGAGGCGCCTGACGCTGCCCTTCCTCGGCGATACGTTCGAGAAGGTGCTGGAAGCCGGGGAGATTTCCCTCAAGGCCGATCCGGAAACCGGCAAACCGGCCTTCGCCTATTACGACACGTTTTATCCGCTGACTCCGGCGAGTTACGCCGGCCGCGAGACGGAAGTGCTGAAGGTCACCGATCGCGCCGCGATTGCCAGACTGCACGACCAGCAGCCCTACCGGCTGATGTCCTGGCGGGATGCACCCCGCGACCTCTCCTATCGCCGCTTCTTCGAGATTACCGGGCTTGCCGGCGTGCGGGTGGAGGATGGCACCGTATTCGACGACACGCACCGGCTGATCCTCGAACTCGTCCGTGACGGCAAGGTGGACGGCCTGCGCGTCGATCACGTCGACGGCCTCGCCGACCCGAAGAGCTATCTCGAACGCCTGCGGCAGGAGGCCGGGCCGGATTGCTACATCACCGTCGAAAAGATCCTCGGAGAAGGCGAACAGATCCCGGCAGACTGGCCGATCTCCGGCACGACCGGCTATGAGTTCATCGCAGCCGTCAGCGACGCCCTGGTCGACGGCCGCAAGCTGGACGAACTGCGCAGCGCCTATGAAAGGTTGACCGGCCAACCGGTCGACATGGAAGCCGAATTGCGCGCCGCAAAGCTCCTGATGGCCGAGAACAATTTCGCCGGCGAGGTTTCGGCACTGCTGAATATCGCCATGCAGATCCAGCCTACTGAGGACCGGGAATCCGCTCTGTCGGAAGCAGCCGTGAAGTCGGCGCTGCGGGAACTGCTCGTCGCCTTCCCGGTCTATCGCACCTATGGCACCCGGCAGGGCATTCCGCCGGAGGGCCGGGAGATGCTGGCGAAGGTTCTCGACAAGGTGCGCAACGGCCCAAACCCGCCGGAGCATGCGGCGCTCGCCTTCCTCGAACGTATCCTGGTCGGCGATGTCGAGCAGGCGGCAGCCAGCCAGGCATCGATCTTCCGTACCCGGTTCCAGCAGCTCACCGGCCCGCTGATGGCGAAATCCGTGGAAGATACACTGTTCTTCCGCCAGCATATGGCGCTGGCGCTGAACGAGGTCGGTGCCGAGCCCCTGCCCCGCAGCTTCTCGCTCGATCGCTTCCATGCGGAAATGCAGACGCGGCTGGAAAGGCAGCCCGACGCCCTATCTGGCACCTCGACCCACGATACCAAGCGCGGCGAGGATGCCCGCGCCCGACTTTATGCGATCACCGAGGCCCCGGAGCTCTGGGCCGAAGCCGTGGGTCGCTGGCGCAGGCTCAACAGCCAAGCCGTCGGCGCACTGGATGACGGCCGCGCGCCGGAACCTGCGGTCGAATGGATGCTCTACCAGGCGCTCGCCGGCGCTTGGCCGAACGATCTCCACACCGAAGACGCGGCAGGCCTCAAGGCGCTGGAGACACGTTTCCTCGGCTATGTCGACAAGGCACTGCGCGAGGCGAAGCTGCGGACCAACTGGGGCGATCCAAATGAGACCTACGAGAAGGCGGTCCAAGAGTACGCCCGCACGCTTCTGTTACCCAGCAACCAGGCCTTCCTGACCGACTTCACCGATACCTTGCGCCCCTTCATCCGAGCAGGCCTGGTGAACGGCATCACCCAGACGATCATCAAGCTGACGGCGCCCGGCGTACCCGATATCTACCAGGGCAGCGAAGGCCTCGATCTCAGCCTCGTCGATCCGGACAACCGCCGCGAGCCGGATTTCGACAGGCTCCAGCAGCGCCTGACGGAGAAGGAAAAGCTTGCCTCCACCGAGGAGGACGAATGGCAGAACGGCCGGCTGAAACAGCATGTCATCGCTACCCTGCTGCGCGTTCGCCAGGAGGCGCCGACCCTGTTTCGCCGGGGGGAATATCTGTCTCTCGGAGCGTCGGGCAAGCGCGCCGACAACGTCATCGCCTTCGCCCGCGCCGACATGGACGATGCTTTCATCGTCATCGCCCCGCGGCTGGTGTTCAGTGCGCTGCATGCGGGCCTTGCTCCGTCCGGGTCCGAACGTTGGGCGGAAACGGAGATAATTCTGCCCGAAAGGCTGGGACACCGCCGCTATCGCGATGTCTGCACCGGCAAGGTCGTCGATCCCAAGGATCGCATCGCCGTCAACTGGGCGTTTGGCGACCACCCCTTCGCGCTTCTGCTGGCGGAATAGTGCCGCTACGTCAAAAGAGCATCACAAGGAAAAGGCGCCGATCCTAAAACGGACTGCGCCTTTTCGATATCCTTCAGCTTTGCTTCTCACCGATCAGCCTATGCCGATGAAGGACAGGACGGCGAGAACGATAACGACGGCTCCAACGAGCCATACGATGCTGTTCATGACTGTCTCCTTTTCAGTTCGCTACAGGTGGAAGCAAGGCTTCCGTTTTGATTCCATTTAATAAATCAAGCAAACCCAACAAGATTCAGAACGGCGATGACGATGACGACCGCGCCGACTAACCAAACGATGCTGTTCATGACTTTCTCCTTTTGATGTCGTGAAATTGAACGGCGACAGGCGTAAAAGGTTCCGGTGAAACATGGCTGGAACAAACGCGCCTGGCATGGGTTGAACGAGCGTCGAGTGGGGCTCTGCCCCGGCAAAGGGTGGGGCAGTATGGCCGACGAAATTCTGAACAACGACATGACGGGCGGAGAAACAAAACCACCACGCGTCGTCATTGTCGGCGCCGGTTTCGGCGGGCTAGCGACTGCTGGAGCGCTCGGCAACAGCCCCATCGACGTGACAGTCATCGACCGGCGCAACCACAATCTTTTCCAGCCGCTACTCTATCAGGTTGCGACCGCCGCACTGTCTCCCGCCGACATATCGGAACCGATCCGCCGCACGCTGGGGCGCTTCAAGAACATCAACGTCATGCTGGCGGAAGTCACCGGCGTCGATGCGGCCGCCAGGACCGTGATGCTCGACAACGGCACCTCGGTCCCCTACGACCGCCTCGTCATCGCCACCGGCTCGGACTACAACTATTTCGGCCATGACGACTGGCGCGCCTGGGCACCGGGCCTGAAAACCATCCACGAGGCAAGGCTGATCCGCCAACGCCTGCTGCTCGCCTTCGAGAAGGCCGAGCTTTCCCATGATCCGGAAGAAAAGAAGGCGCTGCTCACCAGCGTCATCATCGGCGGCGGTCCGACCGGCGTCGAAATGGCCGGCGCGATCGCCGAACTCGGCCACTTCATGATCACCCGCGACTTCCGCAAGCTGGAGCCCGATCATCTGCGGGTGATCCTCATCGAGGCCGGCCCGAAGATCCTCGCGGCCTTCCCGGACAATCTCACCCAATACGCGATGAAGGCACTCGAAAAAGCCGGCGTCGAGGTGATGACCAACCTGGCCGTCGAATCCGTCACCAAGGATGAAGTGGTTGCCGGTTCGCAGCGTTTCCGCACCAGCTGCGTCATCTGGGGTGCCGGCGTCAAAGCGTCGCCCTCGGCCAAATGGCTCGGCATCGAGGGCAAGGCGGGTGGCCGCATCCCGGTCGAGCCGGATCTTTCCATCACCGGCTTTCCGGATATCTTCGCGCTCGGCGATACGGCGCTGGGTCTTGCGGAGGACGGCAAGCCCCTGCCCGCCCTTGCCCAGGTCGCCAAGCAGCAGGGGCAATATCTCGGCGAAGCGCTGCGGGCAAAACTGCTGGACGGCACGGCCCCCCAGCCTTTCCGGTTCAAGAATCGCGGCAACACCGCCGTCATCGGCCGCGATGCCGCGATCTTCGATTTTGGCAAATGGACGCTGAAGGGTCGGGTCGCCTGGTTCCTCTGGGCGCTCGTCCACGTCTACCTGCTCGTTAATTTTGAAAAACGCCTGCTGGTTAGCGTACAATGGATTTGGCGTTACCTGACCCAGCAGCGCGGAGCGCGGCTGATCGATGAAAACGCCGCCACCTCGGTTCCGTCTTCCACGCAAAGGACAGAGACATGAACACCGCCAATCCGCAGCTCGAAGGCCTCTATCTCGCCGTTGCCGCGATCAACCGGCTTCTGGTCGAAAAGGGTGTCGTCTCCCATGCCGACATTCAGAGCGCCCTGCAGGTGGCCGAACGCACCGTGCTTGCCGACGACAAGCCGCTCGCCGTGTCGACGTCCCATCAGAAGGCAATCGCCTTCCCGATCCGGCTCCTGCTTCTGGCAAACGAGGCGAGCGAGCAAGGCACCAAAATCTGTTTCGAGGATCTGGCCCGGGAAGTCGGCCGCCGCACCTGAGAAAGAAAATGTATCCGCCAAACATGAACGGCGGCGTGGGACCCACGCCGCCGCTGTTGTCGTGGGAGGAGAGCTTAACTACAGGATGGGTTTGCCGCCGGTGACGGCGATCATCGTGCCGGAAACGTAGCTGGAGAGCGGATCGGCCAGCATCACATAGGCCGTCGCAAGCTCGGCCGGCTGGCCGGGGCGTTTCATCGGCACCTGCTTGCCGAATTCCTTCACACGGTCCTCCGTCATCGTGGAGGGGATGAGCGGCGTCCAGATCGGCCCGGGCGCGACCGCGTTGGCGCGTATCCCCTTTTCGGCCAGCAGCTGTGCGAGACCTGCCGTGAAATTCTGGATCGCGCCCTTGGTGGTCGCATAGGCAAGCAGCGTCGGGTTCGGAGTGTCGGAATTGATTGAGGCCGTGTTGATGATGGCGCTCCCCGGCTTCATGTGGGGAACCGCCGCCTTGGTGAGATAGAACATCGCATGGATGTTGACCTGGAAGGTCAGTTCCCATTCCTCATCGCTGATATCGCCGATGTCGGAGAACGTAGCCTGATGAGCGGCGTTGTTGACGAGGATATCGATCCCGCCGAACTCCTGGACGGCCTTGTCGATGATTGCCCGGCAATGCGCCGCGGTCTTGATGTCGCCCGGCACCAGCACCGCCTTGCGGCCTGCCTCCTCGACCAGGCGCTTGGTATCCTCGGCATCCTCGTCTTCGTCCAGATAGGAAATCAAGAGATCGGCGCCCTCGCGCGCAAAGGCGATCGCCACCGCCCGGCCGATGCCGCTGTCGCCGCCGGTGATCACCGCCTTCTTGCCGGCCAGCCGGCCGGAGCCGCGGTAGGAGAGCTCGCCGTGATCAGGCACCGGATCCATGCGCCCGGTAAAGCCCGGCATCGGCTGCTGCTGTTCTGGAAACGGCGGAGTGGGATACTGGGCCATCAAGATCTTCCTTGTTGTCGAGGTCGCGAACTGACCGCCCCAACTGGCCTCGTCCGGAGATGTTCCCGATCAAAATGCACAATCAGAAAAAGAGGAAATCGCGACCCAGCACGCCTTCCGGTTCACGCCCCCGGGGTGATTGCTCCGTCGCCACGCCGCAGGCGTTTCAGCTGATTGACGATCCGGAGCGAGCTTGCGGCCCGGGTCGCCGAGGAATCCGAGCTCTTCGACAGGATCCGCAACATGTCCTCCGCCTCGTCCGCAGAGATGGTGCCCCGGGCGGCCAGACCGTCGATCAGCATGAGCATCGCCCCCTCGACCGCGAGCGACCTTCGGCGCGTTTCCATTTCGATTTCATCGGCAGCGGACATTGCAGGCTCCTTGAACTGTCACCTGCCGAATGGTTTGGGAAGAAGAATGTTCCTCATCTTCCGGCTCGGTTTTAACGCGAGCCCCGAAGTCCTTTCGGTCAGCCGCCGTTCTCGCCGTCAACAGGCGATGATGGC
Source organism: Neorhizobium sp. T6_25 (assembly GCF_002968555.1). NCBI lineage: Bacteria > Pseudomonadati > Pseudomonadota > Alphaproteobacteria > Hyphomicrobiales > Rhizobiaceae > Neorhizobium > Neorhizobium sp. T6_25. The sequence goes on from NZ_PVBL01000004.1 coordinate 316,785, forward strand.
CCCCGGTCGATCTTGCCAGGCCCTGCCTTGTAAAAATACTGGCTCGCGACCAGCCAGCCCTTCAGCGGCCGCATCGGCGCAAGGCAGGTGAGGAGCAGGAAAGGTAGCGAGATCAGCAGATGCACCCAGAATGGCGGCTGGAAACTGGTCTCGATCCAGACCGCAAGCGCAATGCTCGGAATGCAGCCGAAGCACATGACGAAAAAGGCGGGACCGTCTCCAGGATCGGCGAAGGAATAATCGAGGCCGCAAACCTCGCAAGCCGGCCGCATCGACAGGAACCCGTTGAACAGATGTCCCTGGCCGCAACGCGGGCAACGGCCACGCGGGCCGGTGCTATAGGGAGGAAGAGGCGCCCAATTCGCGTCATGGGACATGGAAATCTGCCTTTCGTGACAGGAGACAAAACGTGTTTTCCGGTATTTATCCCGCAGACCTCTATAACAAGCAGTTGCCTGCCGGGCGCAATTGCGGCTTTTGAGGTTCGGCACGAAACTTCTGTCATCGATCTATGGCAGGCAGCTTCAAAACAATAGTCTGGCGTCGATCGAATCGCTGCCCTTCACCGTAGACGGTATTTCATGGCTTCAGAATTTTCAGGCCTCGGCATCGCCCATCAGGGTCGTTTCACCCGGCTAAAGTGGCATCGCCTGCGCCGCAGTTTCAAGGACCCGCTGTTTTCCGCCGGCGTCATGGCAGAGGGTTTTCGCCTCGGAGCATCGAGCGAACTCGATCTGCGCGTCCGCGCCGATGGCGGTTTTGTCGTGCTGCACGACGACGAACTCGAAGGTGAAACCACCGGCCACGGCCTCATCCGTGAGGCTTTGCCCGAAACCATCCGCGGCCTGACGCTTCTACAGGGTGGCCATCCGCCGATCCTCAGCGAGGATCTCGCGACGATGCTTCAAACAGCGCATCCGGACGCCCTGCTGCAGTTCGACATGAAGGACGGGCTGGAGGCGATCGGCGTACGCGGCATGGATCATCTTGTCGATCATTTCGGCAATGCCGGCTCCTCGATCATCGTCAGCGGTGCCGATCTCGATCTTGTCGTCGCCATCAAGCAGAGACTGCCGGGCCTCAAGCGCGGCATCGACCCGACCGGCAAGCTCGTGGAGATCTATCGCCATGAAGGCCTAAAGGCCGTCGAAACGGATCTGCGCGCCGATATCGCCGGCCCGACCGAGCCGGACACCATCTATCTCGCCTGGCAGCTGGTGTTGCAGGCCGCCAAGGACGGGCTCGACCTGATCGGCCTCTGCCACGATGCCGGCAGGCTCGTCGATGCCTGGACCTTCAACCTCAAGAACCCGGACGCCGGTTTCGACGAGGCCGAAACCCGCAGCTTCTCCGCCCTGATGGCGCTGAAGCCGGATCAGATCACCACCGACGAACCGGTGGCTACCGAACGTGCCTGGGCGGCCATATCCGCTTGAAGTTCATCAATCGTCGAACCCGAACGGATCGCGAAACACCCGCCGGTTGACCAGCTTGAGACTGCGGTCCGGCTGGATGATGTAATTTTCCTCGACCCGCTGGCCGAGTTCGTTGCGGAACTCGTGCGGCACGACGCTGCCGATCGGCGCCTTGGTGAGCTTGGTGCGCGGCTGGCCCCCATAGGTGATGCTGCCGGGGATCGGCCGGATGCCCGGACCGATGTCGAGTGCGCCGGTGGTTCCGCCGCCGTCCGTGCTGCAGCCGGCAAGCGCGATCACGAGACCGACGGTGGCGATGATGTTTCTCATGGGCTGATCCTTCCCGATGTCCCGCTGACGCGGTGGACTCTCTGAACTTCGCGGATATGCGGGAGGTTCCATACCATCAGCCGAGCCGATAAATCCTCTACCCATTGCCAAAATATCCGATACATCTGTCGCCCGCCAGTAACGGAATGAGGAGAATGACTGCCTTGACGAAAACCTTTGGAGCGATGTCGATCGCCGAGCTTTCCACGCTCATCCAGATGGGCAAGGTCGACCCCGTCGAAGTCACGGAATCGGTGCTGGCCGGCATCAAGGCCTACCCCGACAAGGCCGTGTTCATCTCGCTTCTCGAAGATCGCGCCCTCGCGGAAGCGCAGGCATCCTCGACGCGCATCAAGGAAGGCCGCTCGCTCGGCCTGCTCGACGGCATCCCGATTGCCTGGAAGGACCTCTTCGACATCGAGGGAATGGCGACCACCGCCGGCTCGAAAGTGCTGAAGAAGGCCGCTCCCGCCGCCAAGGACGCAGCGATCGTCGACCTGCTGAAACAGGCCGGCATGGTCGCGGTCGGCCGCACCAACATGAGCGAATTCGCCTTTTCCGGCATCGGCATCAATCCGAATTACGGCACGCCGCACAATCCGCATGGCAAGGATGCGCCGCGCATTCCCGGCGGCTCCTCCTCCGGTTCCGCCGTCGCGGTCGCGGCCGGCCTCGTGCCCGTCGCAATGGGCACCGATACCGGCGGCTCGATCCGCATCCCGGCGGGTTTCAACGGCATCGTCGGTTACAAGGCGACCCGCGGCCGTTATGCGATGAACGGTGTCTATCCGCTGGCGACCAGTCTCGATTCGCTCGGCCCGCTTTGCCGCACGGTGCAGGATGCGGTCTGGGTGGATGCCGCCATGCGCGGGCTCGCAGTTCCTCAGACGGCCCGCCAGCCGGCCCAATCCCTCGATATCGTCATCCCGACCAATATCGTCCTCGACGGCGCCGAGCCGGGCGTGGTGGCCGCCTTCGAAGCGGCGATCGAGCGCCTTGCAAAGGCCGGAGCCAGGATCACCCGCCTCGCCTTCCCGACCTTCGACGAACTTCCGAAGCTGATGGTGAAATATGGTCCGATGGTGACCGCCGAAGCCTTCGCCCTGCATCGCGAGAAGCTGTCGGGGCCGGATGCCGTGGAGATGGACCACCGTGTCGTCGCCCGCACCCGCCTCGGCGAAAAGACCAGCCTGTCCGATTATATCGCCATCGTCGAAAACCGCGCCCGGATGATCGCCGAAACCGAGGCACTGATCGGCGACCGCTTCGTCGCCATGCCTTCGGTCGCGCATGTGGCGCCGCCGATCGCGCCGCTCGAAAAGGACGACGAGCTGTTCTTTGCCACCAACGGCAGGACGCTGCGCAATACCGGCTTCGGCAACTTCCTCGACTGGTGCGGCGTCTCCATCCCCTGCGGCACCGGCGATGCGGGCATGCCGATCGGCTTCCTCCTGTCCGCCAACGCCAATTGCGATGAGACACTGCTGCAGGCCGCGATGGCCCATGAGGAAATCATCCGAGGGTAGGAATGGCGGAGCCGGATCGGCTCCAGCAGACATCGCCGTCTCGGCAAAGCCGGCAAAACGTGTCACGCGCCCCGCATGGAAGAGTTGCCTCCCTGCGCAGCTAACTAAGGAACCGTTTCCCCGTAACCGGGACCGCGGCAGTTGCCTTTTGCTTGTTCCAATATCCTCGAGAGCCTAGCCTCTCCCCTGGATTTTGAGGAAAGCGGCGCACCATGCAACTCGATTTGAACGGCAAGACGGCATTGATCACGGGCGGCTCCAAGGGCATCGGCCTTGCCTGCGCCCAATCTCTCCTGTCCGAAGGCGCACGCGTCGTCATCTGCTCGCGTTCCCAGGCGAATATCGACGCGGCTCTGGCAAAATTGCCCGGCGCAATCGGCTTTGCGGCCGATCTGATATCGGAAAACGAGGCGCTGTCGCTCGTCGACAAGATCGAAGCCGACGTGGGAGCGCTGGATATTCTCGTCAACTGCGCGGGAGCCGCGCGCCGCACGCCACCCCAGGACCTCAGCCCGGCCCACTGGCGTGCCGCGATGGACGCCAAATATTTCTCCTACATCAACGTCATCGATCCGGTGGTCAAACGGATGGCGGCCCGGCGGACGGGTGTGATCGTCAATGTCATCGGCGGTGGCGGCAAGGTCGCATCGCCGATCCACCTTCCGGGCGGGGCCGCCAATGCGGCGCTGATGCTGGCGACCGTCGGCCTTGCAAACGCCTACGCCGCCAGCGGGTTGCGCATCGTCGGCATCAATCCCGGCAATACCGAAACGGAGCGGGTAACCGAGGGCCTCCGGGCGGAGGCGGATCTCCATGGCATCAGCGAACAGGCGGCGCTCGAAAAACTGGTCCAGCGCATCCCCCTCGGCCGCATGGCGACGCCCGAGGAGATCGCCAGCGTCGTCACCTTCCTGAGCTCTTCGAAGGCGAGCTACGTCACCGGAGTCGTGATCGGCATGGACGGCGCCCTCAACCCGATCGTCGTCTGACGGAACCTCTCGAACCCGGCTGGCGTGCGCCGCGATGCCTCCCACTCATTTCCCTATTTCAGATGCAGGTCGATAACATGAGCAGCAATTCCGAGTTCCTCTGGTACATCCCGAACGACGTCAAAGCCGGCCATCGCGGCGATTCCTCAACCGAGAACCATAACAGCCTGGAGACGCTGACCAGCCAGGCCAAGGCGCTGGAGGAGCACGGCTGGAAGGGCGCGCTCGTCGGCACCGGCTGGGGTCGGCCGGATACGTTCACCATCGCAACCGCCCTTGCCGCCCGCACCACCACCTTCGAGCCGCTGATCGCCATCCGCCCCGGTTATTGGCGGCCGGCGAACTTCGCCTCGGCCGCGGCAACGCTCGATCATCTGAGCGGCGGTCGGGTGCGGATCAACATCGTCTCGGGTCAGGACAACCTCGCCGCCTATGGCGACAGCGAAGGTGACCAGGCGCATCGTTATGCCCGTACCAGGGAATTCATGCGGCTGGTCCGCCGGCTGTGGACCGAGGAGAACATCACGTTCAAGGGCGAGCATTTCCAGGTCACCGGTTCTACGATCGAGCCTCGCCTCCAACCCCGCGGCGACCGCACGCACCCGAAACTCTATTTCGGCGGAGCTTCCGAAGCCGCCGAGCGGGTGGCCGCGACGGAAGCCGATATCCAGCTTTTCTGGGGCGAACCGCTCGACGGCGTGCGGGAGAGGATCGAACGGCTGAAGGCGCTGAGCAGGCAGCTTGACCGCGACCTTCCTCCGCTTCAATTCGGGCTGCGGATCACCACCCTCGTCCGCGACACGACCGCGCAGGCCTGGGCCGATGCCGAGGCGAAGGTCGCCGAGATGGCCAAGGGCAAGGCCGGCAACTGGAACGACCACGGAAAGCCGGTCGCCGTCGGCCAGCGCCGGCTGCTCGAACTGCACGAGCGCGGCGACGTCCTCGACGACAACCTTTACACCGCGCCTGGAAAATTCGGCGGCGGCGGTGCCGGCACCACCTGGCTGGTCGGCTCAGCCGAAGACGTGGCCCGTTCGCTGCGCAGATACGAGGATCTCGGCATCACCCATTTCGTGCTCTCCGACACGCCTTATCTCCAGGAGATCAAGCGACAGGGCGACCAACTGCTTCCGCTTTTGCGCAGATGAAGCGCAACAGCGGTTCATTGCTAAACCGGCCGGGCAACTCCTCCGCCGTCAGGCCTCCAGACCGGCGTAATCTCACCGAAGATGCTTTCGACTGAACCCGCGCCGCTTCACCGACTGCCAAAGAAAGCAACAGCTCGGGAGCCATCATCCCCGAACTTTTTTGATGTGGCGCGGGCAGACACGCAGGCTTCCGAAGGTGGCCAGACAATTTCAGTGGGTCTCGATCATACCTTTGGATAGGGGGACAAGTCCCCTTGTCCAATAGTCTCACCGCCTGCCTCGGCGTTAGACTCCGATCATTGAAGAAACACATTGAGATGGAGGAGGCTTAGGATGCAGATTCCACAGTCCGCGCAGACACCGCCTGCCGACCCTTCGGCAAAGCGCACTGATGTTTCAAGATATCGGACCTCGGAGATCGACCTCGAAGGACTTGTCGCCAGACAGCTTCCGCGAGATCCCGACCAGTCCGCACCCGACCCCAACCTCCGTCAAATCGCCGTTGGCGGCCTGGCCCCGTGGCAAATGCGCAATGTGCAGGCCTATGTCGACCTTTATCTCCGCTCGACAATCCGCGTCGAGGCCTTGGCCGGTCTCTGCAACCTGAGCTGCGGCCATTTCCAGCGGGCCTTCAAGGCAAGCCTTGGGGAGACGCCGCACAAATACGTCACCCGCAGGCGCATGGAAATGGCCTGTCGGATGATGACCGGCACGGATGAACCTCTCTGCCGGATCGCCCTGGAATGCGGCATGACCGACCAGGCGCATCTTACCAACAACTTCCGCCGTCTTTACGGAATTGCTCCCAACGCATGGCGAAAGCGGATGCTGCTCGAAGGATCTGGATATGGCGTTCAGGAGACGACCGTTGCTCCGCTCAATTGACAATGAGACGAAGCTGCGCGTCACCCGAGAGCTTCGTTGCCTTTGACCGTGCGGGTTATTCGGCACTGCCGTGACTGATGGCAGTCGCCTGCGACCAGACGGCAACCCAGCGATCGTCGCGATATTCGTAGCTGTCGGTATGCCAATAGCCGCTGAGGGGCACATGGTGCCCGCCGAAAACGACCGCCAGCCGAGCTCGGTAGCGGATGACGGCCGCAGGGCCGTAAAGACGGACAGCGATTTCCTCCGGTTCCCAGGTGAGATATTTAAGGTGTCCGGACGCGATCGCACCGAGATATTGGTCCCGGGACAGGACAGCGCCGATCGGCGTGACCAGCTGGAAATCCGCCGCGTGATGGGCTTGCGCCGCTGCCACGTCGCCGCTGACCAGGGCGCTGAGCCTTGCCCGTTCGGTCTGGCGGATTCGGTCTTCTTCGGTAGCAATGTGGTCGGTCACGGGCGTCTCCAGTTTTCAGAAAGGTCGGATATAGCAGGGTTCGCAGCCGGGCGAACCGTGTTCCAGCCAAACCTGCGACAGACAAATGTCCTCGCTCGATCAGATGCCAGCACGCACCCACGGCCGGACCGGAGTTTGAGATGGATATCCGGCCAGCCTTTAGAGACCGTTTCAGGTTATCGCCGTGAGATTGACTGGTAGCGGGAGGCAGAATTGAACTGCCGACCTCAGGGTTATGAATCCTGCGCTCTCACCAACTGAGCTACCCCGCCACAGGGACTGCGGAAGTTCCGGCGTGGCCGGTTCCGCTTTGGTCGTGCGGCTTATAAGTCCCCCGTCACCAAAGTGTCAAGCAGGGTTTGGGCAAAAACCGAAGGCAATTTCGTGAGCCCCGGCAAGTGCCGGCTTCAGGCCGCGACCGGCGTCGAAAGCAGGGCCTTCAGAGCGATTTCGGCCTCGGCTGCGCGTTCCGAACGCTCGATGAAACCGCCGCCATAGACGCGCGCATCCGCACCTTCGGCCGAATAGAGCACACAGGCCTGGCCTGGCGCCACACCAGCCTCGCCGATCGCCAGATCTACATAGACGCCGTGTTCGTCGGAATGCAGGACCGCCGGCGTCGGCGGGCGCGTCGAGCGCACCTTGGCGAAACAGGCGAACCCGCCCTTCGCATCCTCGCCAAGGGCACCATCGCCGATCCAGTTGACGTCGCGCAGGTAGACGCGGTGGGTATCGAGCGCTTCCTTCGGCCCGACGATCACCCGGCGCGAGCGGGCATCGAGATAAACGACGTAGAGCGGTTCGCCGGTAGCGATGCCGATACCGCGGCGCTGGCCGATCGTATAATGCACGATGCCCTCGTGGCGGCCGAGCACGCGCCCGTCCATATGCACGATATCGCCGGCAAGTGCCGCGTTCGGCTTCACCTTGTTGATGATGTCGGCGTATTTGCCCTGCGGCACGAAACAGATGTCCTGACTGTCGGCCTTCTTGGCGACCACGAGGCCCATCTCTTGCGCAAGCTCGCGCACCTGCGCCTTCGACATGCCGCCCAGCGGGAAGCGCAGGTAGTCGATCTGCTCCTGGGTCGTTGCAAACAGGAACCAGCTCTGGTCGCGATCGCTGTCTATCGGGCGAAACAGCGCGCGGCGGTTCGGGTTGCCCACGGAAGGATTGGCGGAGGAGCGGATATAGTGGCCGGTCGCCAGCGCATCGGCGCCGAGGTCCTTGGCGGTCGCCAGCAGATCGGCGAACTTGACCGTCTGGTTGCAGGCAACGCAAGGGATCGGCGTTTCGCCCATCGCATAGGCTTCCGCAAACGGGTTGATCACCGTTTCGCGGAACCGCTTTTCGTAGTCGAGTACGTAGTGGGGAATGCCGAGCGTTTCGGAAACACGCCGCGCATCGTCGATGTCCTGACCGGCGCAGCACGAGCCGGCGCGGTGGACGGCCGCGCCATGGTCGTAAAGTTGCAGCGTGATGCCGAGCACGTCATAACCTTGGCGTTTGAGCAGACCTGCGACGACGGAGGAATCCACTCCCCCCGACATGGCAACGACAACACGTGTGTCTTCCGGCCTCTTGTCAAAATCCAGCGTATTCACGAGTAGCTCTCTCGGTCTCTCAAGCGCCGGTCCATGATGGGAGGGCGACATGTTCAGGGCCTGCGGCGGGATCGGCCGTCGGAGGCAATTCTTGCCGGATATAGAAAGGATTTGCGGCCTGCGCAAGGAGGAGCGCGAATCGCAGGCGCGGCGCGTGCAGGAACGGACAAGGCCTCAGCCGCGAAGAGGCCGGGCTTCAAGACTGCAGTGCCCCATGCCGTACGACCTTGCCGGCCGCCGTCCTGACGCCGCTGGCGGCACCTTCCGCCCGCACCCGCGGCAGGCTTGCCGGATATTCACGCTGAATGAAGTCAATGATCTTTTCGCGGACCTCGCATCGGAGGTCGAAGGTTCGCGGAGCATTGGTGGCCGAGACGAGGATGCGGATCTCCATGACGTTTTCCCTGAAATCCGTCACCTGCACCGCCACTACCCGCTTGTCCCAGAGCTTTGACGTTGCGGCGATCTCCTCGACCTTGCGACGGACCGCATTCACCGGAACCGAATAGTCGAGATAGATCATCACCGTGCCGATCAGCTCCGAACTGTCGCGAGTCCAGTTCTGGAACGGCTTCTCGATGAAATAGCTGAGCGGCAGGATCATCCGCCGCCAGTCCCACAGTTTCACCACTACATAGGTCGAGGTGATCTCCTCGACATTGCCCCACTCGCCCTCGACGATCAGCGCATCGTCGATGCGGATCGGCTGGGTGATCGCAAGCTGTATGCCGGCGAAGATGTTCTTCAGCACCGGCTGCAGCGCAAGGCCCAGCACGACGCCCGCCACGCCGGCGGAGGCAAGCAGGCTGACGCCGTATTGCTGCACCGCAGGGAAGGTCATCAGCATCGCGGCGATGGTGATCGCCACGATCATGACGCTCGCGATCCGTTCGGCGATCCGCGATTGGGTAACATGCGTGCGGGCGAGCAGGTTGTCTTCCGCGTCCAGCTTGAAGCGGCGCAGATAGACGATCATCCATACATGCAGGGCGATCTTTGCCATCCAGCCGACGACGATAATGAAGCCGAGCAGCAGCAGGTGACGTATTACGTCTCCCTGCCCGGCACTGAGCGGAGCGATGGTCGCGCCGAGCGACAGCGTCCAGGTGAGGATCGCCAGCCGCATCGGCCGGCGCGTACGCGACACCAGCGACCGCCAGAACAGGTCCCGGTTCTCGACCAGCCGCGTCAGAAAACGAAATCCGAAGCGCTGGATTGCGAGGCCGATCAGAAATGAAACGGCCATGACACCGCAGCTGACGAGCCAGTCCGGCAGCCAGGCCGTATCATTCCGGAATTCCTGGATGAAGCTTTCCATGCCCCCTCAGCTAGGGTGCGATGCAGCATCGAAAAGAGCGGCCGCAAAAATTTCATGATTTGGGAGTCTTCTGGGCGAGGGTGATTTGTGGCAACAGGGCGATAGGGACGGAAAGACAATGCAATTCGACCTCATGCGCTTTGTCGACGCGCAAGCGCCGGTCTATGCGCGCGTCATCGGCGAGCTTCGCGATGGCAAAAAGCGCTCCCACTGGATGTGGTACATCTTCCCGCAGGTGGAGGGGCTCGGTTTCTCGATCATGTCCCAGCGCTTCGCGATCGGCTCGAAAGCAGAGGCGACAGCCTATCTCAAACATCCCCTGCTCGGGCCCCGGCTCACCGAATGCACCGTGGCGATGCTCTCCCATCCGGACCTTTCGGCGCACGCCATCCTCGGTTCGCCCGACGACATCAAGTTCAAGAGTTCGATGACGCTGTTCGAGGCAGTCAGCAAAAAGGGCTCGCCTTTCGAGCGAGCCCTTGAACAGTTCTTTGACGGCGAGCGCGATGAAAAGACCATCGCGCTGCTTCGAAGTTAGGCGGCAGCCTGGATCGCCGAAAGCTTCCAGTCCGTGGCGGGCTTGCGCACGAAGGTCCAGACTTCGACGGTTTCGGTCACCGCGTTCGGATCGCCTTCGGCGACTGCGCCGGTAGTGCGGTCCTTCATGTAGTCGACGCTGGAGTAACGCATCGCGACGGTCGCGTAGTCCTGGCCGTTTTCGCGCCAGGCTTCCGCCAGGTCGCCCTGCAGCAGCTTGACGTCCTTCACCTCGTTCTTGACGCCGTTGGTGGCGTTCTCGCCGAGTTCCTCGGCCAGGTAGGACATCGCTTCCGGCGTCGTGAGGCTGCGGAGCTTGGCATAGTCTTCCTCGCCATAGGCAGACTGGACATTGGCCAGCAGCTTTTCGAACTGGTCGAGGTCGCGGTTGGTGATGCCGATCTCGTCGGTCTCGGGCCCGGCCTGGCGCGGAGCGGCATTGGAACCGCCTCCGAAACCGCCCTGACCACCGCCGCCCAGTGATCCGATCTTCGGAATCTGGAAGGACGAGGTATTCTGGCTCGGCGCCTCATAGGCGTTGCGCGGCTGGCCAAAGCCGGTATTCGCCCCACCTGCATTCACCCCGCCTGTCGGGCCGCCGGCCGTCTGCTGACGGCGCGCGAACCAACGGAAAGCCAACATGGCGAGACCGCCGATCAAAGCAATCTGCAGCAACATGCCGAGCATGCCGGCCATGCCACCGAAACCGGTGCCCATGAACATGCCGATCAGGCCGCCGAGAGCGAGACCGCCGAGCAGGCCGCCAAACATGCCACCGAAAAGGCCGCGACGGGGCTGCTGCGCCGCCTGCTGGCCAAGGCCGTTCTGCGGCGTCGTGGCGTTCTGCTGCGTATTGGGCGTCATCGACCGGTTGATGCCGGTCGGCGCCGTGGGCGCGGTGTTGGTGGTCGCCGGAGCCGAGAATGTGCGCGTGCCGCGGCTGCCGAAGCCACCGCTGGCGCGGCGCGCCTCAGCCATGTCCACGGCGGTCAAGGAAACCGCCATTCCGATCGCCAGGATCGCGAACAGGTTCTTGAAACGCCGAAGGTTGGATAACATCGTTTTCTCCTCATAAACCGCTCAAGCGCGGTATTCCCGTTTATATAGAGAGGCGGCCATCTGGATTTTAGGCCCATCCTCCATTTTTCCCGTCGAAGTAGATAACGGAGTTTGAAACGAGAGCCAAGCGCTCAAAATACAACCAGGCGCAGTGGCTCGAGCTGAAAGATGATCCTGCAAAACACATTGCGCGGCATGGCGAATGGCATTACCTTTTTGTGAGGCACATAACGCAAAGGAGGTTGCCTATGACACCGCGGGACGCCTGATCCGACACTATCAAGACTTCTGCCTTTCAAAGGGCTTCGACTTCACGCGCATCGAATCCGTAAGGCCGCACGACGCCACCACGCTCTTCTGCAGCGCTGGCATGCAGCAGTACAAACCCCTCTTCTCCGATCCTTCCCATAAGGGAACCGTCGCAAACAGCCAGGCATGCCTGCGTCTGGGCGATCTGGACGAAATCGGGGACGGTACCCACTTCCTTCACTTCACCATGCTCGGCCTCTTCTCCTTCCGGGAGATGAGCGTTGGCGGTGCCATCGATTTCTGGCTCGAGTTCTTGGCGACGCTCGATCTTGTGCCGGATCACGTCACCATTCATCCGGACCGCCTAGCTGAATGGACGCCGCTTTACCGCGGACGCATGCCGATCGTCCCGGATCCGGAATGCACGTGGAGCGATGGCAGCATCACCGGATACAGCACCGAGTTCTACAAGGACGGGGTGGAGATCGGAAACATCGTCAATCCGCTCGGAACTTGCATCGATGTCGGCTTCGGCGCCGATCGTCTCGACATGCTCATCAACGGCACACAGCGGCAGGATGTGCTCGAAACGCTGAGTGGGGCGATTATGAAGATCATCGAAAGCGGCTACCGGCCAGGAAATAAGGAGCAGGGTTACGTCCTGCGCAAACTGCTGCGCCGCTTGTATCGGATGGGCGGAACGCTCGACCATCCCTTCTTCATCGTGGAGGGCGAGCGCCAGGATCGCCTTCGGGCCAGATATCTCCACCTGCGGGAAAGGCATCCGGGCATGAGCCCCGAATGGTGGTTCGATACACATGGCATCGAGCTTTCCGACATGCCGGATATGTCGGAGCGCTAAACGACGAGGGCCTCCGGCGTTGTTCGCCGGAAGCCCTCGTCTTGTTCTGAAAACCTCACGACCACAATGGGCGTGCCGGCTTTGGCGGTCTCAGTCGACGTTGAACGCCAGCGGCTTGGCCTGGCGGACTGCCGGATTGGCGGTCAGCTTCGCCAGCACGTCGGCCGGAACCGGACCGTCGACGTAAAGGAGAGCGATCGCGTCGCCGCCTTCCTTGTCGCGGCCGAGATGGAAGTTGGCGATGTTGACGCCGGCATTGCCGAGTGTCGTGCCGATGAAGCCGATCATGCCCGGCACGTCGGTATTGGCGATGTAGACCATGTTGGTGCCGACATCCGCATCGAGGTTAATGCCCTTGATCTGGATGAAGCGCGGCTTGCCGTCCGAGAAGACGGTGCCGGCAACCGAGCGGGTCCTCGTGTCGGTGGTGACGGTAAGCTTGATATAGCCATCGAAGACGCCCGACTTGTCGCGCTTGGCTTCGGACAGGATGATGCCCTTTTCCTTGATCATGATCGGCGCCGAAACCATGTTGACGTCGGAGACCTGGCTGCGGATGAGGCCAGCGAGCAGTGCGCTGGTCAGCGCCTTGGTGTTCATGCCGGCGGTCGAGCCGTCATAGAGGATCTCGATTTCCTTGATCGCATCCTCGGTGACCTGGCCGACGAAGGCGCCGAGCACGTCGGCGAGCCGGATGAACGGCTTCAGGCGCGGCGCTTCTTCCGCCGTGATCGACGGCATGTTGATGGCGTTCGAGACCGCACCCTTGATCAGGTAGTCCGACATCTGCTCGGCCACCTGAAGTGCGACGTTTTCCTGCGCTTCCGTGGTCGACGCGCCGAGATGCGGGGTGCAGACGACGTTTTCGAGGCCGAAGAGCGGGCTTTCGGTGGCGGGTTCGACTTCGAACACGTCGAAGCCGGCGCCGGCGACATGACCGGACTTGATCGCTTCGGCAAGCGCTGCCTCGTCGACCAGGCCGCCGCGGGCGCAGTTGATGATGCGAACGCCGGGCTTGGTTTTTGCGAGCGCTTCCTTGCCGAGGATCCCGCGGGTCTTGTCGGTCATCGGCACGTGCAGGGTGATGAAGTCGGCATGGGCCAGCAGCTCGTCGAGCTCGACCTTGGTGACGCCCATTTCCTCGGCGCGCTCGGCCGACAGGAAGGGGTCATAGGCGAGGACGTGCATGCCGATGCCGATCGCCTTCTTGCAGACGATGCCACCGATATTGCCGGCGCCGATGACGCCGAGCGTCTTGCCGGTGATCTCGACGCCCATGAAGCGCGACTTTTCCCACTTGCCGGCCTGGGTCGAGGCATCGGCCGCCGGAAGCTGGCGGGCGACGGCGAACATCAAGGCGATGGCGTGTTCGGCCGTGGTGATCGAGTTGCCGAACGGCGTGTTCATGACGATGATGCCGCGGCGCGAGGCGGCCGGGATATCGACATTGTCGACGCCGATGCCGGCGCGGCCGATGACCTTGAGATTGGTCGCGGCGGCGATCAGCTTTTCGGTCGCCTTTGTGGCCGACCGGATCGCAAGACCGTCATAGTTGCCGATGATCTCGGCAAGCTTTTCCTTGTCCTTGCCGAGCTTCGGCTGGAAATCGACTTCGACGCCGCGATCGCGAAAGATCTGGACGGCGGTTTCCGACAGTTCGTCGGATACGAGAACGCGAGGTGCCATCAGTAGGCCTCCTGAAAAAGTTTCTGTCGTGAATGAGGAAATGGGCTCCGCTTCGTCAGCGGAGCCGGATACGCGACTTGCTTTACGCGGCGGCCTTGGAAAGCGCAGCCTTCTGCGTTTCGAAAGCGTAGGTGAGCCAAGGCATCAGAGCCTTCATGTCGGCTTCTTCGATCGTCGCGCCGGCCCAGATGCGAAGGCCGGACGGAGCGTCGCGATAGGCACCGATGTCGAGCGCGACGCCTTCCTTTTCCAGGATCGAGACCATGCCCTTGGCGAACGCCGCCTGCGCGTCGTCATCGAGAGCGGCCACGTCAGGATCGGTGATCTTGAGGCAGACGGACGTGTTGGAACGGGTCTCTGCCTTGACGGCGAGATTGGCGATCCAGTCGTTGGCGTCGCAGAAGTCGAACAGCACCTTGGCGTTTGCATCCGCACGCGCCATCAGGCCCTTGAGCCCGCCGACCGACTTCGACCAGTTCAGCGCATCGATATAGTCCTCGACGCAGAGCATCGACGGCGTGTTGATCGTTTCGCCGACGAAAATGCCCTCGATCAGCTTGCCACCGGACGTCAGGCGGAAAATCTTCGGCAACGGCCAAGCAGGCACGTAGGTCTGCAGGCGTTCGACGGCGCGGGGGCTGAGGATCAGCATGCCGTGGCCGCCCTCGCCGCCCAGAACCTTCTGCCAGGAGAAGGTAACGACGTCGAGCTTGGCAAAGTCCAGGTCCTGCGCAAACGCCGCCGAGGTGGCGTCGCAGATGGTCAGCCCCTTGCGATCTGCCGGGATAAAGTCGGCGTTCGGAACGCGGACGCCCGAGGTGGTGCCGTTCCAGGTGAAGACCACGTCGCGGTCGAAATCGACCGTGGAAAGGTCCGGAAGCAGGCCGTAGCCGGCTTCGATCTTGCGGACGTCCTTGAGCTTCAGCTGCTTGACGACGTCGGTGACCCAGCCGGCACCGAAGCTTTCCCAGGACAGCATGTCGACGCCGCGCTCGCCGAGCAGCGACCAGAGCGCCATTTCGACGGCACCGGTGTCGGAGGCCGGCACGATGCCGATGCGGTAATCCGCCGGCACGTTCAGGATTTCACGGGTAAGGTCGATGGCCTGCTTCAGCTTCGCCTTGCCGACCTTGGCGCGGTGCGAACGACCGAGCGGAGCATCGGAAAGCGCTTCGAGCGACCAACCGGGGCGCTTCGAGCAAGGGCCAGAAGAAAAATGGGTGTTGTTCGGACGCAGGTCCGGCTTCGCGGCGTTTGCCATGTGGCTATCCTTCCAGATAGATGGCCCTTCGTTGGGGAAGGGTGTCCCGCCGCTGTGGTTATGCCCGAGCGCTTTCACAGTCAAGCGGGTAATGTCGCCCACGGACAAATTTCTGCCGCAGCTTTGCCGCCGCAAACGCAAAAAGCCGCCCGAAGGCGGCTTTGGCTGGGAGAGGTAATATTACTTGTAGACGATCTGCTGCGGCGGAGGCTCGTAAGCCGGCGGCGTGTCGCAGCCGCCGAAGATGTAGCGGGCACCGACGCGGGCTTCATGCGAATAGAAACCCTTGTCCTTGCCCGGGCCGCCGCCCGTTGAGTAACCGAACATGTCGCCGCCCGTGACATGGCGGAAGCGGTAGCCGACATCGGCCTTGACGTTGCAGGTGACGTCGATCGACGCGCCGGCCATGAGCGCGTAGGTGAAGCGCCAGCTCTTTTCGCCGCCATGCGTGACTTCCGGGTCGCAACCGGCGCCGCTGTCGGCGCAGGACGTGTTGCGCAGGTTCGACCACTTGACGTAGGTGCCGCCGATACCGCCACCGACGTAAGGCGTGAAGGAGCCATAGGTGCCGAGATCGACATAGGCGTTGGCCATGAGCGAGTAAGCATGCATCGAGGCTAGGTCGGTCGAGGTACACGCGGCGGCGACACCGCAACCGCCGGACGTGGAGCCGCGGAACTTGCTGTTGAACATGTAGTCGAGGGTGACGTCGGTGCGCAGGTAGCTGTTGATCTGGTAACCGACACCGCCCCCGAGCGTGAAGGCATCGCGCAGATCGGAACGGCCGAATTCGGCCATCGCCACGCCGGGCGTGCCGGTACCCTGGTAAAAATCGGTACCGCGCGACTTCTTGAAGGAATAGCCGACGTCACCGCGAAGGTACCAGCCGGTAGCCTCCTGAACGGTTACTTCGGGCGCATCCTGATAAGGCTCCGGCTGCGGCTGGTAAAGATCGGCAGAATTGGCGGCACTCACCGTCAGCGTCAGCGCAAAAGCGCTGGCCAGCAACTTTTTCATGGGTTCATCTCCAAAGCTCGTATCGCGTATGGCATGCAAAGCGGGCAGCCAACGGGTTGATCCGCTGTGGATGATGATCGACAAAGGTTAAGTCTCGCTTAACCATGCTTGTTTACCGCGCGTTTTCCTAAAACCGCAGGCAATTCTACAAGTAACGGCGCCCGAGACTTGCAGGAAGGCACTCGCACCGGACGGATTCCGTTCTTTTTCCCCGCTAGGCGCGACCGGCGATATCCACGGCGCCACACCGAAATATTGTTCTCAACCGCTTCAGTACAAAATAGTTAGAAAAAGGTAATTTAAGCTTAGATAAACAATTAATACTTTATAAACTATAGATAGCTATTTTTAGCACATTCCGAGGGGGGAAATACCGGGGAATCGATAGTGCCGAAGGGCTGGTGGAGCACGCCTGAGCGCCGAGCGCATTCTGAACTCGATGCTTAGATTGCCGATACGGTCAATCCGCAAATATCTTTTGCGCCAGACAAGCAACTCCAGTCGGCAAACTACTGCGATGGGATTGCGCGAGTGCTCTTCCGGAGAAGATTGACCGCGTGTAGCTGCGGCGCAAGGCGCCGCAAAAGAGAGAACTGTCCATGAGCAATGTCAAGACATTCGGCATAGCATTCCGACTGGCTATCGGGTTCGGCTTTTTGCTTCTCCTGATGATCGGCCTGACTTTCTATTCCACCGGCGAGGTCAAGACGATCGACAACGACCTGGCAACCGTAAACGACGTCAACAGCGTCAAGCAACGTTATGCCATCAACTATCGCGGCAGCGTGCACGACCGGGCGATCGCGATCCGCGATGTGACGCTTGTCACGTCCGAGGCCGAGCGCAAGGAAGCGGAAGCGCTTATCGGCAAGCTCGCAGCATCCTATGCGGAAAACGAGAAACGCATGGCGGAAATGGTCGGCGCTCCCTCCGGCGCAACGGATCGCGAAAAGACTATACTGGCCGAGATCGCCGACATCCAGTCGAAGACCAATCCGCTGGTCGGCCAGATTATCTCGCTGCAGGAAAAAGGTGATGGCGATGCGGCCCGCAAGATCCTGCTGGAACAGGCTCGCCCGCTCTTCGTCTCCTGGCTTGGCGCAATCAACAAATTCATCGACTACCAGGAAGCACTCAACAAAACGATCGGCGGCGATGTCCGCAATGCGGCGAGCGGTTTTAGAAACGTTGCGCTGGCCGCCCTCGGCATAGCCGCGCTGCTTTCGATCATTGCGGCCTTCCTGACCGCCCGCTCGATCATCGGACCGCTCTCCAAGCTGCAGCAATCGCTGAAAGCCATGGCAGCGGGCAACCTCGAAGGCGACCGGACGATCGAGGCGCGCGGCGACGAGATCGGTATGCTGGCCCGCGCCGTGGCCGCCCTCCGGGAGGCCATCTCCATCAAGGCGGAGCGCGAAGCGGATGCCGAGGCGAAGCGGAGCATTGGAGAACGCCACAGGCTGGAACAGGAAGCGACCGAGCGCAGTGCGCTCGCAGAACAGACGAGCCAGGCGGTCCGCCAGCTCGCGGACGCCCTGCAGGCCCTGGCAAACGGCGACCTGACACGGGAGATCAACACACCCTTCACTCCCTCGCTCGACCAGTTGAGGGCCGACTACAACGCCGCGGTGGCGAAACTTCGCGAAGCGATGCAGAAGGTTGCCGCGAATGCCAGTGCGATAGCCGCTGGTGCCCAGGAAATCCGCTCGGCCTCCGACGACCTCGCCAAACGCACCGAACAGCAGGCGGCCTCCGTCGAAGAAACCGCAGCCGCCCTGGAAGAGATCACCACGACGGTTTCCGACTCCAGCCACCGCGCTCAGGATGCTGGCAACCTGGTGCGCATGACCAAGGAAAATGCCGAGCGTTCCGGGCGGGTCGTCCGCGATGCCGTCGATGCGATGGGCAAGATCGACTCGTCTGCCGTCGAGATCGGCAACATCATCGGCGTCATCGACGAAATCGCGTTCCAGACCAATCTGCTCGCTCTCAACGCCGGCGTCGAGGCTGCCCGTGCCGGCGAGGCCGGCAAGGGCTTCGCGGTGGTGGCGCAGGAGGTGCGGGAACTGGCCCAGCGTTCCGCCAAGGCGGCAAAAGAGATCAAGGAACTGATCCACACCTCCAACGACCATGTGAAGAGCGGCGTGGCGCTGGTCGGGGAGACCGGCAAGGCCCTGCAGGAGATCGTCATCCAGGTTCAGCAGGTCAACGGCAATGTCGAGGCTATTGTCGAAGCCTCGAAGGAACAGTCGATCGGCCTCAAGGAAATCAACACCTCGGTCAATACGATGGATCAGGGTACGCAGCAGAACGCAGCCATGGTCGAGGAAACCACCGCAGCGGCGCACAGTCTTGCCCGGGATGCGGAGGGCCTGTTCCAGCTTCTGTCGCAATTCCATATCGGCGGCGCCGCTTCAACGGGAACGTCTTCGCATCGCAACTCGCCCGCACTCGCATCCGGCAGCAGCCGCCCGGCAGCCTCGCCGGCCCGCCGAATGGTTGCCAAAGTCGCGCAGTCATTCCAGGGCAATGCCGCTGCCGCAAAGCAGGATTGGGAAGAGTTCTGAGACCGCAAGAACGGCGATCCGGCCATCCGGAACTTGCCACAAAAATAAAGGCCACCCGCGAAAACCGCGGGTGGCCTTTTTCATTGTGCTTGGGGGCTTGCGCCGTCAGGCTGCGTTGCGGACGTTGGCGATGACGCCGACCAATCCGTCGACGATGCGCTCGATCTGTCCCCGGTCGTCGCCTTCCGCCATCACCCGGATCAGCGGCTCCGTACCGGACGGGCGGATCACCAGGCGGCCCTTGGCTGCGAGCTCCGCTTCCGCATCGGCGATCGCCTGACGGACGATCATGTCCTCCAGCGGCTTGCCGCCCTGGAAACGGACGTTTTTCAGAAGCTGCGGCACGGGATCGAAACGGCGGCAGATCTCGCTGACCGGCCGGCCAAGGCGCTTTGCCCGAGCCAGGACCTGCAGGCCGGCGACAAGGCCGTCACCGGTCGTGCCGAAATCGGAGAGTACGATATGGCCGGATTGTTCGCCGCCGACGTTGAAATCATGTGTGCGCATATGCTCGACGACATAACGATCTCCGACCTTGGTGCGCGCCAGGTCGAGGCCCTTGCCGTTGAGGAAACGTTCAAGGCCGAGATTGGACATCACGGTCGCGACGATGCCGCCGCCTTTCAGCTTCTGGTCCTCGGCCCAGCTCTCGGCGATCACAGCCATCAGCTGGTCGCCGTCGACGATCTCGCCGCGCTCGTCGACGATAATCACCCGGTCGGCGTCGCCGTCGAGTGCGATGCCGATATCGGCACGCACTTCATGTACCTTCCGCTGCAGCGCTTCCGGGCTGGTCGAGCCGCAGTCGAGATTGATGTTCGTGCCGTTTGGTTCGTTGCCGATCGTCACCACCTCGGCGCCGAGTTCCCAGAGCGCCAGCGGAGCCACCTTGTAGGCCGCGCCATTGGCGCAATCGATCGCGACGCGCAGTCCGTGCAGGGTAACGTCGCGCGGCAGCGTACGCTTTACATGTTCGATATAGCGGTAGATGTCGCCCTCGACACGCTTTGCCCGGCCGATATCGCCGGACTTGGCGAGCTGGGAGTGCAGGTCGCTGTCGAGCAGGTCCTCGATGCGCATCTCCAGTTCGTCGGAGAGCTTGTAGCCGTCCGGGCCGAACAGCTTGATGCCGTTGTCTTCGTAAGGATTGTGCGAGGCGGAGATCATCACCCCGACATCGGCGCGCAGCGACCGGGTCAGCATGGCGACAGCCGGCGTCGGGATCGGCCCGAGCAGGAAGACGTCGAGGCCGGCAGCGGTGAAACCCGCCACCATGGCGTTTTCCAGCATATAGCCGGAGAGACGCGTATCCTTGCCGATCACCACCCGATGGCGATGATTGCCGTTGCGGAAGATCGTGCCGACGGCGATGCCGACGCGCATCGCCAGATCCGGCGTCATCGGATGGATGTTGGACTGTCCGCGAATGCCATCGGTGCCAAAATAGCGGCGTGTCATATAAGCTCCTTCGTCATCGCGCCTGAACGTCGCGGTCCTTGCAGGGATCGAACCCGCAGTATGTTAGACGGTAAAACCGGCCTGAAGCTTGGCTCATGCCATAGTTTAACGGCACAAGCACATAAATTAGCATCAAAATCGATTATATCCCGTTACTCATAACAAAACCTTCCAAGCAAAAGCCGCCGCGGATTGCTCCGCGGCGGCTTTTGAATTTCAGTCGGCTATGGATCAGTGCGGTTGCGGTTCCAGACCGCTTTCCGGCTCTCCGCCCTTCGGTTCGTCCTTCTTGGAGCCAGCCGAGGGAACAGCCGAACCGCGGGTCGGAGGCGCATCGTCGCCGAGATCGCGCGACGGCTTCTGTCCCTTGATCAGCGCCTTGATTTCCTCGCCCGAAAGCGTCTCGTATTCGAGCAGGCCTTCGGCAATCGCGACGAAGTCGTCGTGCTTTTCGGTGAGAATGCGGCGCGCTTCGGTATAGGCTTCGTCGATCAGACGGCGAACCTCGGTGTCGATCTTCTGGGCAGTCGATTCCGAGACGTTCTTCGATTGCGAGACGGAATGGCCGAGGAAGACTTCCTGCTGGTTTTCGCCATAGGCGACCTGGCCGAGCATGTCGGAAAAGCCCCACTGGGTGACCATCGCGCGGGCAAGCTTCGTCGCCTGCTCGATGTCCGAGGATGCGCCGGAGGTGATGTTTTCCTTGCCGAAGGTCAGTTCCTCGGCGACGCGGCCGCCCATCATGATGACCAGACGCGAGACCATCCACTTGTAGCTCATCGAGTAGCGGTCGCCTTCCGGCAACTGCATCACCATGCCAAGCGCGCGGCCGCGCGGGATGATGGTCGCCTTATGCAGCGGATCGGCGACAGGCACGTTGATCGCAGTCGTTGCGTGGCCGGCTTCGTGATAGGCGGTGAGCTTCTTTTCCGCTTCCGTCATGGCGGACGAGCGGCGTTCGGCGCCCATCATGATCTTGTCCTTGGCGTCTTCGAATTCGCTCATCGTAACCATGCGCTTGTTGCGGCGCGCGGCCATCAGGGCTGCTTCGTTGACGAGGTTCATGAGGTCCGCGCCGGAGAAGCCGGGCGTACCGCGGGCCAGAACCTTGAGGTCGACATTCGGAGCCAGCGGCACGTTGCGGGCATGGACCTTGAGGATGCGCTCGCGGCCGACGATATCCGGGTTCGGCACGACGACCTGGCGGTCGAAACGGCCGGGACGCAGCAGCGCCGGGTCGAGAACGTCGGGACGGTTGGTCGCGGCGATCAGGATGATGCCTTCATTGGCTTCGAAACCGTCCATCTCGACGAGAAGCTGGTTGAGGGTCTGTTCGCGTTCGTCGTTACCGCCGCCCAAGCCGGCGCCACGATGACGGCCGACAGCGTCGATTTCGTCGATGAAGATGATGCAGGGTGCGTTCTTCTTCGCCTGCTCGAACATGTCGCGCACGCGGCTTGCGCCGACGCCGACGAACATTTCGACGAAGTCTGAACCGGAAATGGTGAAGAAGGGCACGTTGGCTTCACCGGCGATCGCACGGGCGAGCAGCGTCTTACCGGTGCCCGGAGGGCCGACAAGCAGCACGCCGCGCGGGATACGCCCGCCGAGGCGCTGGAATTTCTGCGGATCGCGCAGGAACTCGACGATTTCTTCGAGATCCTGCTTGGCCTCGTCGACACCGGCAACGTCTTCAAACGTCACGCGCCCATGCGCTTCGGTCAGAAGCTTGGCCTTGGATTTGCCGAAGCCCATAGCGCCGCGCGAACCGCCCTGCATCTGCCGCATGAAGAACAGCCAGACGCCGAGGATGAGCAGCATCGGCAGCAGCGTGCCGAGATAGCTGAGGAAACCCGAGGATCCATCCGTTTCCGGACGTGCGACGATGGTGACGTTCTTTGCCTGCAGCCGATCCATCAGAGAATCGTCGATGACGGGCGAATAGGTCTGAAATCCCGATCCGTTTTCGGTGTAGGTGCCGAGCACCCGGTTGCCTGTGACGACGACATCCCGCACTCGCCCCGAATCCACATCTCGCAGGAACTGCGAATATGGGACCTCACGCGAGCTGGTCTGCGACGGCGCCGTCTGGAACATGCTGAACAACGCGACCAGCAGGAGGGCTATGATGACCCAGAGGGCGATATTACGAAAGTTTGGGTTCATTGAACTCCCCGGACTGCGACGGCCAGCTTCTTGAGCCGGCCGCCTTGCTTGCCGCATAACATAGGGTTGCGGCAAGTCCTTGCCAAGGCGAACAGGAGCCACCGCCTACCTTTTCCGCCAGGAATCCTTAACTGGCAGCCGGGGAAAACCGTCGCATCCGAGCAAAACCGCTAACTCGATGCCAAGTCTAAGCTCGAACTGCGGCAAAAAACGGTCGAAAGGCGCAAGCACAGGGCGGACGATACTTCGTTCGGCCATTCCTTTGTTTTCGCGATCCTCCGCCGAAAGGAGGGCATTGGCTTCGATGAAAGGCATCGCTGCCACGGCGCGCATGGCGATCGCGGGCGGCACGCCGGGAAACAGCGCCAGCGCTTCGTCGCGATCCGGAGCAGTCGGACCGACGATGATCTCGTGCGGGCCGGTGTTCGTGATGCGGTAGCGACCGTCCCAGATCGCCGTATTGCCCGCAGGAAGGTGCAGCGGCAGTATGCCGCGGTTTTCGCGGACGAGATAAAGCCCGTCGCGGCGCCGGTCGAAGATCACGCGGCCGGCGGTGATCCGTCCAGGCTGGCCGCCGTCGAGAAAGGCCATGACCCGATCCATGTTCTCGCTGCCGAGCGCATGCGCCCTGCCGCCGAGCACTGCGGCGAGAAGCGACAATGCATGACGGCGTGACGCCTCGTCCCCCTGCAGGCCCCCTGGGGCAAGATGCGCCAGAACCCCTTGGCAGACCGTAACATGCTCCCGCACAAGCCGCGCCGCCTCGTCGGAAAGCGCCGTCCGCCGCGCGGCGGCCATGGCTTGGGCGGCGGCGTCGAACCGATCCTCCTGCGCCAGCTGTCCGCGGACCCGCACCCGCTCGTAATGCGGATCGAGATTGCTGGGATCGTCGATCCAGCCCTGCCCTTCCCCGGTCAGGAAGTCACGGATGTCGGACCGGCGCGTCTCAAGGAACGGCCGCAAAAGCCACCGGCGGCGATCGAGGAGCACCGCGTGAGCCATGCCGGCAAGCCCGGAATTTTCATCGCCCTCGCCGCGGGCCGCACGCATGGCGATCGTTTCGGCCTGGTCGTCAAGCGTGTGGCCGGTAACGATTGCCGTCGCATCGACCTCGTCGGCGAGCTCGACCAGCAGCCGGTAGCGCGCCTCGCGGGCCGCTGCGGAGACGCCGGTCCTCGGTTTCTCGCCCTTCCACCGGCGGATGAAATGGGGAATGCCGAGCCGGCCGCAAAGGGCTGCCACGGCACGCGCCTCGTCCGCCGATCCGGGTCGGAGCCCATGGTCGATCGTCGCCGCGAAAAGCGACAGGCCGGAGCCGGGGAAATTGGTTTTCGAAAGGGCGACCAGAAGCCCGCAGGAATCGCTGCCTCCGGAAATCGCCACGAGAAGGCGCGCTGGTCTGGCGAGATCGGCGATCAGCCGTTCGGCCGCCTGTTCGGGCGACAGGATCTTCGGCTCCGCGGTCACCAGAAAACGACGCCGCGGATCAGCAGGCCAGGCGCTTCTGTTCGCTGCCCACCTTGGCAAGCACGGCCTTGGGCGCGCTCGGATAACGCCGGGTGACTTCCTTGAGGGTAGCGCAGGCAGTGTCGGTATTGTCGAGTGCGGCAAGCGACATGCCGAGCTTCAGCAGCATTTCCGGCGCCTTGGGTGACTTGCCGTAGGTCTGGTGCGCGTTGAGGAAGGTCTTGGCGGCGTCGTTGTATTTTCCCTGGGAATACTGCGATTCGCCCAGCCAGAAGCTCGCATCCGCCACCTTGGCGCCCTTCGGATAGGCGGCCAGATAACCGTTGAATTCCTTCTCGGCGAGCGGGTAGTCGCCGGCCAGCACATGGTTGTAGGCGGTCTGATAGGCATCGTTCTCGCTGCCGAGCGACGCCGTCTGCTGCGGATCGGTTCTGCCCGTCGGTGCCGGCGTCCTGCCGGTCGTCTGCGGGCCGGTCTCGACGCCCGGAAGCCCGGCGGCGTTGTTGGCCCGGTCGTTGCGGCTTGCGCCACGCGGATTGCCGTTCTGGTCGAGATCCATCGAACCGAGCGTCGTCGGAGGCGGCGCGCGGCCGGGTGCCCCGCCGGCGCCCTGACCGGACGGCGATTCGATGATCCGGGCGACATCGTCGGAGGACTGGGCGGGAGCAGTCGCTTTCGGCAGCGGGGGCTGGGC
>NZ_PVBL01000050.1:0-11567 GCF_002968555.1 Neorhizobium sp. T6_25
ACTTCATCCAGCATCAAAACCCCTCCCGCCTGCCGGCACCCTCCCCGCAAGGGGGAGGTTAAGAATGCCGCGTCGCCCTGGTGAGAGATGCTTGACGACAGGGGAGCTCGTATGGCGCGTCCTAATTTTTCTCGCTTTTAATTTCCCCGCCCTCGAAACCCATGCCTACAATCCCCTCGCTTCCGTCGCCGGAGTGTTTCGCGAGACGTTCGCGGGCAGGCGGAGGCCGGCGCTTTCATCGGAACCGTAACGTGCGGGGACGGTGGAAGAGGTGAAAGCCATGGAGTGCGCGTCGAAAGACGAACATTCCTATCAAGCCTCCCCCTGGCCGCTGGGCCAGGTTCGGTTGAGCCGTGCAAGTGGCAGGCCTGTCCCGAAAGGATGGGCGCGAATAAAGCCACGCAGCGAGGCGAGATGATCATCTGTAGGGGCCGGAAGCCCCGAGAAGACGCCGTAGGCCACGCGAATGCGGAGCCACCATTAAAAAATCAATCGAGGTTCCGCATTCGTGTGGGCTCTCCAAATTCCAGGCCAAGCCACGGGCGCATTTCGCCGCGTGAACAAGAACCCGTGTCATTTCGGAGGATAGGCATGCTCCCCGCCGCGGTAATCGCTGACGGAATAACAGCCGTCTTCGCCGCGCACGGCGCTTTCGCCGATCATCGCCTTGCCGTGGCCGCCGGGGATATCCAGGACATAGGTGGGCTGGCAGAGGCCGGAAATATTGCCCCGGAGCGCCGAGACGATCTTCTGGCCTTCGGCGATATCCAGCCGGAAGTGGCTGGTGCCGGGTGCGAGATCCGGATGGTGCAGGTAATAGGGCTTGATCCGGGTCTCGACGAAAGCCTTCATCAGGTCGCCAAGCACCGCCGGATCGTCGTTGACGCCGCGCAGGAGCACCGTCTGGCTCACCATCGGAAAACCGGCATCGACCAGGCGGGCGCAGGCGGCGCGGGCGGTTTCGGTCATTTCGCGCGGATGGTTGGCGTGCAGCGCGATGTAGACGACCTTGCCGCTTTCCTTCAATGCCGCAATCATTGCCGCGTCGATGCGCTCCGGCTCGACGACGGGTACCCGCGTGTGGAAGCGGACGATCTTTACATGGGGGATCTCGGCAAGGCCGCGCATGATGGCAGCAAGCCGTCTCGGCGAAAGCACCAGCGGATCGCCGCCGGTGAGGATGACTTCCCAAATCTCCGGGTGCTCGCGGATATAGGCGAGCGCCGCCGACAGCTCCTCGGGCGAAAGCGTCCCGTCGCCTTGCGGCCCGACCATTTCGCGGCGGAAGCAGAAGCGGCAATAGACCGGGCAGATATGCATGGCCTTCAGCAGCACCCGGTCCGGATAGCGGTGAACGATGCCCTTGACCGGGCTGTGCGCCTGATCGCCGATCGGGTCGGCACGCTCTTCCGGCGTCGTCAGCAGCTCTGCCGGATCGGGGACGAATTGCCGGGCGATCGGATCGTTTTGATCGGTTCTGTCGATGAGCGAAACCACGGTTGGCGTCAGCGCGATCGCGTAGCGGTCTGCGATGGCTCGGATGCCGTCGAGCTTTTGGGGCTCGATCAGGCCGGCGGCCGCGAGATCTTCCGGGGTTTTCAATGAACGGACTGCGGTCATCCGAACACCTCCGCGACCGGCGCCCACATAACCTGGTCGATACGGGTGGCACCGGTTGCCAGCATGGCCAATCGATCAAAACCGAGTGCAGCCCCACTGGCATCCGGCATGATCGAAAGCGCGTCGAGAAAGTCTTCGTCGAGCGGATAACGTTCGCCGTAGATGCGGGATTTTTCGGCCATTTCGTGCTCGAAACGGCGTCGTTGTTCGCCGGCGTCGGTCAATTCTCCGAAGGCGTTGGCAAGCTCGACGCCGCAGGCATAAAGCTCGAAACGTTCGGCGACGCGCGGATCACGGGCGGATGGCCGGGCGAGCGCTGCCTCGGAAACGGGGTATTCATGGAGGATCGTCGCGCGGTCCTGGCCGAGATGCGGCTCGACCTTCTCGACCAGGACCCTGCTGAAGAGGTCTGCCCAGGTATCGTCTTCGGCAAAGCGGATATCGGCCTTTTTCAGGCCGGCAGCCAGGAGATCGCGATCGGTATCGCCGTTCGTCGCGACGGAAGCGAGCAGGTCGATGCCGGCGAACCGGTCGAAGGCTTCACCGAGCGTCAGGCGTTCCGGCTCGGCGAAAGGATCGACTTCCAGCCCGCGGAAGGCAAAGCGCCCGGTCCTGGTGGTATCGGCGGCCAGTGCCAGCATCTCGGCGCAATCGGCCATCAGCTGTTCGTAGGTTTCGCCGACGCGGTACCATTCCAGCATGGTGAATTCCGGATGGTGCAGCGGCCCGCGTTCCCGGTTGCGGTAGACATGCGCGAAGGTGAAGATGCGCTCCTCGCCGGCGGCCAGCAGCTTCTTGGCGGCAAATTCCGGCGACGTGTGCAGATAGAGCGGCGCCCTGCCGCCATCGATGGCGATCGCTTCGGTTGCGAAGGCATGCAGATGGGTCTCGTTGCCTGGGGAAACCTGGAGCGTCGCCGTATCGACCTCGATGAAATCGCGCTGCGAGAAGAAGTCGCGCAACGTCGTCTGGACCGCGTTGCGGCCCATCAGGAAGGGCCGGCGGTCGGCGTGGTTTGCCGGCGTCCACCAGGGCGAGCGGGATATGGCAGGTCGCGACGAGCTCATTTATGGCTTTCTTCGCCGGTTCTCCCCGGCAAGGCTTCCACTTTGCGCGGTTTTGGAGTAGTTCCGGCCGGAAAACAGACGATCCGTCCTTCGGGCCGGTTATCGCCCGGTCCTCTACGACGCATTTTCGGCAGTTACAAGCCGGTTCGCACCACAAGGAATCCTATGGTCAAGGTCATCGCCTCTTCTGTCCGCAAGGGCAACGTCATCGATGTGGACGGCAAGCTTTATGTCGTTCTCACCGCCGAGAACTTCCATCCCGGCAAGGGCACGCCTGTCACGCAGGTCAATATGCGCCGCATCGTCGACGGCGTGAAGGTGTCCGAGCGCTGGCGGACGACCGAGCAGGTCGAGCGCGCCTTCGTCGAGGACGTCAACCACCAGTTCCTCTATCAAGACGGCGAAGGCTTCCACTTCATGAACCCGGAAAACTACGACCAGGTCGTGGTGGACGTGGATACGATGGGCGACCAGAAAGCCTATCTTCAGGAAGGCATGACCTGCGTTCTCTCCATGCACGAGGGCATTGCGCTGGCTCTTCAGCTGCCGCGCCACGTGACGCTGGAGATCGTCGAGACCGAACCGGTCGTCAAGGGCCAGACGGCTTCCTCGTCCTACAAGCCGGCCATGCTGTCGAACGGCATCCGCACCGCGGTTCCGCCGCATATCGATGCCGGCACCCGCGTCGTGATCGCCACCGAAGACAATTCCTACGTCGAGCGCGCCAAGAACTGATCGTCGAATTGATCGTCCCCGGCCTTTCCGGGCGTGATAAAAAAACCTCCGAAGCGCTGGCTTCGGAGGTTTTTTGTTGTCGGTTATATTGGGGCGGAGCCTACTTCTTGATGACCACCGACGCGACCTTGGTATCGGTCTTGCCGAAGGCGTAACCGCCGCCGATCGCCACGTTGAGCGAGACGTAGTCCTGCGCCATCTGACGCACGGCGGCTGCGAGGTTCGACTGAGCGGTCGAGACCTCACGCTGGGCGTCGAGAACGTCGAGCAGCGAGGAAGCGCCGTCACGATAGCTGGCGGTGCCGAGCTGCAGGGCTTCTTCGTAGGACTTCACAGTTGCCTGAAGTGCGGAAACCGTGCGGCTGTCGCGGGCGACTGCGGCCAATGCATTTTCCACTTCCTCGACCGCGTTCAGAACCGTCTGCTTCCAGGCGAGATACTGTCCGCGGGCGCTGGATTCGGCGATCTTGACATTGCCGCGCAGACGGCCGCCGTCGAAGATCGGCAGGCTCAGCTGCGGCCCGAAGGACCAGGTCAAGGCCCGGCTATCGAGGCCGGGGGTAAGTGCGTTGTATCTCGGAGAAATGGAGCCGCCGAGCGTAATGGCCGGATAGAGCTGGGCCTCGGCGACGCCGATTTCGGCGACTGCCGATGCGAGTTGGCGTTCCGCGGCACGGATGTCCGGACGGTTGCGGATCAGGTCCGCCGGGACGCCGGCCTTGGTGCTGAAGCGGGCGACCGGCTGGCGGGCGCCTTTCTGCAGTTCGGGAACGAGCGACGATGCAGGCATGGCGAGAAGCGTGGCGACACGGTGCGCCGCACCCCGGAAACTCGTTTCCAGGCCCGGAATTTCCGCGATCGTCGAATTGACCAAGCCTTCCGACTGGACGACATCGAGGCGGGACGCCGCGCCGGCATCAAGCTGGAGCTTGGTGAGGCTCAGCGTTTCGCGCCGCGAATCGAGGTTCCGGCGGGCAATCGCGATACGCTCCTGATAGTAGCGTACGTCGATATAGGCCGCGGCGATCTGAGACAGGAACGAGAGACGTGCGACGTCCTCGCTGGCATAGGCAGCATCGAGGCTTGCGAGCGCGCTTTCCTTGGAACGCCTGTAAAGGCCGAAAAGATCAAGGAACCAGGACGCATCGGCAGTACCCGCCGTCACTGTCGTCCGCGAGAACGAACCGGGGTCGGTACGAGTGCCGGTGGTCGTGCTGGCGGCCGAGAGATCCAGCGACGGGAGAGCGCCCGCGCCGGCGACGGTAACGTTGGCTTGGGCAGACGTGATCCGCTCCAGAGCCTGGAGGATATCGAGGTTCTGGCCGATCCCCTGATTTACATAGCCGTTCAGACGGCTGTCATTAAATGCGGTCCACCAGGCAACCTGCGAAACATCGCCGTTGCTGGTCTTGCCGGCTTCGGCAAATTTACCCGGAAGAGCAATTTCCGGCGCCTTGTGATCTGGACCGACGACGCAGCCCGAAAGCAGCAGCATAGTGAGAGGAGCAACAACACGAATGGATAACATTTTTCTGTCCCAGTGCCCTACAACGCTTGGAAGGTCAGCACTCATGCCTCTTCCGATTGTCCCGTCAGCAGCGATTCGCATAGCTTCTGACGGCATTAAAGGTCGAATACGTTAACGAACGTAATCGTCATCCTACTCTTTTTCACGCTTTGATAACCGTCTAACGACAACAAAGAAGGACGGAACGAAGAAAATTCCGAGAAGTGTTGCAGAAAGCATACCACCCAGCACGCCGACGCCGATGGCGTTCTGCGCGGCGGATCCGGCGCCGGTCGCGATTGCCAGCGGCACGACGCCGAGGATGAAAGCGAGCGATGTCATGACGATCGGCCTCAGGCGCAGGCGCGCGGCCTCAAGGGTGGCCTCGATCATTTTCATCCCGCCGGCCTGACGATCCTTGGCGAATTCGACAATCAGAATGGCGTTCTTCGCCGCCAGGCCGATCGTCGTCAGGAGCCCGACCTTGAAGTAGACGTCGTTCGACTGGCCGAAGAAATACGCGGCGGAAAGCGCACCGAGTACACCGATCGGCACGGCCAATATGACGGAGAACGGGATCGACCAGCTTTCATAGAGCGCCGCAAGGCAGAGGAAGACGATCAGGACCGATAGCGCGTAGAGCATCGGCGCCTGCGAGCCGGACAGCCGCTCCTGGTAGGAAATGCCCTGCCAGGCCACCGAATAACCGCCAGGCAGTGCGGACGTCAGCCGCTGCATCTCGTCCATGGCCTGGCCGGTACTGACGCCAGGACCGGCCGCGCCGTCGAAAGGAATGGCGCTGGTGCCGTTGAAGCGCGCAAGCTGCGGCGTGCCGTTGATCCACTGGACGGTGCTGAAGGCGGAGAAGGGAACCATCTCGCCGCTGGTGTTGCGGGCGAACCAGTGTTTCAGATCGTCCGGCTGCATACGGTAGGGCGCATCGCCCTGGACATAGACCGGCTTCAGCTCGTTGTTGAGGGTGAAGTCGTTGACGTCGCGTCCGGCGAAGATGGTCGCCAGCATCGAGTTGACCGAAGCGAGGTCGACGCCCATCGCGCCCAGCTTTTCCTGGTCGAGCAGGATCTTGAGCTGGGTTTCGGACCGCTGGGTGCTGCTGCGCAGCGAACTGATGTTCGGATTGCCGGTGCCGGCCTGAATGAGCTGCTGCGATGCCGTGGTCAGCGCCGCATTGCCGTTGTTGCCGCTGTCGACCAGATACATGGAGAAGCCGCTCGACGTGCCCAGTCCCTGGATGGCTGGCGGCAGAAGCGCGAAGACCTGCGCGTCGCGGATGCTGAAGAAATAACCGCTCGCCCGCTGGACGATGGCTGCGGCAGACTGCTCCGGCCTGGTTCGCTCGGCGAAATCCTTGAGCTTGGTGAAGACGATCGCGTTGTTCTGGCCGCTTCCGCTGAAGCTGAAGCCGAGGACGCCGAATACAGCATCCACATTGTCCTTTTCCTTTTCCAGGAAATAGGCCTCGACCTTCTTGACCGCCTCGTCGGTGCGCGGCGTGGTGGCGCCGACCGGCGTCTGGATAATGGTCAGCAGAACGCCCTGGTCTTCCTGCGGAAGGAAGGAATTCGGCAGCTTGGTGAAAAGCCAGGCGCAGCCGCCGATCACCAGCAGGAACGCCAGCATCACACGGAACGGGCGCTTCAGGAGATAACCGATGGTGCTGACATACCCGTTCGTGGACCGCTCGAAACCGCGGTTGAAGAAGGCGCCGATACCGCGACGTTTCTTGTGGTGATCGATCGGCTTCAGCATGGTGGCGCAAAGCGCCGGCGTCAGCACGATGGCGACCAGCGCCGAAAGCAGCATGGCGGACACGATGGTGATCGAGAACTGGCGGTAGATGATGCCGGTCGAGCCGCCGAAAAAGGCCATCGGGATAAACACCGCCGTCAGGACGAGCGCGATGCCGATAATGGCCCCGGTGATCTCGCCCATGGACTTTTCGGTCGCTTCGAGCGGACTCAAGCCCTCCTCGTCCATGATGCGCTCGACGTTCTCGACGACGACGATGGCATCGTCGACCAGAAGGCCGATGGCCAGAACCATGGCGAACATCGTCAGCGTGTTGATGGAATAGCCGGTTATCGCCAGCACCCCGAACGTGCCGAGCAGGACGACGGGCACCGCAATCATCGGGATCAGCGTCGCACGCAGATTTTGCAGGAAGACGAGCAGGACCACGAAAACCAGGATGATCGCTTCGATGAGCGTGTGGACGACCTTCTCGATCGAAAGCTGCACGAAGGGCGTCGTGTCGTAGGGATAGGTGATCTCCACGCCGTCCGGAAGGTTGGGTCCGATGGCGGTCAGCGCCTCCCTGACGCGTGCGGCGGTATCGAGAGCGTTGGCGCCGGTCGCGAGATTCACGGCAAAACCCGTGGACGGCAGGCCGTTCTGGCGGGAGCCGCCGCCATAACTCTCCTCGCCGATCTCGACGCGGGCAACATCGCTGAGGCGCACCGTCGCGCCGTCCTGTTCGACCTTGAGGATGATCCGCTCGAAATCGTCGACCGTCGTCAGCTGGCTTTGCGCGGTCATGGTGACCGTCAGCTGCTGCTCCGCCTTGGCCGGAAGACCGCCGAGGGCGCCGACCGAAACCTGGGTGTTCTGGGACTGGATCGCGGACGTCACATCGGCGGGCGTCAGCTGGTATTTCTGCAGCTTGTAGGGATCGAGCCAGACGCGCATTGCGTAGCCGGACCCGAAGATGTCGATGCTGCCGACGCCTTCCAGACGCTTGACCTGATCCTCGATCTGCGTCGAAAACAGGTCGCCGAGATCGACGGAGCTTCGCTTCTTGTCGGTGGAAACCAGGGCGCCGACCATCAGGATGCTCGATGTCGAACGAGCGACCTCGATGCCCGCCTGCTGCACCACATCGGGAAGCTGCGACTGTACGAGCTGCAGCTTGTTCTGCACCTGCACCTGGGCGATGTCCGGAAGAACGCTGCTGCCGAAAGTGAGTGTGACGTTGGCGCGGCCGGTCGAGGAGGACGAGGTCATATAGGTGAGGTCGTCAAGGCCGGTCATGCCGTCCTCGATGATCGTCGTCACCGATTTCTCGACGGTTTCCGCGCTTGCACCGTTGTAGCTTGCCGTGATCCTGACCGTGGTCGGCGCGATGTCGGGATATTGCGAGATCGAGAGCGTCGCAATGGCGAGCGCGCCGCCGAGCATGATGACGATCGCGATGACCCAGGCGAATACCGGTCGCCGGATAAAGAACTTGGCCATTCAGATTATTCCTTGCCGCGTTTCGTCATGATCGGTTCCGCTCGGGGCCTCACGGCTTTGCAGCGGCTGGTTTCGGCGCCTCGACGACGAAACCCTTGTCGTCGACGGTCGCTTCGACCGGTTGAACCGTGGCGCCATCGGCGATCCACTGGAAGCCGTCGACGACCAGGCGGTCGCCATCGGTTACGCCCTGCGTGACCAGCCAGTTGCTGCCGGAAACGCCGCTGGTCGGGAAGATGCGGGTCTCGACCTTGCCGTCCGCCGTGACGAACTTGGCGGAAAGCTCCCCGCGAGCATTGCGGGTCGCGGCACGCTGCGGGATCAGGTAACCGTTCTCGTTACCGAGGGTGACGGTGGCGCGCATATAGGTGCCCGGCAGGATCATGTCGCTCGGATTATCGAACAGCGCGCGGATCTGGTAGGTGCCGGTCGTTTCGCTGACGGCCATGTCGGCCATGTCCAGCTTGCCGGTCAGCGGGTAGTCCGTACCGTCTTCAAGTGTCAGGCGGATATCGGCCTTGCGCGGGTCGCCGCTCAGGCGGCCGGAAGCCATGGCCGAGCGCAGTTCGAGAAGATTGGTGCTGGAATCGATCAGGTCGATGTAGATCGGATCGAGACGGCGGAGCGTCGTCAGCGCCGTCGTCTGGTTGGCGGTGACGATATTGCCGATGCTGACATTGGAGATCGACGTGACGCCATCGAAAGGCGCCCGGATTTCGGTCAGGTCGAGATTGATCTGGGCGGCATTGAGCGCGGCATTGGCCTGCGCGACATCCGCCTGTGCCTGCAGCAGGGTTACCCGCGCATTTTCATATTCGATCTGCGTCGCACCGCTGTTGACCAGCCGCTCATAGCGGGAGAGGTTCGCCTGGGCGCTCGGGATACTGGCTTCCGCCTTCGAGACGGTCGCCTTCGCCTGGGCGACCTCGGCCGCATAGGTGCTGTCCTCGATCTTGTAGAGAAGGTCTCCGGCCTTGACCTCGTTGCCCTGCTTGAAGGCGATCTGCTTGATCTCCCCGGTGACGCGCGGGCGGATGTCGGCGATCTGGAAGGGTGCCGCCCGGCCCGGCAGGACGGCCGTGATCGGTTGCTCGGACTTCTTCATGATCACCACGCTGACCGGCTGAGGCGGGCGCTGCGGGGCACCGCCTGCCGCACCGTTGCCGGCCGGCGTCTGGCCAGAATCGCTGCAGGCAGCGAGCGCCACGGAAAGAAGCAGGGGAAGTATCAGTTTGCGTCCGGTCATGGCGTCATCCAAGGCAAAACATCTGGGCGATCGCCTCGGCAGGCGGAATGTGCCGGGGCGGAAGGCGGGGAGATTAACCCGTCTTAGGCGGTCGGAACAGTGGTGGTCGAAAACGGAAGTTCAACCGGCGTTCCAGGTGCGCGAAAGTGACGTAAATATAAAACCGTCACTTGGCAAGCGGATTTTGCAGCGCAGCATTCACAAGTCTGGCAAGGCCATTGCAGCGGTCATGCAATTCCGCCTCACCGGCCTTGGCCAGGAGGACCGGATGCAGCACGCTCGCAAAGGCGGCCGCCACGTGCTGGCTGATCGCCTGCGGGTCGGTGCATTTGTAGGCGCCGCTTTCGACGCCCTGCCGTATCAGATCGGTGAACAGGTTCTCGATCAGCCGCTTGTAATGCTGGCCGCTCGGGAGATCCGCCTCCGACATCAGGAAGATCATCTCGAACAGGAAGGGATTGTCGCGGAGGTCCTGGAGATGCGCCTCCATCAGCTTGCGAACGACGATCGCCAGCCGCTCGGGCGCCGGCGCCGGCTCGTCGAGTGTCTCGAACCGGCCGATCATGCGGCTGATATGCCGGTCGCAGATGGCATCCGCCAGGGATGCCTTGGAATGGAAATGCTTGAAGATGTTGGCGGGCGACATGTGCAGCGCATGGGCGACGTCGGCGATCGAACACTTGGCGATCCCCCGTTCACGGAAGAGCATCTCTGCAGTGTTGAGGATATCGCCCCGTGTTTCTTCCGCCTTGCGTCTCGGTCTGCGCACTCTGTCCTCTTCTGAATGCTGGCCTCTTCTGAACGCCGGCCTCTTCAAAAACGCCGGATAGGATTTCAACCCGCGGTAAAATAGGGCGCCAGGTTCCGGCGGATACGGTCGAGCACGGTCGCGCCGCTGATATCGGGCACGAAAGTCTCGCCGGTGATCGTCTCGTAAGCCGTGCGGTAGACTTTGGCGGTCTCCTCGACGAGCTCGGCGGGGATCGCGGGGATCTCATCCTTATAGGGGTCGCAACGCTCGACCACCCAGGCGCGGATGAAATCCTTGTCGAAACTCTTCGGCCGCGTGCCGTCGCGGAAGGCCTCGTTATAACTGTCGGCGATCCAGTAGCGGCTGCTGTCCGGCGTATGGATCTCGTCGGCCAAGATGATGGTGCCCTCGGCATCCGTGCCGAACTCATACTTGGTATCGACGAGAATCAGCCCTCGTTGCGCCGCCAGCTGCTGCCCGCGCGCAAAAAGCGCCAGCGCATAACGGGAGAGGGTCGTCCATTGTTCGGCGGTCAAAAGTCCCTGCTCGACAATCTCTCTCGGGGTCAGAGGTTCGTCGTGACCGCCGTCGAAGGCCTTGCTGGTCGGCGTGATGACCGGGGCGGGCAGGACTTCGTTGTCCCTGAGGCCGTCCGGGAGATCGAGCCCGTACATGGTCCGCTCTCCTCTCTTATAGAGGGTGAGCAGCGACGTGCCTGTCGTGCCGGCAAGATAACCGCGCACGACGATCTCGACCGGCAGGATGTCGAGCCGCTTGCCGATCACCACATTCGGATCCGGATAGGCGATCACATGGTTGGGGCAGATGTCCTTTGTCGCCTCGAACCAGTAACGCGCGGTCTGGGTCAGGACATGCCCCTTGTCGGGGATCGCGGTCAGGATGCGATCGAAAGCGCTGAGGCGATCGGTTGCAATGATGATGCGGCTGCCGTCCGGCAGATCGTAGTTCTCGCGTACCTTGCCGCGATAGGGGTTCGGCAATTCGGGAATGAAGGCATCGGAGAGAACGCGCACGGGGACCACTTTCCAGAGAGTTTCGGGAGCATTCTGCTATCGCATGTTTTGCCGCAGCGGCACAAGAATGGAAGGAATGGCCGTCTTCACGAGTATCTCGGTCCCGCGGTCGATGAAGAGCACTATATAGAGTGCGGTTAACGAATATTAACGCCAGGATTCCCCAAAATCGGATATTATCCTGTAAAAACAAATATTTGTACGATTTCAGAAGATTTCTGAATCAATGCTGTTGACTTCAAACTGGGGTCGGCACTATAACCCGCTCACTGAACGAGGGCGGCGGCGCTGCTGGCGACGACGACTTTCGTTCTTCAGAAATCACTGATTGATTGGCGCATGCTGGTTGGGACCG
>NZ_PVBL01000051.1:0-11353 GCF_002968555.1 Neorhizobium sp. T6_25
CGGTGGACCGGCTCATCCTTGGAGTTAAGCGTAAGCTCTGAAATCGACATATGTCCAAGCCCTCTTTCGAGGCTGAACATCAATGATCAAGTGATGATCCGGAAGGTGGGGTCAGGACAGCGCTTACGCTCAATTGAAGCAGGTTGAGCAACGGCTCGAGGAGGCCAGGCCCAGCATGCCGCCCATGCGGTGGTTCTCGGAATGGGATTTGGTTGTCATTTCCGTCAGAGAATTGCTTGCCAGCGTCTCTGCTACGGTTCTTTACGCCGCCGTGAAATTATCGCCACCCCCCATTCCCAGATTCGAGTGAACCATGTCGAGCAGAAAAGGTACCCGCAGCCTCACATCGGTGAGGTGGAAATATTCGGCCAAACGTTTGGAGCTAGAATCTGTCTCCCGTCATTCGCGATGGTACGACCGTATATGGCGATGGGATAACGAAACAGCCGGTGCCCGCCAGCCAACCGTCAACTGGGCGCTTGGAATGACCGATGAAGAATGGGCATCACCAGAATGGCAGTCTCTAGTGGACTTAGGCCGCCGCTTCGTCGACGCGCATCGATTTAGCGGTATCAGGCGGGCTACCGGAGTTTCATCTTTAGATTCCATCGGTACGCGCCTGCTCAGATTGATGAGGTGGATGCACGGCCACGAGCTGGTTGGATTCTCGGACCTCACGCCTGAAAAAGCCAAATCGTTCGTTGCGGATGTCGCCGGCTGTGATCTTCTCGCCGCCGTCGAAAGAAGTGACGACACAGGCCTGTCTCATGCGACTTTGGCTAACTATGCGGAAATCCTGGTGGCTATCTATGACCACCGGTCCGAACTTAGGGCTATACCGAGAGCTGAGATCGCTCACCATCCATTTGACGGTGATCCTGCTAACAAGGTTGCAATGCGGCACATAGAATATGTGGAACGGCATTTACCCGCCATGCCTACCGAGGTTTTCAATGCGATTATCCCTGTCGCCCAAAAGTGGGTACGGCAATATTCTTCGGACATATTGGCGCTACAGCGGGAATTCCTTCGGGCTCGTAACGCCGCAAGCCACTATAAGGGCAATAGCTACATGCATCACACCGACCGAGCGCTCATGGCGTTTCGGTTCGATCTATCCGGAAGCACCCCTAAACCTTGGCGAGCGCCAATAAAAAGTGCGCGCGACGCCAAGGCTGACATTCCACAACCCGGATCAAAGGGGAGTGCGGGTCCTTCGTCACAATTCAAGAAGCTGCTATCCGAATTACGAGATACTGCGACGATTTTGGTCCAAGCCTCGACCGGCATGCGGATCAGTGAGGTCCTCGGATTGGTCATCGGGCTCCGACACAAAGATGGGTGGCCCGCTTGCCTTACCTCACGCCCGTCGCCTTCGGGCCTCTATGAACTGTTCTTTATCAAGGGAGTCATTTTCAAGACCGAAGATAATGAACCCACTGAGGCGGAATGGCTGGCCGGAGCACGTCCGATTGGGACTGAATGGCTACCCGACGCGGTCGAAGCTGTATTATTGCTTGATAGGCTATTCGCTCCTTGGCGGGAGGTGTGGGATAGTGAACGACTTATTGTTTCATTTGGAAAGGGTAGGGGGCCGCCCCGGACAATTACGCCCACCGAGTCGTTAGAACCAGGCCAGGTGCGCAGCGGTAGCATCCGAGACGGCCAGCGTGGCTTCGTTGCCGAACATGTTACACTTCCGGATAGCTGCCACGATTGGGTGATCTCGACCCACCAATTCAGAAGTCGCTGGGCCCGGGATATTGTAGAGATTGACCCAAAACTGACAATTTCGGTACAGGAGCAATTGCATCATCGCTATCTAGCAACTTCTGAGGCCGCCTATATCGGGAATGATCCGATGCTGAATCGCATGGTCGACGACCGGGCGTCTCGCCACACTGCGACGGCAATGCACGACTTTGTCTACGGCGGTTTGACTGCAGGTGGCAGAATGGCGGAGGCTCTTCGCGAGAGTGCGCCATCCATCAAGGCCTTCTGCAAAACTTACGGGACTAAAGATCAGCAGGTTGACGCATTGCGCCGATTGTTGGACGCAGATGGGATTCGTCTCTGGGCGGGACCTTCCGGGGATTGCCTGTTTCATTCGGACCGGGCTCGGTGTCACCATCGCGAATTTGGTGAGTTCGTTTCGACCGCGACTCGTCCTCTGACCACGCACCGGACCACAGACCTCTGCTGGTCCTGCGCCAACTTCATAATTTTCGCTCGCCATAGGCAATATTGGCAAAACCGATACGCAGAAAACATTACGATAGCTGAGCACAATCAAGCGCATGGCAATGCTGCTGGGAGGCTCTTGGCAGAACTTAGAGCGTCGCAGGCTAAACAGGCCTTAGATTGGATTAAAGAACAACAGGAAGGACAAAGTCTTGCCGCGAGAAAATCCTCCCCATTCGAGAGAGATTGAAGAAAATTTCTTGGCTGCCATCGCTCGCCTGTCGGCAGGTAAACCAATGCATCCTAACTTGGCCGGCAAGAAGGCGGTAAAGGTCAATTACGTCAATGTTGCGATAGAAGCGCGCCGCTCTCGTACACTTATTGGCCATGACGGCTGCGCGTATCAGGAAGTACGCAACAAGATCAAGGCTATCCTAAAGCCTGAGGTGGCGAAAACTCGTGAATCCCAAGGCCCCAACGGAGCCAAACTGACCAAATCCCAAGAGCTGATAAAACGCCTCAGAATCGAAAAGAAAGAGATTGCGCGCGAGCGGGACATACTCGCAACCCAACTCACCAGGGCAAAACTGATCATTTCAGAATACGAGAAGCGCGGAAAAAATAAGACGCCATCATAGCATTTTGGACGTAATGCCCAACTGCAAGCTTTCGAGACGTAGCGCAGAAACCTGGCGTTGCCACGATCTTCGCGGAAAGCTTTTGAAGTGTTATAGGGGGCCGCCTCGCCAGAACCACTCGGTATCAGCTAACGCTGCATAGGTGGTGCGATTCCAGCCGTTGAGATCGTAACCTGGTTCGCTAGCGGCCTCCAAAAGATATTCGTGAAATCCCCCAGGCGACATTCCGCGCAAGGTTCCCCGTCGCTGACCAACCACTTTGTTGATCTCAGCCCCAGCGAGTTTTCTGTAACGATTGGCGAGATCGTAGTCAGTAAAATGGCTAGCCACGCGCGCTTGCTCCGTGGGAGACCATGCCGCTGGCGCGGCGCAGTAGAATAACACCCCAATTGGATCACTAGGAACCAGGCGAGCCCTGACCCAACGTTGGTTAAACAACTTCGGATCGTCGAGATACGGATGCAGGGGCTGTTGTTCAGCCGTCGTACCGAACGTTGCGCTCTTTCCGGTGTTGCAGTCGCGACAGCATGGTACGAGGTTCGCAGGTAACACGGAAAATAGAGGGAAGCTGGACTTAGGAAGATAGTGGTCGAGAGTGAAAACGTGGCCCACGCCACCGCAAAATGGGCAATCTCCGTTTGCTGCGACCTGGATCTCGTCGTAGATGCGTCGGGCCCCTCCCGATGTCCCGACCATGCGGTCGGTATACAGCGAAGTCAGCTGTGCCTTGGTCAAGCTACCGGCGACAACGCGGTGGGGCGTTCCCCGGGGGACACGAGGAAGAGTGTACCAGGACATAGCTGCGGAGGCTGCCTGATAATCGGCCGCTGCTTGCTCGAGGAAACCGCGATTCTCTTCGTAAGACGTGCGATCTTCCACAACGCATTCGGCCATGCATAAATCGAACACGTGCATCGCCCCATGGGGCGGCGGTGTCAACTGCCTCATGTTTCTGGGTTCACTGAACGCGGGTCCGTGATCATGGCACGAAGCATGCCTTTGGCCTCCTGTCCCAACTGCCCTTGGTAGTCGGAGACTATTTCTTCATATCCCGCACCCTTTCGAGCGTCGGCTTCAAGCAGCGAGTGGAAACCTGAACTGGTGACCTCCAAACCGAAAACCTCTCGTGTGAGAACGCCGACGTTTTCGCCAAAGGTCTCTATCGAAGGCTGCTTGATCGAGGCCGACAGTCGAAGCCGCGTAATTACAGAGACGCATGACTTCGGCACCTCCTGGAGAACGACTGGTGAATGCGTCGCCACGATTGCCAAGCCGTTTCGGTGATGCAGTAGTTCACTAAGCGCGCGGGTGAAGGCTGACAAAAGAGGAGGGTGCAGATGGCTTTCCGGCTCGTCCAGAAGAACTAATGTCTTTTCCTCAACACGGGCGACTAGCTTTGAAACAGTAAGGAGGACGATGGCATGCCCAGCGCTCATGTTATGGATGTACCACGCTGCGTAGCGCCGCCAATCGGTTTCCTGCATCGCGGCAAGCTGCCACAGTTCCATCTGCGCGAAATTTTCGTCCGACCCCAAAGTACGGATGGCATCTCGCCATCT
Organism: Neorhizobium sp. T6_25; assembly: GCF_002968555.1. Taxonomy (NCBI): domain Bacteria; kingdom Pseudomonadati; phylum Pseudomonadota; class Alphaproteobacteria; order Hyphomicrobiales; family Rhizobiaceae; genus Neorhizobium; species Neorhizobium sp. T6_25. Next base: position 4,379 of record NZ_PVBL01000051.1, read on the forward strand.
GTCTTTTTTACTCACATCTACAAAGCACTCCGTTAGGCTAGCAAGACACTCTCTCCTAAGAGTATCGAGCGTTTTCAACGCTCCGGAAGTGTCTCCCTCCACCTTGAGGCCGATGTAGGAATATCTGGGTCCTAGCTCTGGGTCAGACCGCTCCTGTGGAGGATCGAAAGGATCGAAGGCACTGAAGGATACTGAAACCAGACTAGCAAAATAGGTTCCAGCAATCGGCGTGCGTTCCCAATCGCTGTCGTCGTAGAAAGTGCCAAATGCGCCTTCGCTCCGCATGACTGCATCGATCATGTCGTTGAGAATCGTTGTCTTCCCGACGCCATTGCGGCCGATCAACGCGTGGATGTTGGTACTAGGCTTTGAGTCGGCCTTAACGACAAACTTCAGCTCCAGGCCCGAATACCGGTCGGTCACTGGCCGCAGATAACTGAATTTATAATCGGTAAGCGGTGACATCCCAGCCAGTACACGGGTGTACTGACCATTAACCGTGGCCATGCTTACGTACCGCAGGAGCGAGGTCTTGAAGACTGGTTCCCCAGTGGCATTCTGCATCGCGTTTACGTCCACTACGATGTCACGAACGCCCCGGAGGAATTCATCGCGGGTTTTTTGGGAGACCGCCTGGCCTAGAATGCGATAGTAGTCGACGTCGCAGCCTACCGAGAAAAAGCCTTCGGGCAGTGCCGGAAAACTTGCGGGTAGCGCTTGAAAAGTAGGTTGGCTGGTAAGTTGTCCCTTGAAGCCGATCTTTACGTTCTCCAGGTGGTGTCGTACGCCAAATTCATCATACAGGACCACGTCGAACATGGTCACGAAGCTGTAGTCATTCCAATGGTCGATCCATAGGTAGACGACACTCACCCCCTGTTGGGGAACGGTCTCGCTGCGCGGTATCAGATGGAAAAGCATGGACACCCCGCGAGAGAATGATTGAAAACTCGTAGATGAACACTTCTAGCGTGTTCTGTATCAAGTTCAATAGAACCTACCATAGGACTTCTCGGCGGCGTATCATTGGATTCCTCGCCGACCCGCTCTCACCATTTGGGGAGGAGCTACCCCCTTTATATTCTTCCGATGCAGGGGGTGAACTGCGGCTGTAGGTTGCGATTCGAGATGCTAGATTATTTTGATGCCATCATTGGGATTAAGCGGCCTGAACCTGAGCCCGAGCCCGTCGAGATCCTTCGTCATAGAATTGCTCGCAATGAACTCAATGCCGCCTTGCTTGAAAGCCTCGTAGAGCTTCTGCCTCACCACTGGCGTGGCTGTTCCACCTTTGGATTCGAAACGAGATACGGAGCGAAGGCCCACCCCAGCCTTTTCGCTAAGCTCCTCCTGACTCCAATCAAGGAGTCCCCGCGCGGCCTTGCTCAATTGGGGGGTCAGAATGGTCGACATGTCTACTGAAGACCGGTTTTGCCGAGGTCTGTCAAACATGGCGCATAAGCCGCCAAAATAGACTTGAAATACGCCAAGAATGGCGTATAACAAGCCAACGAATTCAAGACGCGAATCGACATGTTGAATGAACCCGGAGGTGAAGGTGCATCGAAATTCGAAGGGGAACGACGGACCATCGCGCTCGGAGGATGCCTCCTCCGAAATCTGGTTCGGCATGTCTCTGAGCGATCTAGTGTCGCATCTCAGGCTTCTGGCAAATGACTTGGAGCGAGGTAGCCCAAGTGTATGCCAGAATGTAGTCGCAGTTGAGCAGTGGGCTCTGGCCCGTCGCGCGGTACCCTGCCTAATCGGGTTCTCGCAGGGTCATCCTAAAGTGGCCAATGGTGCCCCGCTCTTCTCAAGCGAGTTGTTTTTCCTCGATGCCGATCACGGTCTCGCAAGGACCTTTTCGCGCTGGTACAGCCTCGGCGAGCGCGTCGAGCCTGACTTCTGGAACTCTCGAACGGCGAGACAGTGATGGTGCAGCAGGCCACGCCGACTGATGGTCACGCACCAGGATTGCTTTCTCTTGATGCTGGCCTATCCGCTGTCACGTTAAAACTCGGCCGCATCTCTCTTTAACCCGGAACGTTCGGTTTGGGAAATTTCAATGCCTGACGTCAAATATCAACAAAAGCGGCGGCATATCTGGAAGGTCGAGCAGGACAAGCTGACGCCGGATATCACGCTTGCGACATTTCTGGCCTATTGCGGCATCGTGTCGGCGCTGCGGCACGTGGCGCGACCCAAGGCCGTCTTCAGGGCGATATTGCGGGTGGAAAATGCCGATGCGCTTGGCTGCTTCGAGCATGCTGCCAAGTTATTCCTGCGCACCTTGGTCAACGACCGGTTGGACTACGAGCGGGGCATGGTGGGGGTGGTGCAGAGCCCGGCAAAAGGAGACCGAGCCGAATACGACGTCCTTTGGAAGGCTACCCAGAAGAGCCAGGTCATCCTGCTGTGCGAGAGTGAACTTCAATTCGACAAGGAAACGGACCTCTATGTCGATCTGGATATCGTGCTGCCTAGACCCACTGAACGGCAGCTAAAAGCGGGTTTCAAGAGGGCCGGTCAGCCTCTGGCGAATGACGATCTTTACCGACTTCTGTCCGCCCCATGGTCGAGCCTAAAATTGGCGTTTCCCGTTGACCGTCCCCTTAATGCTGGTTTGAGGCGTCTTCGCCAAACTCAGGCGAAGGAAACGTCGCCCAGACATTCGGCTCGAGAACCCGGTTCTAAGCTCGACGAGATGAAAGGATTCGGAGAAGCGGCCGAATGGGGAACACAACTTGCACAAGACTTAGCGGACTACTCGAAAGGCAGCATCGCCTGGAATGAGGTGGATGGCGGGGTCTTGATTTCGGGAGCGCCTGGCACCGGCAAGACTCTGTTCGCGGAAGTGCTGGCCCGAACCTGCGGGGTGCCTATGATTGTTGCTTCGTCCGCACAGTGGCAAGCTAAAGGATATCTCAGTGACTTCCTCAAGGCGATGCGGAGTTCCTTCGCCGAGGCTCGATCCAAAGCACCTTGTATCCTGTTTATCGATGAGGTCGACTCGTTCGGAGACCGCTCGGTCCAAGGCCACAACGCTGACTACAATAGACAAGCCATCAACGGCTTCCTTGAACTCCTCGATGGATATGAGCGGAGAACCGGGGTTGTCGTGGTCGCGGCCACGAACCATCCTGGTCATCTCGATCCGGCTATCAGAAGGGCAGGTCGCCTCGGCCGTCAACTAGTCATACCGCTGCCAGACGGAGAAGCGCGCCTTCATATTCTGAAGCATCACTCCGGGCTCGAGATTCCTATCGAAGATATGGAGAGGTTTCTTCGAGCGACGCACGGCTTTTCCGGGGCCGACCTCGAGCAGCTCGTACGAGACGCGAAGCGGCGGGCGCGCCGACATGCGGCTCAGCTTTCAATCAAAGACATATTGAGCTTTGTCCCGCCGTTGGTCTCACTTCCGCACGATTTTCTGAGGCGGACCGCGCTCCACGAAGCCGGACATGCGATCGTAGGCCTTGAAGTCGGTGTCGGGGAGCTGACAGCGGTGCAGATCATGGATGAGATCATTCCGGGAGGCTATAACGCCATTGGGGCGGCGCATTTCGAAGTATCGGACTTCGAGCGAAAGACACGCGACTACTATCTGCGGTATCTGGCGATGCTCCTCGCCGGGATTGCCGCGGAGTCTCTTGTCCTTGATGACTTCGCGGACGGTTCTTCCGGTGGGCCGAAGTCAGACTTGGCAAGGGCAACTGAGCTCGGCACGAGGATAGAAGCGTGTTTCGGAATGGGTGACACGCTAGCGGTGGAGATCGTCGACCAGGAGGACCTCCCGCATCTACGCGCGCGGCGACCGGAATTGCGGGAGGCGGTCAAACGTCTCTTGGCCGAGCAGTTCGATCGCGCTACCGATATTCTGGACCGCAACAGACATGCGCTAACCGACGTAACTGATCAACTAATGATACTGAGACAAATGAGCGGGTCATCCATCCGCATGTCTATCGAGAAACATCGCAGAAAGGGGGTAAGCCTGGTGAAGCATCCCAAGACGTCGAATTTCCACCGGAGCGCCGCGGCTACGTGATCACGAAGCGGTGCCGAGTTCCACTAGCCGATTCCTGTCGCGGGCCAGCGTCCGCAGCATCGAGTCCAGTTCCCGCGTGACCAGTGCAATGGAGAAGTACTGCTGTCGGGCCAGGCGCTCCTGTCCCGCGCTGTCCGGATCAAAGTCGTGAGTTTGTGCGGCGGCAAGACGTGCCTCAGCCCCAGCCCTCAGGACTTCAAGCTTCGCTTGGACGGATCGGAATCCCGTTGTTGCCTGCGAGAATTGAGCATCCAGATCTTGATACAGCTTTGCGACGTTTTCCATGAGGTCTTCCTTTTCCAGATCATGAAAAGGGTCGCCGGCAAAAGCAGACCCGTCAAGCATTTTGCGAACATCCTCACGTCGAGCCGCGATTGCGGCACCGACCGTCTGCTCTCAAGAAAAAGCTCCAGATATAGATGAAAGCCGTAGTCTTCTCCGATCTCCACCTAGACCATTCCGGGGAACCAGACTTCGCGCCCGATGTGGCCGAGGACGTCGATGTCGTTATCGTGGCCGGAGATGTCACCGCGCCGGTCGCTTCAAGCTGTCGTTGGGCGTGGAGGAGCTATGCGCGTCACGGCGTGCCCGTCGTGATGGTCGCCGGAAACCACGAACACTACCGGCATGGGTACGAAGAGAGCATAGCCGACGTTCCTGACCTGCCGCACGTTCATATGCTCGAAAACAGAAGTGTCGTGATAGCTGGTGTCCGTTTCCTCGGAGCGACGCTCTGGACCGACTTCGAGCTCTATGGAAACCAGGAACTGGCGATGAGCGCGGCAAGTATTGGCATGAACGACTACCGGTTCATCACGTCGCGCGATGCACAGGGACGTCCTCGAAGATTTACCCCGGAGATCACCCTCGGCCTTCATCGTGGCAGCCGCGCTTGGCTGGAACAGACGCTAGCCTTGCCCTTTGAAGGGCCGACGATCGTCGTCACGCATACCGCGCCACATGAGATGTCCGTAGCGGAAGAGTTCAGAGGCGATCCACTGACGCCCGCCTTCTGCTCCAATCTCTCGGAGATGATCGAAAGGTTCGAGCCTGAGTTCTGGATACACGGGCATACCCATAGCTCCTTCGACTACGTCGTTCCGGGCACGCAGACGCGCGTGATCTGTAACCCACGCGGGTACGTCAGGACTGGGTTTAACAGAAGTTCTGTAGAGAACATGATGTTCATTCCGGGCAAGACGTTCATCGTCCCTGTTTGAAGCTCCGGGAGGCAACAGCGCGGCGGCCGACTTCCCCCATTGCCAAGGACGCCACGGAGCGGACGCGGGAAAACTGTGGGCCGAGCACCATCTGAGTGCGACTCACAGCTCAAGATGGTATCGGTGAGATCAAACACCGGGACTCGACCATGGGCAGGCAGCACGTCACTCCGCTATTGATCTCCGTCGACGAGAGGACGGTGTCACCCGTGATACCGCTTGGTCTGGGCGTCGGGGGGCATGGGCTGACCGAAGCCGCGATTCAGGAATTCGTACATCGTTTTCCGGCGTGCCTCCCGATCGCAGAAATCGACCCGATGTTCACCGGACCCGTTGCGATCTGCCGTGAACTGGTCACTCCAGCGGGAGCGATCGACAACTTCCTGGTGACGCCGTCTGGCCTTCCTGTTCTTGTAGAGTGCAAGCTCTGGCGCAATCCAGAGGGTCGACGAGAAGTAGTCGGGCAGATTCTTGACTACTCAAAGGAGCTGACGAAATGGTCAGCTTCCGATCTCCAACGGGAAGCAAGCCGCCGCGTCGGCCGGAAGGGCAATGTCCTGCTCGACCTCGTCAGGGAGGCTGGCCATGATGTAGACGAGGTGATGTTCAACGATGCGCTGACCTTCAACCTGCGGCGCGGTCGTTTCCTCCTGTTGATCGTTGGAGACGGTATCCGGGAAGGTGTGGAGGCCATCGCCGACTATTTGCAGGCTCACGCGGGATTGCATTTCACCCTCGGGCTGGTCGAGATGCCGATCTACCTCACTCCTGCCGGTGAGAAACTCGTGGTGCCCCGAGTTCTAGCGAAGACCCATACGATCGCTCGGACGGTCATAGCCGTGCCTGAAGGTATGATCGTCGCGGATGAAGACGAAGAGGGCGAGGGGAGTTTCATTCCCATGGACACGCCCGAGAAAAACGAGGCCCGGGAGAGACGGCGTCAAATCCGGCACAGGTTCTGGACCGAATATTTGAGAAATTTGAAGCTTGACGACCCCGAGCAGATGCTTCCTGCACCCTCCCTTGGCGGTCATGTTGTTTTCAAGCTCGGCGCTCCGGGAGGGTCCAGCTGGATCACTGTTTACCGCGACGCGCGTTACGACGCCGTGGGCCTGGCTCTTTCGTCGAACCTGAACTCGCCGGGAGAACGAGCGTCGAAACTACTTGCCGAGGATGCACGCCAGATTTCCGAGGAACTCAGTGGAGCGACGGTAGATTTCTCCGGTGACCGGCCGGACATTTCGCAACGGCTTGTCGTTCGAGATCTCGAAGATCCGGTGGAGAAGGAGAGAGCGTTGGCGTGGCTCCGGGAGAGGACGAATGCTTTTGTGAACTCCCTCAGACCGCGTATCCGGTCCGCGCTTCAGGAGCTGGCCACGGAGTAGCGTCCGAATGCTGCCAACTTATGTGAGCCACTGAGACTGCCGTCCGGGATGAAGAATGCTAAGCGAGACTGAAATTGCTCAGATGAAAGGTCGGATCAATGAGGCGCTCTCAAACGAGGTTCTGACGGATTGGCAGAGGCGCTTTCTAAGCGATATTCAAGATAGGATTAGTCGCTACGGAGTTCGAACCAAGCTGATCGTGTCCCAGGATGTGGTGTAGCTTAGACGACCACGGCTCATCCCAGAGGGCCGGATGAGTGTCAGCTTGCAGCTGGCAGGCTGATGAGTGGATCATCGCTCATAGTGGCGATTGTCTCAAGTG
>NZ_PVBL01000052.1:0-7236 GCF_002968555.1 Neorhizobium sp. T6_25
AGATGTGTATAAGAGACAGCTTGTCATCCGGCCGCCACCCCGCCAATCCCGGCAACGCAACGAGCAATGGCTGCCGTCGGGATCGGCAGCCGCCAACCGGGAGCCACCCATGGACCTTGCCACCGAAGCCCTCGCCTTCACCGATCCCGCGGATTGGGCCTCCTGGCTCTCCGCCCACCACGCCACCTCGTCCGGCGTCTGGCTGCAGATCGGCAAGAAGAACCCGAAGCGGATCCTGATCACCATCGACGAGGCGCTGGACGTGGCGCTCTGCCATGGCTGGATCGACAGCCAGCGCAAGGGCTTCGACGCGACCTCCTATCTGCAGCGGTATTCGCCGCGCCGCGCCAAAAGCCCGTGGTCGAAGCTCAATGTCGATCGGGTGGCGGAGCTGACGCAGGCCGGGCGGATGCAGCCGGAGGGGCTGGCGGAAGTCGAGGCGGCCAAGGCCGACGGACGCTGGGCGGCCGCCTATGCGCCGCAGCGCGAGGCCGGCCTGCCGGACGACCTGATGGCGGCGCTCGCTGAAAATGCCACCGCCGCCGCAGCCTTCGAAAAGCTCGGCAAGACCGGCCAGTATGCGGTGGTGCTTCCGCTCCTCAAGGCTACCACCCCGGAAATCCGTGGCGCGCGGCTCGAAAAGGCGGTCGCGAAACTGGAAAAACCGGAATAGGCGGCCCAGAACGGCGGTAAAAAAAGAACCTATCACCTTGTCCAGGAAATGAGGCCTCCTGGTACACTTTGGGGCCGATAGGGAAGTCGGCGTTCAACCAGTGCCTCAAAAGGCTTGGCCACATACCGAAGATCGCAGCGGCGCGGCGAGAAACGGGAAAGTCCACCAGAACCGACCGTTCGCATCAGAATTTATCACCGTTGTATATTTTAGGGATATCTCTGGCAATAAATCCAAGGTGACCGCGACGCCATAGATTGATCTTATCGAGACAATGAGAAAAGGGAGCAGGGGGTCGGTATCGGTATTCATGGATCGGGAAGCGTCGCGCCGTGGTTGTGACTCGTGGGTAATACGTCACACGCCATCCCGAAATATCGGGAGTGCAATATTCCCATAGATTGCAGACGTGAATCCGCCTACATCTGCAGGCGCAAACCGTCGGCAACGGCTGCGGGGAAGGGTGCCTTGCACAGGCAAGAAAACGCTCAGGGGATTGTTTCGCGGCATGGATGGCGTCGTTTCGCAGCAGCTCGATTCCGGTCTCCGTGCGCTGTGCGGCATTGCGGCTTTCTATCGGATCGCAGCCGACCCTCAGCAACTGCAACATGATCTCGCCCTGAAGGGCCGGCCCTCGCAGGCGCTTGATCTGCAGCGTGCCGCCCGGCTGATCGGCCTTAAAGCCCGCCCGGTCGAAAAGGTTAGCGAGCGTCGCCTGCGCACAATTCCGGTGCCGGCAATCGTGCGGGTGAAAGGCGGGGCTTTCCAGGTGCTTGGCGGCCTCAATCCCTCCGGAAAGTACCGACTGATCGATCCCGTCACGCGGGTCGATCGGGAAATCGAGCCAGAGGACATCGCATCGGAGATCGGAGGGAGTGTCCTTCTCGTCGGGCGGCGGCTCGGCGGCGAGGGCTCGGATCCGCGGGAATTCGGGTTCAAGTGGTTTGTGCCGTCCATCTGGCGATATCGAAAGCCGCTGGCGCATGTTCTGCTTGCCTCGCTTTTCGTGCAGATATTCGCACTGGTGACCCCGCTGTTTTTCCAGGTCGTCGTCGACAAGGTCCTGACGCACAAAGGCTACTCGACATTGTTCGTGCTGGTGGCCGGCATCGCCATCATCGGCCTCTTCGATGTCGTGCTTCAATATCTGCGGACTTACGCGCTGGCCCATACGACCAACAGGATTGACGTCGAGCTCGGCCAGCGGCTGTTCCACCATCTATTGCGGCTGCCGCTTGGTTATTTCGAGACCCGTTCTGCCGGCCAGACGGTGGCACGTGTGCGCGAGCTCGAGACCATCCGCGCTTTCCTGACCGGGCAGGGGCTGTTTTCGGCGATCGACCTTCTGTTCACCTTCGTCTTCATCGCGGTGCTCTTCGCCTATTCCTGGAAGCTGACGCTGATCGTGATTGCCGCGATCCCGATCTATATCCTGATCGGCATGGTCGTGCGCCCGCCGCTGCGGGAGTTGGTCAAGGAGAAATTCAATCGCGGTGCAGCCAGCCAGCAGTTCCTCATCGAAGCGATCGTCGGCGTCCACACCGTCAAAGCTTCTGCCGTCGAGCCCATCATGCAGGCGCAATGGGAAGAAAAGCTTGCGGCCTATGTGCGGACGGCTTTCGATACCACGCTGCTTAGCGCCGGCGGCCAGAACGCCATCCAGTATGTGAGCAAGCTTTCGACCGCGGCCCTGCTGCTTTTCGGGGCCAAGGCGGTCATCGACGGTGAACTTTCGGTCGGCTCGCTTGTCGCCTTCAGTATGATCGCCGGGCAAGTGACCCAGCCGGTTTTGAGGTTGTCGCAGCTCTGGCAGGATTTTCAGCAAGTGCAGATTTCCGTGGACCGCCTTGGCGACATCCTGAACACGCCGATGGAACGGCACCCCGGCGCCCGCATGGCGCTTCCGCCACCCAAGGGGATGATCCAGTTTCGCAATGTCACGTTCCGATACCGGCCGGGCATGCCCGAGGTTTTAAAGAACATCTCTCTCGACATTCATCCCGGCGAGGTCATCGGCATTGTCGGCGCCTCCGGTTCCGGCAAATCGACGCTCACCAAGCTCGTCCAGCGCCTCTATATTCCGGAAGAGGGGCAGGTGCTGCTCGACGGCGCCGACCTCTCGCAGCTCGATCCCGCCTGGCTGCGCAGCCACATCGGTGTCGTCCTGCAGGAAAACCTGCTGTTCAACCGCACGATCCACGACAATATCGCCTTCTCAAATCCTGCGATGCATCGCGCCCAGGTGATCGCCGTCGCCAAGCTTTCCGGCGCAGACGAATTCATCACGCGGTTGCCCCAGGGTTATGACACGATGATCGAGGAGCGGGGCGCCAACCTTTCCGGCGGCCAGAGGCAACGCATCGCGATTGCCCGAGCCCTTGCGACGAACCCGCCGATCCTGATCTTCGACGAGGCGACCAGCGCCCTCGATTACGAGAGCGAGCGGGTCGTCCAGACGAACATGCACCAGATCGCCCGGGGCAGGACGGTCATCATCATTGCGCACCGCCTTGCCGCCGTCAGGCCGTGCAGCAGGATCATCGGCATGGCGGATGGGCGGATCGCCGAAATGGGCAGTCATGAGGAACTGCTCAAGCGTCAGGACGGGCTCTATGCGCGGCTTTGGGCCCTGCAGAACGACAGGGGGGCGGCGTGAGGAAAGCGCCCGCCAAGACCGCCCGTTATGCCGACCTTCCGATGAGGCCGGCAAAGCGGTCCGATCACGAGTTCCTTGCGCCGGCTCTGGAAGTCCTGGAGACGCCACCCTCGCCGGTGCGCATGGCGCTGATCCTGATCATTTGCGCCTTCACCGCAACGGCCTTGATCTGGTCCTATGTCGGCCGCATCGACATTATCGCCGCCGCCCAGGGCAAACTCCAGCCGACCGGGCGCGTCAAGGTCGTCCAGCCGCTGCTGACCGGCAAGGTGAAGGAGCTTCCGCCGCCAAACGGTACCCATGTCGAAAAGGGCGATATCCTCCTTGGGCTCGATCCGACCGATGCCATTGCCGACGAGACGGATGCGGCAAAGGGCCTGGCGTCCATGCGCGCCGAGGTCCGGCGCCGCAAAGCGATCGTGGATCATGTCCAGTCGCGCGTGCCGAACGCGCCGTTGCCAACGATCGCATGGGACCCGGATGTACCCTATGAGCTGCGCCGCAGGGAGGATGGCATTCTCCGGGGCGATCTTGAACAACACCAGGCCGCAGTCGCCTCGCTTGCGGCTCAGAAGCACCAGAAGGAAGTGGAACGCGATCGTCTGACTGTGACTCTTGCGGCGCAGAACTCTCTCGTCGAAACGCTGAACGAGCGCGTGACGATGCGCAGCGCGCTCGCTTCAAAGGATGCCGGGACGATGGCGAGCGTCATCGACGCGACGGAAACGCTGAAGGAGCAGGCGACGCAGCTTGCAATGCAGGAGGGCCGGCTTGCCGACTCCGTGGCAAGCATCGAGGTCTTTGCGCGGGAGAAGGACAGGGTAACGCGGGCGTTTCTGAGCGACCATCTCGCGCGACTTGGCGATGCGGAGCGCCGGGTCGAAGAGCTTGAGCAGCGCCTGACGAAGGCAAGAAATTCGCGGGAGCAGATGACGTTGCGCAGCCCGATCGCCGGCACGGTACAGGCATCATCGATCACCAGTGTCGGGCAAGTGGTGAGCGTCGGTCAGGACGTCATGCGCGTCGTGCCCGAGGGCAGCGCGCTGGAACTCGAGGTCTACGTCTTGAACAAGGACATCGGCTTTATAAAGCTTGGCCAGGAGGCGGTCGTCAAGCTCGAAGCCTTTCCGTTTACCCGCTATGGCACGATCCCGGCCCGGGTCACGAAGATCGCGGCGGATGCCATTCCGGAACCCGACGCCGCGCGCCGTGAAGGCGATGCCGCAGCAAGGCAGGCGGGGAGTGTCTTCGGCGGCGCCGAAAGAATGCAGAACCTGGTGTTTCCGGTGACGTTGAGCCTGGATGCCGACCGGGTTTCGGCGGATGGACGTGAGTTCAAACTCAGTTCGGGCATGTCGGCGACCGCGGAGGTTCGCACGGGAGAGCGCCGGATACTCGAGTATGTGTTTTCGCCCTTGGTTGAGGTCGCGAAGGAGGCGATGCATGAACGGTAGCCGGTTGCACTCCTTCGCAGTCGCACTGGTTCCCCAATAAATGGTTGGACCGGTCACCTGGAGCAGGGAACTCTCATAACCCATGATCGAGTAGAATAAAGCGGGCAGGAATTTCATGACGGGCATTATCACTTCCACAAAGTACGTGCCTTTGACCGGAGATCAGAGAGTCGACGGGCTTATCAGCGGCTACGCGTGGGACGGTACGATAACCTATGCGTTTCCCACCAGCTCGACCTCGTACTGGTATGATGGCGAGAAAGATTTCGGTTTCTCCTCGATTTCCCCGCAGCAGCAGGCTGCTGCCTTGATCCTCATGGAACAATCCTATGGAAACACGGCGAATGACGGTTTCTCCATAGAAGGATTTACCAACGCCGAGTTTGTGGCCGGAGACGTAAACACTGCAACGGTGCGATTTGCTCAGTCATCCGACCCGCGTCTTTCGACGGCATGGGCCTATTTTCCCAGCAGCGACATCGCCGGCGGCGATATCTGGTTCGGGACGGAATATGCTGGCACTAACGATGATTATCGGTTTCCGGAATTCGGCAACTATGCGGGACATACGTTGGCGCATGAACTGGGTCACGCGCTTGGCCTGAAACATGCTCATGAACCGAACAACAATCCGAAGATCGTGCCGAGCAGTTACGATTCTCTCGAATATACGATCATGACCTACCGCACATATATCGGAGACGTTCCGAACGGCTACGAATACGAGCAGAATAGTGCGCCACAGAGCTTCATGATGCTCGACATCGCCGCTCTGCAGGAAATGTATGGCGCGGACTACACGACCAACGGTGACGATACCACTTACAAGTGGAATCCGAATGAAGGCGTTACCTATGTCAATGGCGTCGCGGCCATCACGCCCAATGCCAACAGGATATTCGCAACGATCTGGGACGGCGGCGGTGTCGATACCTATGACCTGAGCGCCTATACCACCCGCCTTAGCATCGACCTGAGAGCCGGGGGCTACTCTTTCTTTTCCCAAGGTCAGTTGGCCGATCTGGGCGGTAGCCTGAACAATGGTTATGCCCGCGGTAACATTTTCAACGCGCTGCTTTATCACAACAACCTTGCCTCGCTGGTCGAGAATGTTCAGGCAGGCTCCGGCCACGACACGATTGTCGGCAACGAGGTAAGCAATACCCTTTGGGGTAACGGCGGAAATGATTCGCTTGGCGGCGGTGCAGGCGACGACACATTGATTGGAGGCGCCGGTTCCGACTCGATGTCGGGCGGGGTGGGCGACGATCTCTACGTGGTCGATATCGCGACCGACATTGTGATCGAGAACCTGAATGCAGGGACAGACATCGTCCAGACAGCGATTGTAAGTTATGCGCTCAGTGCCAATGTCGAAAATCTCACCTACACCGGCACCGGCAATTTCTCGGGCACCGGCAATGGTGCCGCCAACACGATCGCCGGCGGGGCGGGCAATGACACGCTGAACGGCGGGGCCGGCGCCGACACGCTGATCGGCGGCAGCGGCGACGACACCTATGTGGTCGACACCGCCGGCGATACCGTCAGCGAAAACGCTGATGAAGGTATGGATACGATAAGGACGGCACTCGCCAGCTACTCGCTGGCGGCGGTCGCCGATGTCGAGAACCTGACCTACACCGGCGTGGCGGCATTCACCGGGACCGGCAATGGCCTCGACAACACGATCCGGGGCGGCGCGGCCGCCGATATCCTTGACGGCGGCGCCGGCGCCGACACGTTGATTGGAGGCGTTGGCAACGACACCTACATCGTCGATGCCCAGGGCGATATCGTTTCCGAAGCCGCCAACGCCGGCACCGATCTGATCAAGACGGCGCTTTCCGCTTATGAATTGACCAGTATCGCCAATGTCGAGAAGTTGACCTTCATCGGCGCCGGCGATTTTGTGGGGACCGGCAATGCTTTGGCGAATGTCGTTTCCGGCGGTTCCGGCAACGACACGCTGGATGGCGGGACGGGCGCCGATACGCTGATCGGTGGCGCGGGTGACGATACCTACATCGTCGACATCGCCACCGACGTGGTGACGGAACTGGCAAACGAGGGCAGCGATACGGTCCGGACCGGACTTGCCGCGCTGACGCTTGCCGTCCATGTCGAGAACCTTGCCTACACGGGCATCGGCAATTTCCTGGGCACCGGCAATGTGCTTGCCAACACGATCACCGGCGGGGTGGGCAATGACACGCTGAACGGCGGGGTCGGCGCCGATACGCTGATCGGCGGCAGCGGCAACGACATCTATGTCATCGACAACGCTGCCGACGCCATCGTCGAGAGTGCCGCGGAGGGCACTGACACGATGCAGACGGCACTGGCGAGCTACACGCTTGCCGACAATGTCGAGAACCTGACCTACACCGGGGTGGTGGCCTTTGCCGGGACGGGCAATACCCTCGACAACACGATCACCGGCGGGGCTGCCG
>NZ_PVBL01000053.1:2500-6611 GCF_002968555.1 Neorhizobium sp. T6_25
ATAAAAGTTTGCATCACTTCGATGAAGTGCTGCCTGTTCTGCAAAAATCGTGAAGAGAAGATTGATCTGGAGGCTTCCAGGTATGGGTTTAGGCCCATGTCCGAAGCCGGTTCCAATGATGTCGTTGATGGCCTAGCCGGCCGGATACGAAAGAGGGATCGGAATAGGTAGGAAGCTTGTCACTCTGGTCGGTCGTTGTTGTCGTTTTGAGGGACTTGTCCTGAAGAATGGCTCTGATGACTTACTGATGGCCGTTGCCTGACCGCGCGGTCCTGGATCACATCTCGAGAAGCTGGTCTTAAAGACCTGACACAAGCGAACTGCTCGGCGTAGTTCCAATAAAGTGATCAGGTCGAACACGTCGATGGCATCATGAGAAGGGCTGGTTGTAAAAGGTAACCGGTCCGCCACGCATTGGGTCTGAAAGCCCGATGGGTGGCTATATTGATGAGCATTGGCAATGAGAACGATTAAGTGTCGTAAGGGCATTTGGTGGATGCCTTGGCATGCACAGGCGAAGAAGGACGTGATACGCTGCGATAAGCCGTGGGGAGCTGCGAATGAGCTTTGATCCATGGATCTCCGAATGGGGCAACCCACCTTAGATGCTTGGGAAATCATTTTGGTTGTCGAACCTTTGGTTCGACGTTGCGGCGAACGATCGCCGACGGCCTCTGGCCTGTATGGGAACTTCCCAATACAGCGCGGAGCGCGTCGCCGGTCGTCCGGCGTTAAAAACCAAAAATGGTTTCCAAGCATTGTTAAAAGGTATCTTACCTTCGAATAAAATAGGGGTAAGAAGCGAACGCAGGGAACTGAAACATCTAAGTACCTGCAGGAAAGGACATCAACCGAGACTCCGTAAGTAGTGGCGAGCGAACACGGACCAGGCCAGTGGCAATCAGGAATAAAGCCGAACGCTTTGGAAAAGGCGGCCGCAGCGGGTGATAGCCCCGTAGGCGTAGAACACTGATTGTCCTAGAGTAGGGCGGGACACGTGAAATCCTGTCTGAACATGGGGAGACCACTCTCCAAGCCTAAGTACTCGTGCATGACCGATAGCGAACAAGTACCGTGAGGGAAAGGTGAAAAGCACCCCGACAAGGGGAGTGAAATAGAACCTGAAACCGGATGCCTACAAACAGTCGGAGGGCGCAAGCCTGACGGCGTACCTTTTGTATAATGGGTCAACGACTTAGTGTAACTAGCAAGCTTAAGCCGGTAGGTGTAGGCGCAGCGAAAGCGAGTCTGAACAGGGCGTTCAGTTAGTTGCATTAGACCCGAAACCGAGTGATCTAGCCATGAGCAGGTTGAAGGTTGGGTAACACCAACTGGAGGACCGAACCCGCATCTGTTGCAATAGATTGGGATGACTTGTGGCTAGGGGTGAAAGGCCAATCAAACTCGGAAATAGCTGGTTCTCCGCGAAAACTATTTAGGTAGTGCGTCGATCGAATACCCCGGGGGGTAGAGCACTGGATGGGCTATGGGGACTCACCGTCTTACTGATCCTAACCAAACTCCGAATACCCGGGAGTACTAATCGGCAGACACACGGCGGGTGCTAACGTCCGTCGTGAAAAGGGAAACAACCCTGACCTCCAGCTAAGGTCCCGAAGTCATGGCTAAGTGGGAAAGGATGTGAGGATCCCAAAACAACCAGGATGTTGGCTTAGAAGCAGCCATCATTTAAAGAAAGCGTAACAGCTCACTGGTCTAATTAAGGGTCTTTGCGCCGAAAATGTAACGGGGCTAAAGCCATGCACCGAAGCTGAGGATACGTCGCAAGACGTGTGGTAGCGGAGCGTTCCGTAAGCCTGTGAAGGAGGACCCGTGAGGGCCTCTGGAGGTATCGGAAGTGCGAATGTTGACATGAGTAACGATAAAGAGGGTGAGAGACCCTCTCGCCGAAAGACCAAGGGTTCCTGCTTAAAGTTAATCTGAGCAGGGTTAGCCGGCCCCTAAGCCGAGGCAGAAATGCGTAGGTGATGGGAACCACGTTAATATTCGTGGGCCTGGTGGTAGTGACGGATCGCAAAAATTGTTCAACCTTATTGGATTGGTTGGGCAGTGGGGCGGTTCCAGGAAATAGCTCCACCGTATAGACCGTACCCGAAACCGACACAGGTGGTCAGGTAGAGTATACCAAGGCGCTTGAGAGAACTATGTTGAAGGAACTCGGCAAATTGCACGCGTAACTTCGGAAGAAGCGTGACCCCATTTTGGGCAACCATAATGGGGTGGCACAGACCAGGGGGTAGCGACTGTTTATCAAAAACACAGGGCTCTGCGAAGTCTAAAGACGACGTATAGGGTCTGACGCCTGCCCGGTGCTGGAAGGTTAAGAGGAGAGGTGCAAGCTTTGAATCGAAGCCCCAGTAAACGGCGGCCGTAACTATAACGGTCCTAAGGTAGCGAAATTCCTTGTCGGGTAAGTTCCGACCTGCACGAATGGCGTAACGACTTCCCCGCTGTCTCCAACATAGACTCAGTGAAATTGAATTCCCCGTGAAGATGCGGGGTTCCTGCGGTCAGACGGAAAGACCCCGTGCACCTTTACTATAGCTTTACACTGGCATTCGTGTCGGCATGTGTAGGATAGGTGGTAGGCTTTGAAGCGGGGACGCCAGTTCTCGTGGAGCCATCCTTGAAATACCACCCTTATCGTCATGGATGTCTAACCGCGGTCCGTCATCCGGATCCGGGACAGTGTATGGTGGGTAGTTTGACTGGGGCGGTCGCCTCCGAAAGAGTAACGGAGGCGCGCGATGGTGGGCTCAGACCGGTCGGAAATCGGTCGTCGAGTGCAATGGCATAAGCCCGCCTGACTGCGAGACTGACAAGTCGAGCAGAGACGAAAGTCGGTCATAGTGATCCGGTGGTCCCGCGTGGAAGGGCCATCGCTCAACGGATAAAAGGTACGCCGGGGATAACAGGCTGATGACCCCCAAGAGTCCATATCGACGGGGTTGTTTGGCACCTCGATGTCGGCTCATCGCATCCTGGGGCTGGAGCAGGTCCCAAGGGTTTGGCTGTTCGCCAATTAAAGCGGTACGTGAGCTGGGTTCAGAACGTCGTGAGACAGTTCGGTCCCTATCTGCCGTGGGTGTAGGAATATTGACAGGATCTGTCCCTAGTACGAGAGGACCGGGATGGACATATCTCTGGTGGACCTGTTGTCCTGCCAAGGGCATAGCAGGGTAGCTATATATGGAATGGATAACCGCTGAAGGCATCTAAGCGGGAAACCAACCTGAAAACGAGTATTCCCTATCAGGGCCGTGGAAGACGACCACGTTGATAGGCCGGGTGTGGACGTGCAGCAATGCATGAAGCTTACCGGTACTAATCGCCCGATTGGCTTGATCGTTCTCATTGACCATGCTCATCAACGCTGCCTCCGGCAGCGATGATGTGCCATTGTTTTGTCCTGACGCGCCAAAGGCGCTCCGGACGGGCCGACCAACGATGGCCGACGGACTAGCGTCTTGTATGGCTGCCACGCTCGAGGTTGAGCATGGCACCAATACAGGCCGGAGGCCGTCGCCAATAGTTTGGCGCGCCGTCTGCAGCGCAGCGATCCAACGGATCGCGACAGCGTGAAGACAAAACCGACGTGTTCAAAGACTAAAAATGAGGTTCGCCTCAACCAGCTTCTCAAAAATGTTGCGCTTCGCTGACCTGGTGGTCATTGCGGGGCGGCCGCACCCGTTCCCATTCCGAACACGGCCGTGAAACGCCCCTGCGCCAATGGTACTCCGTCTCAAGACGCGGGAGAGTAGGTCGCTGCCAGGTCTGCTAAACGCAACATATCTTCTCAATCACGAAAACTAACGGCCCTTAAGCCGACCAAAGGGCCGCCCACAAGCGGCCTTTCGTCGTTCAAGGGAAACTTGCAGTGCGTCCCTTACAGGAGACAAATCGCCTTCGGCAATTTGCTCCGGCAGAAGCGTAAACTGCCAAGCAGTGTACGCACCGCGACAAAACCTTCGGTTTTGCGCACCGGTATTTTGCCCCAGGCAAAAACCTTATAACGCGGGGTGGAGCAGCCCGGTAGCTCGTCAGGCTCATAACCTGAAGGCCGCAGGTTCAAATCCTGCCCCCGCAACCA
>NZ_PVBL01000054.1:0-5460 GCF_002968555.1 Neorhizobium sp. T6_25
TCTCAACAAACGGCTTCAGCCATTCCGTCAGCGCAACATCCTGCTCTGCCATCCTTCGCACCCCTGTTGAAGTGCGAAAGATCGCCGATCATCGTTAACCGAGGATTAATCTGCCAAAGTAGTGCTAGAAGAAGTAGCAATTGCCACTGGCCTGACGGTCTCCGAGGTCCGATTGGCCGAAGAAGGGCAAGGACAGCCTAAGCACCCTGACCGCATCAAACACGTTCTCAAGTAATTTTGGCGAGCGCACTTGTTGGAAAATTAGCGCACAGACTTTTTTTTGATAGAATTGAGAGCATCGCTAGCCTTCACGGCGATGCCGCTGCGTACGATCAGCTCGTATGGAAAGTCGAATACCTAGCGCGATCAGGTCTCAGATTTACCTTGCTGTCACCTTTGCAAACGCTGCCCTAACAAGCGGTAGTTGGCCCTCAAGGACCTTCTCTGCAGCTACGAGCCCATCGAACCGAGCCGCCCGATCAACCTCGCGAAACTCGACAAACTTCCCGGACTTTGGCGGCCACTCCAGCGTGAATGTGTTGCTCACTATCGAGCTGACGTCGACAGGATCGCGAGCTTCGACTGCCCACGCCACCACAAGTTTGCCGCCAGGCTGCCGGTGTTCACCAACGGAAACGAAGTCCCCGCTTACAGTCACAGCAAGCTCCTACCGAGTCTCGCGGATCGCTGCAACCAATTCGCCAAATTCAACTAGACCCTTTGGAATGGACCATGCTCCGGCATCCTTTTTTGACCAGTAGAGACCACCCGGATGAACGAGCAATATCTCCGGATCGGTGCTGGTGGCTCGAAGAATTGTAAGCCATGTTCTTTACCTCAACCGAAGTCGCCTATGATGCCGCGCTGGTATATGATGATAGGCTCGCTTAATTCTCCCACAGCCGGTTGAGCATTTCGCCGCCAGACGACTACTCCTGCGTGCTGAGGGCTCAGCTTTTCAGCTTCCGCCAATGCCTGCTCTACGCTCTCCATCTGCAGAGGGTTGAACGCTGGGATCGCGTCGCCGTGTTCGTTTCGCTCGAAGGCGAGCAGCATGACCGCCGACATAATACCAGGCATTTCGCGTCCTACTCTGTCTTTCCGTTGGCTGGAGCAGGCTCTCGGGCGACCCCTGCCCCAGACGAGCCGACCGGCGCTGGGTCGGTCGTCCCCTTTGTCAACAACACGGCGGCGGCGACAGTTACTAGAATGAGCAACGTGATGATCACACCTGCGACACTCTTTGCTCGCCTCTTGTTGGCTTTCGGCCGCCCGCTCACCTCATACTCAGTTGAGGAGTCTTTCGCTCCGTAGGGGTCGCTTGGTGGCATGGTCGGTTCCTCCATGCAGCCCGAACGTCCATAGATAGCTGTGGTTCCCCCTTTGACCTGCCACTGAGAATCTCCTCCAGAATAGATTAGAGTCCGGCCCATCGAGGACGGACTTATGAAGAAGCAGCGATTTACGGAAGAGCAGATTATTGGCGTGCTGAAGGAGCAGGAGGCAGGCGTTAAGGCCGCTGATCTTTGCCGCAAGCACGGGATTTCCGAGGCGACCTTTTATAATTGGAAGGCCAAATACGGCGGGATGGAAGTGTCTGAGGCCAAGCGTCTGAAGGCGCTTGAGGACGAGAATGCCAAGCTGAAGAAACTGCTCGCCGAACAGATGCTGGATACAGCCGCACTCCGCGAGCTTCTTTCAAAAAAATGGTAGGGCCTGCCGCCAAGCGTGATGCTGTCGCGCACCTGAAGGCCATCATGGGCCTTTCGGAACGGCGGGCCTGCCAGATTATTTCCGCAGACCGAAAGACGATCCGCTATCGATCCTCTCGACCGCCGGAGGTCGAGCTGCGAGCGAAGTTGCGCGATCTGGCGAATGAGCGCCGCCGGTTCGGCTATCGTCGATTGTTCATCTTGCTTCGACGACACGGAGAGCCGTCTGGCGTCAATCGCATCTACCGGCTCTATCGCGAGGAAGGTCTTTCCGTGCGCAAGCGGAAAGCCAGGCGTCGTGCTGTTGGCACGCGTGCGCCGATCCTCGTCGAAGCAAGGGCCAATGCCCGCTGGTCGTTGGATTTCGTCCACGACCAGTTCGCCTGCGGCAGACGCTTTCGCGTGCTCAATGTGGTCGACGACGTCACGCGCGAATGCCTGGCGGCGATCCCGGACACATCGATCTCCGGTCGCCGTGTCGCGCGAGAACTAACGACGCTTATCGAGCGACGGGGCAAGCCGGGAATGATTGTCTCAGACAACGGGACCGAACTGACCTCGAATGCCATCCTGACCTGGTCGAAAAATCACAAGGTCGAATGGCACTACATCGCGCCGGGAAAGCCGATGCAAAATGGCTATGTCGAGAGTTTCAACGGGCGCATGCGCGACGAGCTGCTCAACGAAAGCCTGTTCTTCGGCCTCGATCATGCCCGCAGCGCCATTGCTGAATGGGCGGACGATTACAACCATTTCCGGCCACACTCATCGCTCGGATACCAGACCCCGGCAGACTATGCCGGGAGCATCGCCGCAACCGGCTCCAGCGCGGCGCAAGATGAAAGCTTCGCGTTTCCGCCGGTTGCTCACACCGCGCCAACTGGCGTATCAAAAACCGCCGAGGCTCTAATCGCGGCTGGATGAAACTTCAGTGGCAGGTCACCTTGTCGAAGCCCGACTTGTAATGAAGCCTAGAATTTCCAGAGCGGCGTCCGGTGGACATGTCTAAGAGACCTTTGGCATGGACGCGACGCAGGCAAAACAGCACCCGAAAAGCCCCCAAGCGATGTAACGGCGACCTTTACGGTGACTGGTTAAAACTGAGATGGGCGAAAGCATGTGGTGCGCTATCTTCGGCCGAATTGGCTGAGAGTCTCATTGCAGCTGCACCCACCGAAGAAGGCATGTAACGAGTAGCAGGCTGATGACAAGTTCACGCATTGGACAATAACTGTTTGTGTCACCCCGGGATTAATGGAGCGTCGCAATGTTCGGAACAGATCAGCGCTACTCGCTTGCTGACTTCCTATTTATCGCCCAAATAGAGAGGCCAGCATAGCGGTGGTTGGTCGTCATGTAGCTAGGCATTCCTCGCAGATGCCGCAGCCGTCGTCATCCATCCGGCTCTTTGAACAAGCCTTCCGACAGCAGAGGCAGACGACCTGATGATCGTATGATCCGTCGCGTGCGGGCGGCAATATCTCGATACCCGCATCCGCATCATTGCTAAATTCGTCCATATCGCCTCCATATCCGAGTGCGGAAAAAGATGGGGACGCCGTCGAGACCTGCAAGGATGTTGGGTCGGCGAAATAGAAAATTTTGGTCCCCATCCACGGGCGCTCGCTGTCAACTCGGTTTCCAGAAACCCGATCCGCTCTATCCGCGTTGGTCTGGAGTAGGAGACGTCGTTCTTGCAAGCTCAATAGCCTGGCCGCTAGGTTTAGAGTGACGGTCGAATTCCAAGCCGCCACTTCCGCCGCTCGCTGCGGCGCTGCTCGGATGGGGGCCACTTTCAAAGCTTGGTATCCGCGATTGGCGCGGCTATGAGTTTGCCGAGAATGGGGAGGATTATGAAACGCATCGTCATGTTTTCTGGCGGCACCGCCTGTCGCGCCATCAATATTGCGCTGGCTCGCAAGAATGTTCAACTGACGCGGATCGTTCCCGCTTGGGACAGCGGAGGCAGTTCTAAACTCATCCGGGAGAAGCTGAATATCCTGTCAGTGGGCGATATCCGCCAAGCGTTGATGACCATGGCCCATGGTGAGCGACGCTCCGGCGACGTGGTCAGGATCTTCAACACGCGGATTTCGTCCTCAAACGGACCTGCGGAAGCGAGAGAAGAGTTCCGCTTCTATGCCAATGGACGCCATCTCCTGCTGGAGCGTATGGAGCCGGGTCTTCGTGGCGCGATCCTGAATTATCTTCAGACCTTCGCGTCAGCGGTGGGCGATAGCTTCGATTTCAGGAACGGCAGCATTGGAAATTTCATCCTGACAGGAGCGTGCATCGCCCATAACGGCGACATAAACACTGCGATCTTTGTCTTCAGGAAGTTGTGCGAAATCCAGGGAAACGTTTGGCCCTCCTCGTTGGAAAGCGATCTTGTGCTGTCGGGAACCCTCAAGAATGCGGAAAGGCGCTCACCGCAGGATGTCTTGACCACGCTGTCCGACACGGACGCAGCAATCGGCATCGATGAGATCCAACTCCTGAACGGCAGCGGTGGAGCTCCCTCTGCGAACGCTGCTGTTATCGAAGCCATCCAGGCAGCTGACGTAATCGCTTTTGGGCCCGGAAGCTTTTACACCAGTATCCTTCCCCATCTCTTGGTCCGCGACGTCGTTGACGCAGTCGAGCGGGTCGCTTGCCCGGTTCTCTTTATCGGCAACATCTTGCAGTGTCGAGAGACCGTCGGCATGACCCTGAACGACGTGATCACCCGCTTTATCAGCAAATGGCAGAGCGTCAGCACCTCTGGAAATGCTCCGATGATCCGGGTTCTGGCCAATCGGGTTCTGTTGCCGTTTGAAAAATCGGTCGGCATTTTTCCTTACCTGGTGGCTCACCCAGAGCCGCAAAGCGAAAGCGTTGGTTTTGTTCTCGTCGAGGGAGAGTATGAAGATGCCTGGAGCCGTGGCCAGCATGATGGCGAGCTGGTTGCCGAGCAGATGCTAGACGTGCCCGCTCTGGGCGAAAACCGCCACTGACAGTGAAAAGACGCTCGGCTGGCCCGGGCTTTGAACTCTCAGGGACTTTTTTCGTTGGCAATCTTGGGCGCCCTGTCTGCTTCCAGCGACACCTCAAATGTCGTAACCGCTTGGTCTTGCTTGCGTGCGTCGGCTTCCTTGTCCAAGATTTCATAGGCCACGGGATACATTTCCTCCCGCTCGGCAACTATTTCCGCTTGCGTCATCTTGAACTCCGATTGCCGATCCACCTAAAGTAGCGCGGCAACCGCGTCTGCCAACTCGCAGTCGGATTGAGTTTCCAGACGAAGTTGCGGAGGCACCCTCCTCCCCGAGAGGTCTCAGGTGATCAGACGCTTGCCGGTATCCAGATCGCCGAGCTGTCATCGCCATAGGCGTTCGCTGTCCCGTCGAAATGCGACCGGATGGGACGATGATGGCCGTCCGAGGCGCGACGCTCGAAACCATGGCAGCCAAATCGAGGCCCGTTAGGGACACCGGCATGTCGACATCGGTCATCATCGTCGAACAACGGATTCCGGTCTATGGCAGCGACAGCTTCCGGGACGCTGCCGGTCTGGACGACGCAATAACCCTCCTCGATGAGGGCATCGACCAGCATCAATCGGATGAGGATGTCATCTTCGGCGATCGTGTCCCAGGATGTGGTGTAGCTTAGACGACCACGGCTCATCCCAGAGGGCCGGATGAGTGTCAGCTTGCAGCTGGCAGGCTGATGAGTGGATCATCGCTCATAGTGGCGATTGTCTCAAGTG